>NZ_JAUSYK010000001.1:1504066-1804880 GCF_030816855.1 Arthrobacter sp. B3I4 | reverse complement strand
CGGTGTGGAGGGCCGGGACGCCATCTGGCAGCACCCCGACCTGTTGCCCACCGCCGAGGACCTGGACGATCCGAAGGGTTTCAGCGAACGCCGCAAACTGGCCGAGGCCAGTGACACCGAGGTGGACGACGCCCTGCAAAAACTGCTCAGCGGCGGGTTCGACACGGACACGCCCGGAGCGGACGGGGCCGGGGAGGAGCGCGACGGCGACGAAGAGCGTGAGTCCGGCGGCGACGCGGGCGACGAGCCCGAGGCCGGCGACTCGGGCGGGACGCCCAAGGCCTGACGGCACCTCAGCGAACGGCAGCGGAAAGCCCCGGCCCGAACCTCGGTTCGGGCCGGGGCTTTTTCGTGTGTCAGGGCTTTTCCGGGGGCTTTTCCGTGGGCAGGGCTTTCCCCGTGGGGCTTTGGGCTTTCCCCGTCAGGGCGGGGGCTTTCCCGCGATCAGGCGTCCGCGCAGTCGGCCTGCCCGACGTCGTCGGCGCCGTCGGCCGTGTCCGCAGCGGGTGGAAGTCCGCGGGAGGTAGCGAAGGAGACGCCTTCGAGGAAGGCCTTGGCGCGTTCGGTCTCCGGGTAGGCAGCCAGCAGCCGCCAGAACGCGGCGTTGTGGGCGGCCACCAGCAGGTGAGCCAGTTCATGCAGCAGGACATAGTCGATCACCCACTGGGGCATCGGCCTGAGTTTGTGTGAGAGCCGGATGGTTCCCTCCGACGGCGTCGCCGAGCCCCAGCGCGAGTTCTGGTTTGTCACCCAGCGGACCGAGCTGGGGACGGCGCGCCCTGCGAGGTACTGGGCAGAGAGGGCGGCTGCGCGTTCTGCCAGTTCGTCGTCGCTGCCGGCGCGGCGCTTGCCGGCGGCCTTGGCGCCGCGGTTGCCCTGCAGCCGGAGCTTCTCGAGCATCCGGTGCACCCACTCGCGTTCCTGCGCCCCGCTGAAGTGGGCGGGGATCGCAACGACGGCGGTGCCGTTTTCCCAGAACGCGGCCACCGTCCGGCGCCGGCGGGCCGACCGGCGGACCTCGACGGGGGCACCGTCAGCGGTGGTCAGCGGGATGCTGTTCGCCGTGCCGGGCATTAGAGGGTGGAACTCTCGGCCAGGATCAGCAGCACGGCCTCGCCGTACTTTTCCAGCTTTGATGCGCCGACGCCGGGCAGCTTGGCGAGTTGTTCGAGGGATTCCGGCCGCGCTTCGGCGATCGCGGTCAGCGTCGCGTCGGTGAAGACCACGAACGCCGGGACGTCGGCCTCCAGCGCGGTTTCCTTCCGCCACTGCCGCAACGCCTCGAACGTTTGCTCCTCGTAGCTTGGCGGGCACTGGCTGCACCGGCCCACCTTCCGTTCGGCTCCGCTGGAGAGCATGCTGCCGCAGATCCTGCACGACGCCGGAACGGCTGCCTTGCGGCGCGGGGCCGCTCCCTTGCCGCGGACCGAGGAGCTGGCCACCGAGTCGGGCCGCAGCCCGTCGAGGAACCGGGAGGGCTTCCGGTTGGCCCGGCCCCCCGGGGTCCTGGCGGTTGACCAGGACAGGTACAGGTGTTCTTTCGCCCGGGTGATGCCGACATAGAGCAGGCGGCGTTCCTCATCCACCGCCTCGGGGGTGTCCGCGAAGGAAATCGGCACCAGGCCTTCGCTCAGGCCCACCAGGAACACGGCCTCCCATTCCAGGCCCTTGGCGGCGTGCAGGGACGCAAGGGTGACGCCCTGGACCGTCGGGGCGTGTTGCGCCAGGGACCGTTCCTGCAGTTCGTTCACGAAATCCGCGAGGCTGAACTGCGCTCCCCTGCTGACCACCAGCTCGTCGGCAAGCGCCACCAAAGCTGCGAGCGATTCCCAGCGTTCCCGGAGGGCGCCGCCGTTGTGCGGAGCGGCGTCGGTGTAACCGAGCGAGGACACGATGTCGCGGACCAGCTGGCCCAGCGGCTCCGGCGCGGCGGTCTCGGAGACCGCCCGGGTGGCGGCCCGCAGCTGCAGGATCGCGTCCCGGACTTCCTTCCGGGCGAAGAACCGTTCGCCGCCGCGGAGCTGGTACCCGATGCCGGCCGAGGCGAGGGCCTGTTCATAGGCTTCCGACTGGCCATTGGTACGGAACAGCACGGCAATCTGGCTCGCCGGAGTCCCCGCGTCCAGCAATGCCTTGATCTTCACCGCGACCGTCGCAGCTTCCGCCTCGTCGTCGGAGCATTCGGTGAACTGCGGCACGGGCCCGGCCGGCCGCTGCGCCACAAGCTGCAGCGGCGCAGCCCAGGCCGCGTCCGCGACGGGACCGCCGCTGCGCCGTCCGGCCAGCAGCTCGTTGGCCAGTTTGACCACCTGCGGGGTGGAGCGGTAGTCACGGACCAGCTTCACCACGGTGGCATTGGGGAACTGGCTCTTGAATCCGAGCAGGTGCTTGGGCGAGGCGCCCGTGAAGGAATAAATTGTCTGGCTCGCGTCACCCACGACGCAGAGGTCGTCGCGGCCGCCCAGCCAGAGCTCGAGGAGCCGCTGCTGCAGCGGCGAAACGTCCTGGTATTCGTCCACCACGAAGTGCCGGTACTGCTCCCGGACGGTGGCGGCAACCTTCGGGTCCTCCTGCAGGATGCCTACGGTGATCAGCAGCACGTCCTCGAAGTCGATCACGTTGCGGTCCGTTTTGACGTCTTCGTAGGACTGGAACACTCGGGCCACTGCGGTCAGGTCGAAGCCGCCGGGCGTGCCGCGGCCCTGGGCTTTTTCCAGGTAATTGGCGGGGGTGAGCATGGACACTTTGGCCCACTCAATTTCGGAGGCAAGGTCGCGGATGGAGGCCCGGTCGGTGCTGAGCCGCAGCCGGCGGGCCGCTTCGGCGATCATTTGCGCCTTGTGATCCAGCAGGTTCGGAAGGGCGCCGCCGACGGCCTGGGGCCAGAAGAATTGAAGTTGACGCAGCGCGGCAGCGTGGAAAGTGCGGGCCTGTACACTGCCGACGCCGAGGTCCCTGAGCCTGCTGCGCATTTCAGCCGCGGCCCGGGCGGTGAAGGTGACGGCCAGGAGCCGTTGCGGGCTGTACACGCCCGAGTGCACGCCGTACGCAATGCGGTGCGTGATGGCACGGGTCTTACCGGTCCCGGCTCCCGCGAGCACGCACATCGGGCCGTTCAGGGTGCTGGCCACCTCACGCTGTTCGGCGTCGAGACCTCCGAGGATCCGCTCCTCAAGGGAGCGGTTGTCCGGTGGCGGAAGTTCGAGGGCGGAGGGTGCAGAGGCCGGCGCACCTGCTGCGGGCGGTCCGGCCGGGAGGTCGCTGGTCTGGAATATGTCTGTGTTCACTTCTACTTGCTCAGTTGGTGGAGGTCCGCGACTGGGGCGCCGCGGAGTGGGCCGCGCCGGGGGCGGTGTGCTCGGAGGCACGCCGGCGTGTGGCGCTGGAACTCAGGACGGAAGGCATTCATGACCGGCGCCGCTCACAGTTCCGGACGGTCATGGATGACGCCGCCGTACCAGTGTTCGATCAGGGCCCGCGCGATCGAGAGCTTGCTGGAGATGACGATGTCGCCGCTGGCCACTGCTTCCTGAAGCTCGGACCGGCTGAACCAGCGCGCCCGGGTGACCTCGACGCCGTCGGGCTTGGCCTCCGTGTCGGCCGTCGTGGCCGTGAAGCCGAGCATCAGCGACGCCGGGAAGGGCCAGGGCTGGGAGCCGAGGTACTGGCAGGCCGTGACGCGCACCCCGACTTCTTCGCCGATTTCGCGGACCACTGCCTGTTCCAGGGATTCCCCCGGCTCGACGAAGCCGGCCAGGGTCGAGTAGTTCCGGGCGTCGAGCGGCCCGCCGCCGCCCAGCAGCAACCGGTCGTCCGGCCCGACGACGGTGACGATGATCGCCGGGTCAGTGCGCGGGTAATGCTCTGAATTATCCGACGGGCAGCGCCGCACCCAGCCGCCGGCTTCCGGGACCGTGGCGGCGCCGCAGCGCGGGCAGTGGGTGTGGCTGGCATGCCAGTTCGCGATGGCGCTGGCCTCTATGAACAGCGCGGTGTCCCTGGCGTCCAGTTGGCTGGCCACTTCGCGGAAGCCGGCCCACTGCGCGGCGGCAGGGATGCCGTCGACGCGCTCCTCGAACGGTTCGGCATGCACCTCGAACTGTTCGGGAAGAATGAAAAGCACGTATTCGGTTCCCTCCGCCGTACCCGACCCGGGCAGCGCGGAGCCGAGGTAAACCACTTGTTCGGGCGCGTGGGCGGTTCCTTTGAGGCGCGCGGCGAGGTCGGCCGCGTCGAGGAAAACCAACCCGTCGCCACTGACCAGCGCCTGGCGCCCCGACAGCAGCATGGCCTGGACGCCGCCGGATCCCAGCAGATCCTCCAGCATGCCCGGTTTCAGTCGGGCCGCGGAGCCCCGGTCAATCAGTGCCGGGCGCACCGGGAGGACGGTGTCGCGGAGGCTGTTGGCAGGCAGGCTCTCTCCGCGGCCGTTCGGCCCGGTGTTCTGGCCGTCACCACTGGGGCCGATATTCAGGCCGTTTCTCTGGGCGGCACCGGATTCTGCTGACTCCGCAAGACTCATGTACCCACCGTACCGACCCCCGCTGACAATTGACATTTACCGTCGGCGGCGGCCGCCGTCCTTGCAGCGAATGAGCCGCGCAGACGACGGGAGCCGGCGGCGCCAGGCCGCGGCTCCCCTGGGGCCGTTGTCGCCGGTGGGGCCGCTGGGGTCAGTGCGTCGGTGCTATTTCTGGACGATCTTTCGACTCGCCGCAATGCATCGCCGTCTTGGGCGCGGCTCAATCTACCGTGGAAGCGTGAGAAGAAACCCAATCGAACTGGCAGCGGTAGCAACGGCGGCAGTCCCCGGCCTGACCCCGACGGCCGTGAGCTCTGCCCCCGACGATCCGGCAGACTTCGATTCCGCCCTTCTCCTGGACACTGAGGGCAAGCGCTGGCGGGTGCGCTCGCCGCGGCATGCCGAAGCCAGTGCCCGGCTCGAAACCGAGTTCCTGGTGCTCCGTGCTTTCACCCCGGGAATCCGGGCCGAGCTTCCCTTCCTGATGCCCACCGTGGCCGGCACCGTCCGGCAGGGCACGCTGAGTACCTTCGTGTACTCCCACCTTTCCGGTGCCACCCGTTCAGTCGAGGAACTCAGCAGCGGCCCCGCTGCGCTGGCCCGTGAAATCGGGACTGCCTTGGCGGCCGTCCACGATCTGCCGCGCTCCCTGGTCAGCAACGCCGACCTTCCCAGTTACACGCCGAATGAGTTCCGGCAGCGCCGGCTCAACGAGCTTGACCAGGCAGCGACGACCGGCAAGATCCCGCCGTTGCTGCTCCGCCGCTGGGAGCACGCGCTGGAGGATGTGTCGCTGTGGCGATTCAACCCCAGCGTGGTGCACGGGGACCTGCATGAGGACAACATTCTGGTGGACGGGGACCGCGTCACCGCCGTGACCGGCTGGACGGACCTGCGCATCGGCGACCCCGCCGACGACATGGCCTGGCTGGTCGCCTCCAACGACCAGGACTTCGTCGACACGGTGCTCGCACAGTACTCCGATAGCCGCCGGGACGTGCCGGACTCCCATCTGCTGCGCCGCGCGGCGTTATCCGCCGAGTTCGCTCTGGCGCAGTACCTGGTGAAGGGCCTCGCCGCAGACGACCTGGACATGGTGTACGAAGCCGAATCGATGCTGGCAGCGCTGGCAGACGACGTCGCGGAGCACGGCGGCCAGCCGATCAGCGTGGAACCGCTGCCGCAGCCCGCCCAGCCTGCCGTCTCCGTCGTGCCGGCCGCCACCGTCCAGCCGGCCGTCACGGCCCAGCCCGCCGCCACCGCCCAGCCCGCTGTCACCGTCCAGCCGATCGGCCCGGACGCGCCACGCTCCGCAGCGGAACGGCTGACGTCCGGCGCTGCCGTCGCAGCCGTCCATGTCACCCCGATACCCCGCGACGAAGTCCCTGACGGTGAGGCCACTGACGGTGAGGCCACTGACGGTGAGATCCCCGGCCACGAGGGCCCCCGGGATGTGGTCCCTGCCGCAGGGCAGAACGACGCCGCCGGCGCGGCACCAAAAACAGACCAGTCGGGCGCAGCGGATGCACCGGCCCGCACCGCGCCGGCGGAAAACGAGGAAGCCCCGGCAGAGGTACGGCGGCCCGAGCACGCCCGGACGCTGGCGGCCGGAGCTCACGCGATTCCCCGGAAACCGTCCGCCGCGGACGACACCTCAACGACGGCGTTGACGGTGGTCCCGGCCAAGGGTTCTTCGTAGTCTTCCCCGGTTCCGGCGCTACTTCGTTGCTGTCCTCCCCAGGGCCGCAGCAATAATCTCCTCAAGTCGTTCCGCGGACCCGAGGTCGTGCGGGCGCACCACCGCGTCGTCGGCGACGTAGTAGAACGCGGCCCGGACCTGCTCAAGCGGCACGCCCTTGAGCCGGGACCATGCCAACCGGTAGACGGCGAGTTGGACCGCTTTGGTTTTGAGCTGGGCCGTCGAGGGCCTGCGGCCGGTCTTCCAGTCCACTAGGTCCCAGCCGCCGTCGGCGTCCCGGAAAACGGCGTCGATGCGGCCTCGGACCACCACGTCACCAACCCGGGTTTCCACCGGCACTTCGACGTGGGCGGGCGCACGGTGCGCCCATTCCGATTGACGGAAAGTCTCCACCATGGCGTCCAGGCCGTAGGCCTCATCAATGTGGTCGTCCGATCCGGGTGCCTCGCCGAGGTCCAGCATTCCGGAGGTGCCGAAATACTCTTCGACCCAGGCGTGGAACGCCGTTCCCTTGCGGGCCGACATCCCCGGTTCACGCGGGACCGGACGCCGCAGCCGGGCGACCACGGAGGCCGGGTCGTCGTCCAAGTCCACCAGGGTGGAGGCAGAGATGTGTCCGGGTAGATGCACGTCGTGGACCGCCCTCCGCCGGGAGCGCCGCTCCAACAAGGTGGCCGCTTCCTGAGCCCACCCTGCGGCCTGCCCGCGCAGCGGCCGTGCAGGGACCGGGGCGGCGGGGTGCCCGGCGTCGGGGTCTGCCAGCTGAGCCAGGACCCGGAAGGCGGCACCTTCCATCGCGGCGCGGCGGCCCGGCACCAACCGTAGCCTGGCGCCGGTGCGGGGATTCACGGGGCCCTCCAACGGGTCGTACGGCCACAGGGCGAGCTCCACCTCACTGGTGAGAGGACTCTCCTCCGGCAGGGACTCCTCCGCGACCGACCGCGGATGGATTTCCGCCGTCCCGGCCGCACTCAGGACCTCGAGTTCAGCCAGGAACGGCGACATGCCGGCCAGGCCGGCCCGGGAGCCCACCCACGCCGCGCTGGAGACCCAGAGCACGTGCTTCGCCCGGGTATAGGCCACGTAGGCGAGCCGTCGTTCCTCGGCTTCGCCGTGGACTTGGACCGCGGATTTGAAGTCCTTTTCGGCATCTAGCCAGCCCTTCTGGTCCGGGTGGTCGAGGTCCCATTGCGGCAGGTCGGCCCGGTCTCCGCGGAGCGGCCATGGCAGGGCGGCTGATCCGCTGCTCCAGCGCGAGTCCCGGCTGCTGGGGAACGCCCCGGCGTTGAGCCCGGGCACGAAGACCACATCCCATTCCAGGCCCTTGGAGGCGTGGACGGTCAGGAGCTGGACCGCTTCGTGGTTGACGTCCGGCGCCGCCGCGTCCAGGCCGTTTTCCTCTGCGGCAGCGGCCTCGAGCCAGGCCAGGAAGGCGAGGACGTCGACCCGCTGCGAGGTGTGCAGGAACCCTGCTGCGGCGTCCTGGAAGGCGTCCAGGTTGCGCCGGGCCTGGTGGATGCTGATGCCGGGGCGGGCTGCGACTTCGATGTCCAGGAGCATGGACCGTTCCACCTCGCCGAGGAGTGTGCTGAGGTCATCACCCATGAAGCTGCGCAGTTGCCGGAGCTCGGCGGAGAGCCGCTGGAGCCGTTCCAGCGCCGCCGGGCTCAACCGCCGGCCGTTGGCGGAAGTCCAGTCCGGGCGGGGCAGCCAGTCCAGCGCCTCAACCAGACTCGCGGCGTCGGTGAGGTCGGCTTCGATCACCGTCTCGGCGGCGTCCATGTCCTCGTCCTCGTCGGCAGCACCCGGCCGGCCCCGGCGCCGGGCCAGGAAGCTCGACCAGTCGCGGAAGGCCATCAGGTCCGCGGGCCCGATCCGCCAGCGGGCTCCGGCAAGCAGGCGCATGAGGGAATCCGAACGGCCCGGGTCGGCCAGAACCCGCAGGGTCGCGACGAGGTCGACGATCTCGGGGGTGTCCAGCAGCCCGCCGAGGCCTACGATCTCGTAGGGGATCCCGCGCAGCTCGAATTCCCGTCGGATGCACTCCATCTGCGCACGGCGGCGGCAGAGCACGGCCATCGCCGGCGGCTCGGCGTCCGGCGCCGCGGCGGCGTCGAAGTCGGTGACACGGAACTTCAGCACGTCCGCAGCGATGGCCGCCGCCTCGTCCTCGTCGGTGCCGAAGCGGGCCATCAGGACGCGGCCCTGCACGGCGGCCGGGCTCGGCTGCAGCGGCGGGACGTCCACGGCCACGGCAGTGTCCCGGGCACCAGCAGCGCCCGTTTGCGCCGCTGCCCTGCTCAGCGGGGCGGAAATCACGTTGGCCGCCTCGAGGATGTTGCGGCCGTTGCGCCACGCCGTGGTGAGATACGACGTCGGTGCCACGGCGAACTTCGACGGACCGCCGTTTGAGATGCCGTTGCCGTCGCCGTTACCGTCGCCTTCGCCCGCTGCGGCCGCGGCGGCCGTGTCAACGCGGAGCGGGAACTCGCGGACGAAGTGGAAGAGCTGTCCGGCGGATGCGCCGCGGAAGCCGTAAATTGACTGGTTCGGGTCGCCTACAGCGGTGACGGCGTGCCCGTCGCCGAACAGCCGGGAAAACAGCACGAGCTGGGCGTGGGAAGTGTCCTGGAATTCGTCCAGCAGCACCACCTTGTAGCGCTGGCGTTCGGTCTGCGCCGCCACCGGAATTTCACTGGCCACCCGGGCTGCAAGGGCAACCAGGTCACCGAAATCAAGGGCGCCCCGTGCCCTTTTGGCCTCCGCATAGCGTCCAACCATGTCCGCGACGCTGGCCCGCGTCCGGAGCATGGCACTGAGATCCCCCGCGGCCTGGCTGGGATTCTTTTTGGCAGTGGCGGCATACGGCAGCGCCTCAAACTCGGCCACCCGGTCCAGCAGCCAGCCGCGGACCTGGCCCGGATCCTGCAGGTGCTCGGCGCATTCGCCAGCGAGCTGGATGACGGCTTTGACGAGGGTGGATTTGGCCGCGCGGAAGTGCTGGTAATCGCCGTCGTAGGCTTCCACGACCTCGCTCGCCAGCTGGAAGGATTGTGCCCCGCCCAGCAATACGACGTCACGTTCGACGCCGAGGCGCAGCCCGTAGTCGGAGACGATGCCGCTGGCATAGGAGTGATAGGTGGAGACCTTGGGTTCCAGGGCGTCGGTGCTGAGCAGCCCGGCCGGGAACACCTGGTGATCGGTGTCAGCCGCTGCGATCCGTGCGAGGGCGGAAAGCTTGGCCCGGATCCGGGTGGCAAGCTCTCCGGCCGCCTTGCGGGTGAAGGTCACACCGAGGACTTCCTCCGGCCTGACCCAGCCGTTGGCGACCAGCCACACCACCCGGTCCGCCATGGTGGCCGTCTTTCCTGAACCGGCCCCCGCGATGACCAGCCTGGGGCTGAGCGGCGAAGAGATGATCTGCGACTGCTCGGCGGTGGGGCTGTTCTTCTCCCCCAGCATCGCCGAGAGCTCCTCGGGGCTGAACCGCGGCTCGGGCGGGACCTCGGGCCGGGACTCCGGGCGTGTCTGCGGCAGCGGGTCGGGCTGCCATGCTGTTCCCTGCGCCACCGACGCCGTACTCTGGCTGCTCATTCGGTGACCTGCTTTCCGCGTGCGCACAGCGGGCAGACTTCCGGCAGCCGGCAGCCGTGGCCGCCGTGCCCGCCCTTGGCCGGGTCATGGCGGGCTTCGAAGGTGCTGCCGGACATGATCCGGGCGGCTTCGCCGACGAGGTCCAGTGCCCAGTTCGCGTCGGGGTCGAGCGGCGGCTGGCTCTGCACCCCGGGGCTCTTGGTGCCCGTGCCGAGCTGGGCCAGTACCGCCCCGCCGGGCAGCAGCGGAGTTCCGTCGTCGGGGCCGGAGAAACCGCCGGCAAGGACCGCGGCCTGGTAGGCGCCCAGCTGGGGGTGCCGTTCGAGTTCGGCCTTACCGGGCTGCCGTTTGCCGGTCTTCAGGTCCACGATGACCAGGCGGCCCTCGGCGTCGATCTCCAGCCTGTCGACTTGCCCGCGGAGCACGGCAGGCCGCGCCGGCCAGTTCTCATCCCCCTCCGGACCGCCCTCCGGGACCACGTCGGGCAGCTTCACTTCGAAGTCCCGCTCGACGCCGAGCAGGCTTCTCCCCTCGCTGCGCATGATCAGGACATACTGGGCCAGCTTCCGGACCATCGTCTCGGCCCGCTGGAAGTCGAGTTTGCCCTCCCAGTTGTCCTTCATCCCGAGCGCCGGCCAGCGCTTGACCAGTTCCGCAACGTACTCCCCACCTGAGGCGTCCGGGAGGTCCTGGGCGATCGCATGGACCAGCGTTCCGAGGCTGCGGGCGAAGTCGGTGGCAGCCTCTCCGCCCGCAGCCTGGACGAACCAGTCCAGCGGCGACTTCTGTACGGTTTCTACCTTGGAGGGCGAGACGAAGACGGTGCTGCCGGCCGGCACCACCGGGTCGGTTGAAGACAGCGGAGCGAGGCCCCACCAGCTGCCAGGGTGGGCGCCGGGCACGGGCGGTTCGGCCGCGGCGAGGGACCCCAGTACGGCGGCCGCTTCCGCCGCTTCGGCGGAACCGGCGTCAAGCTGGGCGTGCTGGCGCAGTTCCGCGACCAGCGCCCGGAGGGTCAGCGGCCGTTCCACCGGGGTGAAGCCGCGCCGGTCCTGGTCCGGGTCCAGCGGCGAAACGTAGTCCAGAAACGAAGAGGGCTGCTCATCCTCGGAGGAGACGGCGGTACAGATGAGGACCTCCTGGGCGCGCGAGACCGCGGTGGAGAAGCTGCGCAGCTCGTCGTAGCGGATCTCACGCAGCCGGCTCAGCGGATCGAGTTGCAGGGCGTACTCGACACCGTGTTCCACTGCGTCGGCAAAGACCGTGCTGCCCAGCAGCTCCCCGCGCAGCCGGGTGTTGGGCCACACTCCCTCCTGCAGCCCGGGCACAATCACGAGCGGCCACTCGCGGCCTGCCGCGCTGGCGGGCGTCATCAGTTCCACCGCGTCCTCCAGCTGGGCACGGGCCGCCAGCGTGTCCATCGGCAGCTCCTGGCTCAGCAGGTACTCGAGGAACTGTTCCGGACCTGACCCCGGCAGCTGGTCCACGTACCGTTCTGCTGTGTGGAACAGCGCCATCATGGCGTCCAAGTCCCGGTCGGCGCGGGCACCAGCCGCGCCGCCGGCCAGGGCGGCTTCGGTCCAGCGGCCGGCCAGACCGGTGGAGTGCCACAGCGCCCACAGCACGGTTTCGGCGTTGCCGCCCGGCGCTGCCGCTGCCTCACGGCCTGCCTGGATCATCCGGGCCACCCGGCGGGCGGGCCGCCCCTCGATGCCAAGGGGCGCCAGAGCACCCGGCTCCAGCAGCGCCTCGACCAGCAGCGTATCGCTGGTGCGGCCGCCCCCGCCCAGCAGCTCCTCGCGGCGCAGCGTCTGGCGCAGCCGGCGCAGATCAATCGACGTCGCCCCGCCGATCCGGGAGGTGAGCAGCGAGACGGCGGCCTCGGGGGTGAGCATGGCCGGATCCAGGGCGACCGCATAGGCGTCCAGCAGGGGGCGCACCGCGACCTCGTCGCGGACCGCGGATTCGGCCACCGGAATCCGGACCGGGATGCCTTGGCCGGCAAGGTGGCGCTGGAGCTGGCTGAGCTGGCCGCCGTTGCGCACGATCACGGCGATATCGCCCAGTTCGCGCCCGTCATTGAGCTGGGCCTCCAGGATCCGCTGCGCCACGTAACGCAGTTCGTGCACCGGGGAGGGCAGCAGGTGCGCCTCAACCGTTCCGCCGGCTGCGGCGTCCGGCTGTTCCAGCCGGCGGGCCGACGTACCGCCCGAGCGCAGCGAGATCCGCTCCGCGACCGCCTGCCAGGCCCGGGCGACCGCGGGGGCGTGCCGGTGCGCGGTCCAGAGGGGCCGCTCCAGCACAGCGCCGCCGGCCGCCAGCAGCCGGGGAAGCTCGGCGACAAGATCCGGCCGTGCGCCGCGGAATCCCTGCACCACGGTGTCCGGGCAGGAGGTGACCAGCGCGTCCTTACCCGCGGCGATGTCCGCCAGCAGCTCGAAGACCGCTGGATTGGCTTCCTGGATATCGTCCACGAGGATCAGCTGGAGCCGGTCCCGCTCGGCGGCCAGGAACTCCGGGGCATCCTGGAAAATCTGCCGCGCCGCCGTAATGATGCCGGCAGGGTCAAAGGCTTCGGGCATGCGCAGGTCCAGGACGTCGCGGTACTCCGCGTACAGGGCAGCGGCGGCGGTCCAGTCCGGCCGCCCGCAGCGTGCAGCGAGGGCAGCCAGGTCCGGAGCCGTCCGGCCGGACTCGATGATGCGGTCAAACAGCTGGCGGACCTCCTGCCGGAAACCGCGGGTCTGCAGGGCGGCATCGAGGTCCGCCGGCCAGGGAAGTTCAAAACCGGGACGGGCATGGCCCTCAAGGAGCTCCTTGATGATGAGGTCCTGTTCCGGGCCGGACAGAAGTTTCGGTGCGTGCGGCAGCGGCAGGACGCCTTCGGCCTTAGCCCGGCGGATCACATCGAAAGCATATGACGCCCAGGTGCGTGCCGGCGTCGTGCTCAAGCTGCGGTCCAGGCGGGCCGTGAAGCGGTCACGCAGCGCATCGGCGGCGAGCCGGCCGGGCGCCAGGATGAGCATCCGCTCCGGATCGAGGCCGTCCCGCTCTGCCCGGCGGACGGCCGCCTCTACCAAAACCGTTGACTTGCCGGTGCCCGGCGCCCCGGGAACAAGCACGGGGCCGGAACCATGAGCGACGTCGACGGCGTCCTGCTGGTCCGGCGAGAGCACCGGGACTGTGCTGTGCCGTGTCCGCGGCGGCACGAGGCGTAAGTTTGGTTGGCTGGTGTTTGACTCGGTCACGCGGGTTTGGCTGGAGCTACTCACACAGACATTTCATCATTGGGGACAGACAGTTTATGCAGCTGCCGGTCGAGCCGTTCGGCTATGGCGTCGATCCGGTCGAAATCGGGTTCGGAGGGGGCCCAGCGGGCAGCCATCAGGTCCACCCGCCAGCGGCCTTCCCCGGTGCGCTGGAACTCGGCGTAGCTGCCCAGCAGGGGTGTCCCTTCGGCGAGGTACCGGGCCAGGGCGTCGTGTTCGTGCCCGGGCGGGGCGTCCCCGTTGGCTTTGAGAATGCGCCACCAGGGAACCGCACTGCCGTGGTGGCTGAGAACTGATCCGACCTGCCGCGGGCCTCCCGCGCCGAGCAGTTCGGCGATGTCCCCGTAGCTGACAGCCGCGCCCGCCGGCACCATTGCTGCCACTTCGAGCACCGCCTCCACATACTCCGTCCGCATGGATCAAGGTTACCTTCGCGCACTGCCTCCCAAGGGGCAAGTCCTTGCGCAAAACTGTCCGGGCCAGCCGGTAGCGTTGAGGCATGAGCACCTGGCATACCCTCCCCCGCGCGGCCTTCGACTTGGAAACGACCGGCCGGAACTCCCGCGCCGCGCGGATCGTGACGGCTTCGGTGACGGTCGTGGATACCGACGGCTCGGTGATCAAGGAACACGAATGGCTGGCCGACCCGGGAGTCGAAATTCCTACCGAAGCCAGCGACGTCCACGGCGTCACCACCGAACAGGCCCGCCGCGACGGCCGGCCGGCCGCGGAAGTGACGCGGGAACTCGCGGCGGTCCTGCAGGAACTGTTCGATACTGGCGTGCCGGTGATTGCGTTCAACGCCAGTTACGACTTCACGGTGCTGGCCGCCGAGTCGGCGCGCTACGGCGTTCCGCAGCTGCGCCGTTTCCCCGTTCTGGATCCGTACATCATGAACAAGCAGGTGGACCGGTACCGCAAGGGCAAGCGGACGCTCACTGCCCTGTGTGAGGAATACGGCGTGGAGCTGGACAACGCCCACACCTCTGCGGCGGATGCTTTGGCGACGCTGCGGGTCCTTGATGCCATGGCAGGCAAATTCCCGAAACTGCAGATGCCCGCAAGCCACCTCCACCAGCTCCAGGTGGAATGGGCCACCGCCCAGGCCGAAGACTTCCAGAGCTACCTGCGCAAGACCAAACCGGCCGCCGTGATCGAAGGGCAATGGCCGGTGCTGCCGCCCGAGGACGCCAGCCGGGGCGGCTTCTAGCCGCTCGGAGAGCTGCCCGAAGCAACGGCAATCGTGCTGGGACCGAGATCACAGCCGGATCACTCAGTAACAGGCTATTCAGGTCGCGTCTCTTATTCCGCTGGGGTTGCTGCTCGCCATGCCGTGTCCCGACGTTTACTGCGCCCACTGAATTTCCTGCGCCAATATTCCCTTTGTGACGAACCAGATTCGCAGGTGGATGCTGCTCCGCCCCGCTGAGATAATTAAGTTCAGCTACGGGCACGATATGCCGCGCCCACACCGCAACCGTCAAGGGATAAATGATCACAGTTACCGACCTCCGAAAGGTCTACCGGCAGGGTCGAAAGGAAGTCGTGGCACTGGACGGCGTCACGCTTTCGGTGCCCAAAGGCTCGATCCACGGCATCATCGGACACTCCGGGGCGGGCAAGTCCACCCTGGTACGCTGCCTGACGCTGCTGGACCGCCCCACTTCCGGCTCGGTCAGCATCGACGGCACGGAGCTGAGTTCCGTTCGCGACTCGCAGATCCGGGCAGCGCGGCGGCGCATCGGCATGGTCTTCCAGCACGCTAACCTGATGGATGCGCGGACAGCGGCAGGCAACGTCGCGCACCCGCTGGAACTTGTGAAAACGCCCAAGGAAAAGACCCGGACCAGGGTGGCAGAACTGTTGAAACTGGTCGGGCTTGAAGGGTTTGAGAATGCTTACCCGTCCCAGCTCTCCGGCGGCCAGCGCCAACGGGTAGGTATCGCCCGGGCACTGGCCTCGGATCCCGAGGTCCTGCTATGCGACGAGCCGACCTCGGCGCTGGACCCTGCCACCACCGAAGAGATCCTAGATTTGATCAAGGACCTGACACGCCGGCTGCAGCTGACCGTGCTGATCATCACCCACGAAATGAACGTGGTGAAGCGCGTCTGCGACTCCGTCTCGCTGCTATCCAGGGGACGCATCATCGAGCACGGTGCACTGCAGGACGTCGCGGGTGCACTGGACGGAAAGCTCGCCCGGGCCCTGCTCCCGCTGCCGCCGTCGGAACCCCTGCACGGGGCACTGCAGCGGGGACCGGTCCTGGAACTTCTCTTCTCCGGCGAAAGCGCCAGGGAACCGGTGCTGACCGGAGTCGCCCGGCACTTCGATCTGGACCTCAATGTACTGGCCGGCAGCGTCGAGACGCTCGGTGGCCAGCAGTTCGGCCACCTTCGCGTCCAGCTCGCCGAGAGCGCCGATTCCGAGGCCGTGTTGCGCTACCTTCACGAGCGCGGCATCAGCGCCAAACACGCGCCTGCGGTCGCCGCCCCGGCGGAAGAAGGAGCACTTTAATGAATGACCTTTTCGGCAACCCCGTGCTGGCCAAAGCCCTTCCCGAAGCGATCGTGGAGACGCTGCAGATGGTTGGAATCTCGGCTTTCTTCACCGTGCTGATCGGCCTGCCCCTGGGCGTCTTCCTCCACGTCACGGCACCTGGCGGGTTGCGCCCCATGCCCGTCACCAACCGGATCCTCAGCGATGTCATCGTCAACATCACCCGGTCCATTCCCTTCGCGATCTTGATGGTGGCCCTTATCCCGCTGGCGCGCGCGCTGACGGGAACCAGCCTGGGACCGATCGCCGCCTCCGTGTCACTATCCATCGGCACCATCCCCTTCTTTGCCCGCCTCGTGGAGTCATGCCTGCGCGACGTGCACCACGGCAAGATCGATGCCGCTCAGGTGATGGGATCGACGAACATGCAGGTCATCAGCAAGGTGATGTTGCGAGAATCCCTTCCGGCTCTCGTCGCAGCCGCGACCACCACGGTGGTGACGCTGGTGGGCTACTCCGCAATGGCCGGCCTGGTCGGCGGCGGCGGGCTGGGCAAGCTGGCCTACAACTACGGCTTCCAGCGCTTCGACGTCACAGTCATGATCGTCACCATCGTTCTGATCGTCGTCCTCGTCCAAGTCATTCAGCTGGCGGGCGAGCGGATCTCGCGCAGCCTCGACCACCGCTAGCCCCGGACACCCCTCACAGCCTTGCAGCGGGTAGCCGCCCTCTGCATCTGCGCGGACCACGGCACGGCCGTGGCTTCCGCCTCTCTTGAAAGGAACGCATCCGATGCGTAAGTCACTCTCCCTCCTGGCCACCGGCATTGTCACTGCCCTGGCGCTGACGGCTTGCGGTGGTTCGTCCACCCCCAGCGCCCAGGTCACGACCCTGGACCCGGCCAAGCCCGCCACCCTTAAAGTCGGCGCCAGCCCGGTTCCGCACGCCAAGATCCTCGAGTTCGTCAACCAGGAGCTCGCTCCGAAGGCCGGCCTCAAGCTGGACATCAAGGAAATCGAGGATTACCAGACGCCCAACACAGCGCTCAGCGATGGATCCCTCGACGCCAACTTCTACCAGCACCTGCCCTGGTTTGAGGACCAGGTGAAGACCAAGGGGTACAAGTTCGGCCACGGTGAAGGCGTTCACATCGAGCCGTACGCCGCGTTCTCGGAAAAGGTCAAGAACATCAAGGACGTCAAGGACGGCGCTAAGGTTGCGATCACGAACGACCCGTCGAACCAGGTACGCGCTTTG
Source organism: Arthrobacter sp. B3I4 (assembly GCF_030816855.1). NCBI lineage: Bacteria > Bacillati > Actinomycetota > Actinomycetes > Micrococcales > Micrococcaceae > Arthrobacter > Arthrobacter sp. B3I4. The sequence goes on along the minus strand of NZ_JAUSYK010000001.1, from coordinate 1,788,040 downwards.
AAGGTCCTCCAGGTCTCAGGCCTGCTCAAGGACATCAAAGACGACACCTCCGTGCTGACGCTCAGCGACGCCCAGAACCCGAAGAAGCTGAAGTTCTCTGAGAACCAGCCGGAGCTGCTGATCAATGACCTGAAGGACCCCTCGGTGGACCTGGCCCTCATCAACGGCAACTTCATCCTCAAGGCCGGCCTGAGCACCAAGAACGCCCTTGCAGTGGAATCAGTGGACAACAACCCCTACGCGAACTTCCTCGCCTGGCGTGAGGACTCCAAGGACGACGCTCGGATCAAGAAACTCGACGAGCTGCTCCACTCCCCCGAGGTCAAAGCCTTCATCCAGAAGGAATGGCCCAACGGCGACGTGACTCCGGCCTTCTAAACCAGGGTTAAAGCACTTTCGGCACCCGCCACGGCGGGTGCCGAAAGTGTTTAACCCAGGCGCCGGTTGGCTCGCGCCTACGCGGTGGCTGCGGCGGCAGCCTTGGCGGCGGCCGGCAGAGCGTCGAAGATCCGGTTCATCGCGTCGTCGTCGTGCGCTGCGGAGAGGAACCAGGCTTCAAACACCGACGGCGGCAGGTACACGCCGGAGTCCAGCATCGAGTGGAAGAACGGCGCGTAGCGGAAAGCTTCCTGGCCCTGCGCGTCGTCGTAGTTGTGCACGCCGCGGGCCGACGTGCCGAAAGCCACCGAGAACAGGTTCCCGGCGCGCTGGATCGAGTGATCCACCCCGGCTTCGGCCAGCGCCGAGGACAGCGCGCCGGAGAGCTCCAGCGAACGGGCGTCCACGAAGGAGTACACCTCTTCGGTGGCGTGGGTGAGGGTCGCGACGCCGGCCGCCATCGCCACCGGGTTCCCGGACAGTGTGCCCGCCTGGTAGACCGGACCCACCGGCGCCAGGTAGTCCATCACATCGGCCCGCCCGCCGAGGGCCGCCGTCGGCATGCCGCCGCCGATGACCTTTCCGAACGTCAGGAGGTCCGGCGCCCAGGGTTCTGCGGCGTTGGCCGCCCCGCCGGTCAGACCCCAGTATCCCGAGTAGCCGGTGCGGAAGCCGGTAAGGACCTCATCTAGGATCAGCAGGGCACCGTGGTCGCGGGTGATCCGGGCCAGGCCGGCGTTGAACCCTTCACCCGGGGTGACCACGCCCATGTTGGCCGGAGCGGCCTCGGTGATGACCGCAGCGATGTTCGCACCGTGCTTGGCGAAGGCGGCCTCGACGGCGGCGAGGTCGTTGTAGGGCAGCACCAGGGTTTCGGCGGCGGTGGCAGCGGTGACACCGGCGGAGCCGGGCAGCGCGAGCGTTGCCAGGCCGGAACCGGCGGCGGCGAGGAGCCCGTCGAGGTGGCCGTGGTAGCAGCCGGCGAATTTGATCACCAGGTCACGCCCGGTGTAGCCGCGCGCCAGCCGGATGGCAGTCATAGTCGCTTCCGTGCCGGTGGAAACCATCCGGACCCGTTCTGCCGCGGGGACGCGTTCCTGGACGAGCGCGGCAAGGTTGGCCTCGTCCGGGGTGGAGGCGCCGAAGGAGAGCCCGCGGTCGACGGCGGCGTGGACGGCCGCGAGCACAGCCGGGTGGGCGTGGCCCAGCAGGGCCGGCCCCCAGGAGCAGACCAGGTCGACGTACTCGGCGCCGTCGGCGTCGGTCAAGTACGGGCCCTTGGCGGAGACCATGAAGCGCGGTGTTCCGCCCACGGAGCCGAAGGCACGGACCGGCGAGTTAACGCCGCCCGGCATCAGCCGGCGGGCGCGGTCGAAAAGTTCCTCGTTGCGAGGGTGGCTGGAAGTCATGGGTCCTATTCTTTCAGGTGCTGGTCGGGTGCCGTCCGCGGACCGGCGATCAGGGCGTCCACGCGCGGCGCCACCTCGGTGCCGAAGAGCTCGATGGAGCGCATCATGGCCGCGTGCGGCAGTGTGCCGTTGCTGTACTTCAGGTCGAAGCGGTCCACGCCCAGGTTTTGCTTGAGCAGGGCGATCTTGGCCGCGACAGTCTCCGGCGAACCGACGTAAAGCGCGCCCTCGGGGCTGCACAGGTAATCGAACTCGGCGCGGCTGCCCGGGCCCCAGCCGCGCTCGGCGCCGAGTTGGTTGCGCTGGCCGATCCAATGCGGGAAGAACCCTTCGCGCGCCTCCTCGTCCGACGCCGCGACGTGGCCCGGCGAGTGGGTGGCCATTTGTTGCATCGGGTGGTCGTATTTGCTCATGGCCTCCCGGTAGAGCCCGGCCAGCGGGGCAAAGGACCGCGGCTGGCCGCCGATTATGGCAAAGATGATCGGATAACCGTACTCGGCGCAGCGCAGCACGGATTCGGGGGTTCCGCCGACGCCGATCCAGGCCGGCAGCAGGTGGTGTTCCAACGGCGGGTAGACGCTGAGCCCGTTAATTGCCGGGCGCGTCCTGCCCTCCCACTTGACCGGCTTCTGGGTCCGGACCTTGTCGAACAGCTCGAGCTTCTCCTCGAACAGCACCTCGTAGTCGGCCAGGTCCAGGCCGAACAGCGGAAAGGATTCCACGAAGGATCCGCGGCCCAGCATGACTTCGGCACGGCCGTTGGAGAGCGCGTCGACGGTGGCGAAACGCTGGAAGACCCGGATGGGGTCATCGGAGCTGAGCACGGTGACAGCGGAGCCGAGGCGGATATTCCTGGTCCGCGCGGCCGCGGCGGCAAGGAAGACCTCGGGCGCGGAGACGGCGAAGTCGCGCCTATGATGCTCCCCCACCCCGAAGGCGTGCAGTCCCACCTGGTCCGCCAACTCAGCCTGTTCCAACAGTTGGCGCAGCACCTGGGCGTGCGGAACCGGGTGCCCGTCCGGGAATACGCCGACGTCGCCGAAGGTGTTCAGGCCCAGGAGGATGCGGTCCTGTCCCACCGGGGCGGTGGGGTTGGGCGCGGACGCCGGGTCGGGTACCGGCGGGCGCGTCATCAGGATTCCTTCAGCCAGCCGGCGAGTTCGCTCGCCCAGTAGGTCAGGACCATGTTGGCACCTGCCCGCTTGATGCCCAGCACGGATTCGGTGATGGCTGCGCGGCGGTCGATCCAGACGTTCGCAGCGGCAGCTTCGATCATCGAGTACTCCCCGGAGATCTGGTAGGCGGCCACCGGCACCGGGCTCATCGCGGCGACGTCGGCGAGGATGTCGAGGTAGCTCATGGCCGGCTTGACCATCACCATGTCGGCGCCTTCCTCGAGGTCCAGTTCCACCTCGAGGATCGCTTCACGGCGGTTGGCGCCGTCCATCTGGTAGGTGCGCCGGTCCCCGGTGAGTTGCGAATCCACCGCTTCACGGAACGGGCCGTAGAAGGCGGAGGCGTACTTGGCGGCGTAGGCCACGACGGCGGTGTTGGCGTGCCCGGCCTGTTCAAGGGCCTGGCGGATCACGGCGATTTGACCGTCCATCATTCCGGACGGGCCGAGGACATGGGCGCCGGCCTCGGCCTGTGCGACGGCCATCTGCCCGTAGATCTCGAGGGTCGCGTCGTTGTCCACGTAACCGTGCGCATCCAGGACGCCGCAGTGGCCGTGGTCGGTGAACTCGTCGAGGCAGACGTCGCTCATGATGACCAGCTCGTCGCCGACTTCTGCTTTCACATCGCGGATGGCCTTGTTCAGCACGCCGTCCGGGTCCAGCGAGGCTGTGCCGCGGGCGTCCCGCTGGGCCGGAACGCCGAAGAGCATGATGCCGCCGACGCCCAGCTGTACGGCCTCCGCGGCGGCACGTTTGAGCGAGTCGGTGGTGTGCTGCTGCACGCCGGGCATCGAGTCGATCGGGTTTGGTTCCGAGAGGCCCTCGCGGATGAATGCGGGCAGGATCAGTTCTGCCGGGGAGAGCCGGTATTCGGCAGTGAGGCGCCGCATCGCGGGGGTGGTGCGGAGCCGGCGGGGGCGGTGGGTCGGGAAGCTCATGTCTGGTCCTTCACAGTCTGCGGGTGGGCGGGGTGGAGTGGGGGTGCCCTGGATCCAGGGCCTCGATAACGGCCGCGACAAGGCCGGAAGGGGTGGGTTCGTCGGCGACCGCGGCGACGACGAGGCCCAGACCCCGGGCCTCGGCCTCCGTTGACCGTCCGATCGCGACAAGGCGGCAGGGGCCCAGCGGTGCCAGGGCTGAGCAGACGCGCCGGGCGGCGCTCGGGGAGGCGGCGACGATGGCGTGCAGTTCGCCGGCGTCGAGGGCCACCTTCGCGTCGGCCGGGGTCAGCACGGGGGCGCCGTGCTCGTCCGGGGGGAACAGTCCGGCCAGGCTTCGGTCCGGGTCCGCAGGGTAGTCCACGGTCCGGTAGGCGGTGACCGCCTGCACCCAGGCGCCGCGGGCCGCCAGTCCCCGGCGCAGCCGCGGGTCGGCGATGTCGGCCTGCGGAAGCAGCACGCTGCCCGGGCCCTCCGGCCAGATGTCCAGCAGCCCGGCTCCGGACTGCTGACCAGCCGGGGCGAGGTCCACGGCGATGTCCAGGCCTTCCAGTGCCCGGCGCGTCGACGGGCCGATTGCTGCCACCTGGAGGTTGCCGGGCAGCCAGGCACTGAGGGCAGCGCCGCGATCGGCCGCCATCCCCTGGAGGACCTGGACCGTGGTGACACTGCTGATAACGAGCCAGGAGTAGGCTCCGGCGCCGAGGGCGTCGAAGGCCACATCGAGTGAATGCTGGTCCGAGGCGCGTTCGAAGTCGATGAGCGGCAGCAGCAGCGGCTCGGCGCCGGTCTCACGCAGCGCGGACACCAGCGCCCCGGCCCGCTCCGGGCTGCGGGTGACCAGCACCCGGGCGCCTTCGAGCACCCTGGGCCCGGCGTCCCCGTCCGGCCGGAGGTGTGCGCTGCGGCGTCCCATCAGGCTGGCGTACCCCGGCTCAGGAAGCGGCCAGGTCGGCGATGTCGGCCGCGCCTGCCGCGAGCAACGCTTCGGCAAGCTCAATTCCCAGCAGCGTGGCACCGGCTTCGGTCAGTCCGTCGGTGGCTTTCTTGTCGCGGACAGTTGCGGTGCCGTCCACGGCGCAGACGACTGCCTCGAGGTGCAGCATGCTGCCCTTGCGGTAGGCGTAGGCGCCGACCGGGGCCGCGCAACCGGCTTCGAGCCTAGCCAGGAGGGCGCGTTCGGCGGTGACCGCCAGCCTGGTGTCAGGATCATCCAGGGCTGCCAGCGCCTGGGCCAGTACGCCCTGCGAGCCCTCGGTGGATCCGGCCTTGCGGGGCGCATCGGCGGTGCGGCATTCGATTGCGAGCGAGCCCTGCCCGGCCGCGGGGAGCATCACGTCGGTTTCCAGGAACTCGGTGACCGCGTCGAGCCTGCCGATCCGGTGCAGGCCGGCGGCGGCGAGCACGACGGCGTCGAGGTCGCCGGGTTTTCCTTCCACGACGGCACTGTCCGCGTTGCCCGGCAGGCCCGGCACGCGGCCGAGGCGGGTGTCGACGTTGCCGCGGATGTCGCGGATGACCAGGTCGGGGCGGGCTGCACGCAACTGGGCGGCACGCCGCGGGGAACCGGTGCCCACAGTGGCGCCGGCCGGCAGGTCGGCGAGTTTGAGCCCGTCCCGGGCGCAGAGTACGTCGCGCACGTCCACGCGCTTCGGCGTCGCTGCGAGCGTCAGGCCAAGGGCGGCACCGGTGGGCAGGTCCTTGAGCGAGTGGACGGCGACGTCGCAGACGTCCCGGAGCAGGGCATCACGCAGCGCCGCCACGAAGACTCCGGTGCCGCCCATCTGGGAAAGTGAGCCGGTGAGGATGTCGCCGTCGGTGCGGACGTGCACGAGTTCCACCGGGAAACCGCCGACGGCGGCCAATTGGTCCGCGGTCTGCTGGGTCTGGGTGAGGGCGAGTTTGCTGGCCCGGGTGCCGATCCGGATGGTCACAGCGCGGCCTGTCCGTCGGCAGCGGCAACAGCCTCGACCCCGGCCGGGTACGGGTCGTGCCCGGTCCCGACACGGGTGTCCGCGCCGGCGATCGTGGGCTTCTCGCCGCGGAAGTTCGCGCAGCAGCCCGGCCGGCAGACGTCGTACCAGGGTCCAAGCTTGGTCAGGTGCGGCCGGTCGGCGATGTTGTTCGACCTGGTCCGCTCGCTGATCAGGTCCGCGATCCCGGCGACGAATTTCCGGTGCGTTCCCGGCGTGGGTACGCGGGTGGCGGCCAGGCCCAGCTTGCCGCAGGTTTCCAGGGCTTCGGTGTCGAGGTCCCAGACGACTTCCATGTGGTCGCTGACAAAGCCCAGCGGCACGATTACGACGCCTTTGACGCCCTGGCCGGCGAGTTCTTCAATCGCGTCGTTGATGTCGGGCTCGAGCCACGGCACCTGCGGCGCGCCAGAGCGGGACTGATACACGAGAGACCACGGTGCGGTGAGTCCGGTTTCGGCTTCCACCCGGCGGATGACCTCGGTGCCGGTCGCGAGGTGCTGGGCGACGTAGGCGGAGTCCTGCTCGAACTGGCGCGGCTCCCCCTCCGAGCGGCCGGCGGCCTCCGCATCGCGGGTCGGGATGGAGTGCGTGGCGAAGAGGATGTGGAGCGGCGCGTCCGGGGTCCCGGCGGCTTCCAGCTGGGCGCGGACGTCGGCGAGGCCGGCCGCGGTGCCTTCGATGAAGGGCTCGACAAAGCCGGGGTGGTCGAAGTACTGGCGGACCTTGTCCACTTCGAGCTTGCCGTCCAGGCCGGTTTCGGTCAGTGCCATGCCGATGTCTTCGCGGTACTGCCGGCAGCTGGAGTAGCAGGAGTACGCGCTGGTGGTGATCATCAGAACCTTGCGGTGGCCGGCGTCGTACATGTCCTGCAGGGTCTGCGGGATGTAGGGATCCCAGTTGCGGTTGCCCCAGAAGACCGGCAGGCCGATGCCCCGGCCCGCGAGCTCGGCCTCGAGGGAGGCTTTGAGGTCGCGGTTCTGCTGGTTGATCGGGCTGATGCCGCCGTTGGCGCGGTAGTGGTGCGAGACCTCTTCGAGCCGCTCATCGGGGATGCCGCGGCCGCGGGTGACGTTGCGGAGGAACGGGATGACATCTTCCTGGCCTTCAGGGCCGCCGAACGAGGCGAGCAGCACGGCGTCGTAATCCTTGGGGGCCATCCGGCCGGCTTCGGTGACCGGGTTGATGTCCGTCACTGCCTCCGGGGTCTCCTGGGGATCCAGCGGGCTCATGCGAGCACCTCGGCGACCTCGGCGGCGCTGACGCGCCGGCCGGTGTAGAACGGAACTTCCTCGCGGACGTGGTGGCGGGCTTCGGTGCTGCGCAGGTGCCGCATGAGGTCCACGAGGTCCACCAGTTCCGGGGCTTCGAGGCCCAGGATCCACTCCCAGTCGCCGAGCGCGAAGGAGGAGACGGTGTTCGAAATAACCTGCGGGAAGTCACGGCCCAGCAGGCCGTGGTCACGAAGCATGGCCCCGCGTTCGGCGTCCGGCAGCAGGTACCACTCGTAGGAGCGCACGAAGGGGTAGACGCAGAGCCACTCAGCCGGCGCCACGCCGCGGGAGTACGCCGGGGTGTGGTTTTTGGCGAACTCGGCCTCGCGGTGCACGCCCATGGCGGACCAGGCGATTTCGGTGCCGGCGAAGAGCTTACTGCGCCGGATGTCGCGCACCGCGCGCTGCAGGGCTTCGGCCCGCGGGCCGTGCAGCCAGACCATGATGTCCGCGTCGGCGCGCATCGCGGAGACGTCGTAGCTGCCGCGGTGGACGACGCCGTCCTCCGCCAGCCGGCCGAGGAGGGCTTCGAAATCATCGGCGGCGTCGCCGCTGCGCAGGACGTCCGCGGAGCGCTTGAAGACTGTCCAGAGCGTGAAGAACTGCTCGGCTGATTCTTCGTTTTTGGTGACAGATTCGGCAGAAGTGTGGCTCATGGATACCAGTCTGCCCCCTTCCCCCGACCTAAGTCGAAACAGAGAACTTCTACAACGCGTAGAAGTGATTAATTTCACAGGAACACCCAGCGGCTCGTGATCTGCGCCGCCAGGCGGCGGCTTAGAGCCTGCGCAGCCGGAGCAGGGCAGCGGCGGAGCCCAGTGAAACCGCGACCAGGCAGATGCCCCACCCCACCAGCCCGGACCGACCGAAAGGTTCGACCGCGGACGCGGCCCGCATCGATCCGCCCGACATGGCGCTGGTGTCAGGGGCTGTCCCAGCCGTGACGGTGGCGCTGTACCGGGGCGCGGCCCCCGGGACTGATGCCACTGTGGCCGGCGTTCCGGCAGTTCCCGGCCCGGGAGTTCCCGGCCCGGCGTTCCCGGTAGCGGCGTCCGTGGGTCCGTCCGGCACAGTCGGGTTCGTCTGCCCGGGCGCCTGCGTGCCGGTCGGTTGCCCTGTGGGCGGCTGCGGGGCGGCCGGTACTGGCTCCGCCGTCGTCGTCCCGGGCGCGGAGGGGGAGCCTGTCCCCCTCGGCGGCCGCTGCTGCTCCGGTGTCTGCGAGGGCGCCGGCGTGGTTGAGGTCGGCGGCGCTGTGCCGGGGGCGGGGGTGGGGCCGGCAGTGCCCGACGTGGGTGATGGCGATGGCGGATCTGTGAGGCCGCCGATCAGGTCGTCGATTCCGACGGAGATCGAGGCAGAGGGCGTACCAGGGCTGGGCGCCGGCGTCGTGGCCTGGCTGGCGGGAACGCCGGCGCTAAGGGCCAGCGCCGTTCCCAACGCCGCTACTGAAGCGCCGCGCCGGAGGTTCCATTGGGCCGCCGGCGCGGCCACGATTTCGGGCCCGTGCTTGCTCATGGTCATCGACCTTAGCCGCCAACCATCCGCGGGAAAAATTTGCCGAAACGGCCGCTTTCCGGTTAGCGGGCTCTCCGCGGGGGCAGGAAGCCCGGCAGGCGTCAGGTCAGCAACGCCGCCACCTGCCGGGGAGTGTCGGCGACGATGGCCGCGAGGCCGTTTCCGGAAAGCCAGCCGCCGACCACCGCGAGATTTTGCTCCGCGGCGCAGAGTTCCCGGACCCGCCCTACCCGCTGCTTGTGGCCGAGCGCGGCGAAGGGGAGCGCCCCCGACCAGCGCACCACGTCCCAGTCCACGACGTCGGTCCGGGACAGCGGAACGCCAAGCAGCGCGGAGGCGTCCTCAAGCGCGGCGGAGAAGAGTTCCTCGTCAGTGCGTGGCTCCGGACGTGCCTGGCCGGGGCCGGGGCGGGCCCCTCCACGGCCGTAGGAGAGCCGCAGGACATGCTGTCCTGGCGGTGTTTGCTCAGCCAGCCAGACCCATTTAGCGGTGGCGTGGGTCAGGGCCTTGGCCCGGAAACCCGGGCTTTGTGGAGCGACCAGCACGCCGGTGCCGCGGGGTGCGGCGTCGAGGGCGGGACGGTTGAGCACCAGGGTCACCAGCCGTACGTCGGGGCCGGCGTCCGGGCGCAGGGCCGACAGGGCAGGCAGCGTGTCCGACAGGAGCGTGACGGCTGCGGGACCCTCCACCGCCACGACCAGCCGTTCGGCCTCGAAACGGTCGGAACCCGCTGTGACGCGCCAACCGCCGGGCAGACGTTGTACCGCGTCCGCACGCGTGCCGCTGAGCAGGCTAACGCCATGGCCCTGCAACTCGGCCAGGAGGGCCGTGACAAGGGTATGCATTCCGCCGCGGAGGCCGGCGACGGCGGAACCTGCCTTCTGCGGACCCGGCTGCTGATGGCCGGGTTGCTGACGGCCGGGCGGCTGTGAACCGCCGGTAGCGCCCCGGCGCTGGGCGGCGACCGCCGCGGCCAGCGATCCGTGCGTCCGGATTCCGTCGCGCAATCCGGGGGCCACCATGTCGACGTCGAGCAGTGCAGGGTCGGCCGAGTGCACTCCCCCGACGACGGGCGAGACGAGCCGGTCAAGCACCCGCCGCCCCATGCGGGCCCGGACCAGGTCCGCGACGCTGGTGGCTTCGGCAGCCGTTCCCACGGACGCGGGCAGCACGGCATCGAACCACGCGCGGGCGGAACCGAAGAGGCCCAGGGAACGCCGAACCTCCGGGTCAAAGGGGTTGGCAGGGATGCCCAGCACGCCGGTCTTCGGCAGCTCGCGGGGACCGTCGGGGAGCTGGACCCATGCCCCGCCCGGGTTCGGCGGAACGATTTGCGGACCGAGGCCCAGTTCTTCGGCGAGGTGCGCCACGGCGGAGGAGCGGGTGGCGAAGGATTCCGCCCCGCTGTCCAGGGTCAGGCCGGCCACGACGTGGCTGCCGACGCAGCCGCCCCATTGCCCGGTGGCTTCCAGCACAGTGGTGCTGACGCCGGCCCCGGCGAGCTCCCTGGCCGCGAGGAGGCCGGAGATGCCGCCGCCCACCACCACGGCAGTCGGCGCGGCGACCGGCGTACCGGGCGCGGGTACGGCGTTGGCGGCCATCGTGCTTACTCCGGGGCGATCGAGTGGATCAATTCGACCACGCGCGTCAGCACCGCGGGGTCGGTCTCCGGCGGCACGCCGTGGCCAAGGTTCAGCACGTGGCCCGGGGCCGAAGCGCCGGCCGCGATGACCTCCCGGACGTGGGCTTCGAGGACCTCCCACGGCGCGGCAAGCAGGGCCGGGTCGATGTTGCCCTGCAGCGGCACGGTTCCGCCGAGCCGGCGGTTCGCCTCGTCCAGTGGCAGCCGGTAGTCGACGCCGACCACGTCGACGCCGACGTCGCGCATCGCCACGAGCAGCTCCGAGGTCCCGGTGCCGAAGTGGATCAGGGGTGCGCCGAGGTGCCGGACGTGGTCCAGCGCCCGGGCCGAAGCCGGCGCAACGAAGCGGCGATAGTCCGCCAGACCGAGAGAGCCTGCCCAGGAATCGAAGAGCTGGCCGGCCGAGGCACCGGCTTCCAGCTGCGCGCGGAGGAACAGCCCGGAAGCGTCCGCGGCCCAGTTGGCCAGGGCAGTCCAGGTTTCCGGGTCCGCATGCATCATGGTGCGCGGGCCCAGGTGGTCGCGGGACGGTTTGCCTTCCACCATGTACGCGGCAAGGGTGAAGGGAGCGCCGGCGAAGCCGATCAACGGGGTACTCCCCAGCTCGGCCACGGTGAGCCGGACGGCCTCGCGGATCGGCTCTAGGGCTTCCCATGTCAGCTCGGGCAGGGCGGCGACGTCGGCGGCAGTGCGGACCGGCTTCTCCAGCACCGGGCCCACGCCGGGAACGATGTCCACCCCGACCCCGGCCAGCTTGAGCGGAATCACAATGTCCGAGAAGAAGACAGCGGCATCGACGTCGTGCCGGCGCACCGGTTGGAGGGTGATCTCGGAAGCGAGCTCCGGGCGCAGGCAGGAGTCCAGCATCGCCACGCCCTCGCGTACTTTCAGGTACTCCGGCAGGGAACGGCCGGCCTGGCGCATGAACCAGACAGGACGCCGGGAGGGCGTCCCGCCGCGGTAAGCGGTGATAAGCGGCGAACCGCCGGTACGGCCGTCCATCAGAGGGTGGCCGGCGTCGAGGCTGTTGGGTGCCGTGCCGTTGTGTGCCGTGCCGTTTGTTGCCGCAGCGCTAGGAGTCATGCCTTTGATTGTGCCGAAAACGGGCCCCAAAAGATAACGACAATCTGTCAGCGGGCTCTCCGGCGGCCGCCGCGGTGGCGTGAATCACACCCCGGCGTGCGCAGACCCACGTCCCGACGTTGTTCTACACAGGCGCGAAAAAGCTATGCTAGTCGTGCTGTGGTTCTTTTCTCTCTGGTGGCTACACACGCCGACATCGATCTTGAGACCGTTGCTCAACTGAGCACCGGCGCTTCCGGGCTGGCATCCTCCGCCCTCGCCGAATCACCTGCCGTCGCCGGCGCCGTGGTCCTTTCCACCTGTAACCGCTTCGAAATCTACGGCGAGGCTCCCCGCCCGGACGACGTCGAAGCAGCCCGCGCCGCGCTGGTGGCGCAGATCAGCGAGGCCAGCGGGCTCAACAAGCAGCTCGTCTCCCGCGCCTTCAACACCCGCACCGGCCCCGACGTGAGCCGGCACCTGTTTGCGGTCAGCTCCGGCCTTGACTCCGCCGTCGTCGGTGAACGGGAAATCGCCGGCCAGGTCCGGCGCGCCCTGATCACTGCCCAGCACGAGGGGACGGCCAGCTCCGGCCTGGTGCGGCTCTTCCAGGCAGCCTCGAAAACCGCCAAGGACGTGGGCGCGCAGACCGCGCTCGGGTCCCGCGGGCTGTCGATTGTGTCGGTTGCCCTGGATCTTGCCACCGATTTGTCCGAGAACGCGGACTGGTCCAGCAAGAGGGTCGTCGTGTTCGGCACCGGCGCGTACGCCGGGGCCACGATGTCGCTGCTGCGGGAACGCGGTTGCACCGACATTTCCGTTTTTTCCTCCTCGGGCCGGGCCGAGGGTTTCGTCGCGACCCGCGGCGGCACCGCCCTGAACAGCGACTCCCTGCCGGGCGCCGTCGCCGCTGCCGACGTGATGATCGGCTGCAGCGGCTCCGACAACCGGGTCGAAGCAGCAGAACTGGCCCGGATCCGCTCCGCGTCCCCGCGGCCGCTGATCGCGATCGATCTGGCCCTCACGCATGACTTTGATCCGGCCGTCGCCGAGCTCGACGGCGTGGAGCTGCTTACCCTGGAGTCCGTCCGGCTGGCCGCCCCGCAGGAGCAGGCAGAGTCCCTGAGCCAGGCAAGCGGCATCGTCGCCGGCGCGGCGACCGCCTTTGAGCAGGAGCGGGAAGCGCGCTCCGTGGACTCGGCTATCGTGGCCCTGCGCCGCCACACCATGGACGTGCTGGACGCCGAAATGGAAAAGGTGCGCGCCCGCCACGGCTGCACCGCGGCGGCCGAGGAAGTCGAGTTCGCCCTGCGGCGGATGGTCAAACAACTGCTGCACGTGCCCACCGTCCGGGCCCGCGAGCTCGCCGCGAACGGCCAGCAGGCGGACTACGTTGCCGGCCTCGAGGCGGTCTATGGCATCAGCGTTGAACAGCCCGCAACCCGGACCACCGGTGCGGCCGCAGCGGAATGCCCGGTGGACCACGGCGCCCGGCCTGCCGGCGAGGGCAAGCGGGAGACGGCTTAGCCCGCTCCTAGCGTGCGGAAAGCCGGTACACGGAAACGTGGCTGCGGGAATCCTCCGTGAATTCGCTGCGGTCCCAATCCGCCCATCTGAATTCCAGGTCGAACCCGGCCAGCCGCGCCATCAGGTCGAGCTCGCTGGGCCAGATGTAGCGATGCGGTGTCCGTCCGATCCGGGCGTCCCGCCCCTCCGATAGGTCGGGGGCGAACCGGACGTGGTGGGAGACGACGTGCTGGCGGAGCACGTCGTAGGTGTCCACCAGGAGATACCCGGGCTGGCTGACTTCGACCGTCCCGCCGTGTCCCGGTGGCAGCGAACGCAGCTGCGGCACCCAGAGTTCAATGACGAACCGCCCGCCGGGTGCAAGATGGCGGGCGGCGTTTTGGAAGCACCGGACCTGTTCGTCCTGGGTCAAAAGGTTGGAGATGGTGTTGAACACCAAGAACCCAAGCGAGAAGTTCTCCCCGGCCATTGCTTCGGTCATGTCGCCCTGAACGACCGGAATCTGGTCCTCGTGAACCTTCTTGCGCAGGCGGGCGATCATCGCGTGGGACAACTCGATGCCGCTGACCTTCACGCCCGCCGCCGAGAGCGGGATGGCAACACGACCCGTGCCAATGGCGAACTCAACGGCCGGGCCGCCGCCCGCGAGCTCGGCGAGGACCTCCACCGTGGGGCCGAGCACCTCGGCGGCGAACATGCCCTCTTCAGGGGTGTCGTAGTGCTGAGCGGCGTCTTCGTCCCAAAGCTGCTGCTGGTTGATCATCCCGCCACTATGGCACCCCCCAGAGCCGATCACCACCAACCGAAGTTACGAGGCTCTTTGCGTTCAGCCCTGCCCGGAGGCGAAGGCGTTGATGCCGGTCAGGTCAGCAGACAGCTGCCAGAGGCGCTCCGCTGCCGGGCGGTCCACGGCGTGGGCGTCCACTCCCCGGATGCGCGCTTCCGGTGTGCCTGGCTGCGTCGGCTCGGCGATCTCGCAGTCCTCGCAGTACACGCCGCCCAGGTCCGCGAGCAGTGGCGAGGTGGCCGCCCACACCGACGTCGCGGCGCCCTGGGCAGGGGTCTTGAACCGCTCGTTGATGTTGCCGTCCGCGTCCATCCAACCCGAGGCAATCATTTCTTCCCGCGGCAGGTGGCGCTGCAATTCGGTCATGATCCCGCCTGGATGGACCGCAAAGGCCCGGACGCCGGCGCTCTTCCCGAGCGCGTCGAGCTGCACGGCAAACAGCGCATTCGCGGCCTTCGCCTGCCCGTAGGCCTTCCACTTGTCGTAGCCCGCGTCGAAATTAATGTCCGCGAACCGGATCGGCGAGAGCTTGTGGCCGGTGGAAGACAAGGCAACCACCCGTGCACCACTTCCCGCTGCCAGCGCGGGCCAGAGCAGGTTGGCGAGCGCAAAGTGGCCCAGGTGGTTGGTGGCGAACTGTGCTTCCCAGCCCGGGCCGACGCGCCGCTCCGGGGTGGCCATGATGGCGGCGTTGTTGATCAGGATGTCCAGGCTCCGGGCATCGCCAAGGTAATCGGATGCCAAGAAACCCTGGGTGAAGTCTCGAACACTCTGCAGGTCAGCCAGGTCCAGCTCTGCAACTTGGACGCCGTTGAGGCCCGCTTCGTCAAGCACCTCGCGGGCGTGCCCGGGCCGCCGCGCCGGCACCATCACGCGCGCACCGGCGGACACGAGTGCCCGGACTGTCTCCAGTCCCAGACCCGAGTAGCCGCCGGTAACGACGGCGGTCTTGCCGTCCAGGTCCACACCTGCCACGACCTCGGCCGCCGTCGACCGCGGGCCGAAGCACGAGCCGATCCTTTGCCGTGGGGTCAGGGTGCTCTCATCGCTCATCGCTGTGCCTTTCAGTACACCGGTTTGCCCGGTTCGACTTCGCGCACCCAGGCAAGAATGCCGCCTTCCAGGTGGCTGACCCGCTCGTAACCGGCGGCACGGGCGGCGGCCAGGACAGCGGCGGAGCGCGTCCCGGCCTTGCAGTGGAAGACGATGTCCGTGTCCTGCGGCAGCTCGGACCAGGCCTCGCCGGCCAGGATCCTGCCCTGCGGGATCAGCTTGGCACCGTCGATCCGGACGATCTCGAATTCCCCGCTCTCCCGGACGTCAACCAGTTCAAAGTCTTTCAGCCCGGCCTTTCGGGAGGCGAGCATGGTGGCGAGCTGGGCTGCGGTGACGGTGTGTTCGGTGCCCGCGTCCGCGGCCGGGGTGATCCCGCAGAAAGCCTCATAGTCGGTCAATTCCGTGATGCGCAAAGCCTCCGGATCGCGGGAGACCTTGATTTCGCGCCAACTCCCGCCGAGGGCGTCGAACAACGCCACCCGCCCCAGCAGGGAGCGTCCGACGCCGGTAATCAGCTTCACTGCTTCGGTCACCATGAGCGACCCGACGGCGGCGCATAGCATGCCGAAGACCCCGCCTTCCCCGCAGGAGGGAACGGAGCCGGCGGGCGGCGCCTCCGGGTACAGGTCCCGGTAGGTGGGTCCGTGCTGCTCCCAAAAGACACTGACCTGACCGTCGAAGCGGAAGATCGAACCCCACACGTAGGGCTTGCCGAGGATTGCGGCCGCGTCGTTGACGAGGTAGCGGGTGGCGAAGTTGTCGGCGCCGTCGAGGATGAGGTCGTAACCGGCGAAGAGCTCCAGGGCGTTGGAGGCATCAAGCCGGACGTTGTGGAGCCGGACGTCGACCAAGGGGTTCAGCGCGGCGATTGCATCGCGGGCGGACTCGATCTTGGGCCGGCCGACGTCGGCCACCCCGTGGATCACCTGGCGCTGAAGGTTGCTCAGGTCCACGTCGTCGTCGTCGATGATCCCCAGGGTCCCGACGCCCGCGGCCGCGAGGTACAACAGGGCGGGCGAACCGAGACCGCCGGCGCCGATCACCAGGACTTTGGCGTTCTTCAGGCGGCGTTGCCCGAGCGACCCTATCTCAGGAATGATCAAGTGGCGGGAGTAGCGTTCCACCTCGGCCGGAGTCAGGTCTTCCGCCGGTTCGACCAGCGGTCCCGGGGCCTGCGCAACGGTGGCGGGGGTGCTGTTTTCGGTCAACTTCGAAGCCATACTTCAATGTATGCCCGAAGATGCCGCCGGGTCATATTACCCGCGCGTAGAGTGGAAGCAACTGCGAGGGAAAGAAGGCCGACAGTGGTTCATCAGGGACCGGTTGAGCGGGGCCAGGACGGGAAACCGGCCGGCCAAACGCGCAGCGGCACGCAACGCTCGGCGCGTCTGCCGCGCGACGAGCGCCGGGTGCAGCTGCTTGCCGCGGCCCAGGAGGTCTTTGTGGCCAACGGCTACCACGGCGCCGCGATGGACGAGATCGCGGAGACGGCGCGTGTCAGCAAGCCGGTCCTGTACCAGCACTTCCCCTCCAAACGGGAGCTTTACCTGGCCCTGCTGGACAGCCATCTGTCGGCCCTCACCGACCTCATGCTGGGCGCCCTGAATTCCACCACGGACAACGACGACCGTGTCCAGGCCGTCATGCGCGCCTACTACCACTTCATCGCCAGCGACGATCAGGCGCACCGCCTGGTCTTCGAGTCAGACCTGGTCAACGACCCGGACGTGAGCGCACGGCTGGAGACCTTCAACAAGACCTTCGCTGACGCCATCGCGAAGGTCATTGCCGAGGACACCAAGCTGCCCCTGCTCGAGGCACAGCTCCTGGGCCGCGGGCTGTCCGGGATGGCGCAGGTCAGTGCCCGATACTGGCTCGAAACCGACGGCGACCTGGACCTCGATGTGGCCAGCGACCTGATCTACCGTTTAGCTTGGCGCGGAATCTCCCGCTTCCCCAAAGAGTCCTAGAGTACAAATAGAGAACACCTCGTAGAAAAAACTTGAACACGTTGATTGGCTTGGAGGCCTTGCAGTGGAAGTAAAGATCGGCATTCAGAACATCGGGCGCGAGATCGCTCTGGAATCGAACCAGGACGCTGACGCGGTGGCGAAGCTTGTGGGAGAAGCCCTCTCCAAGGGCACCGAACTCCGGCTGACCGATGAGAAGGGCCGCCAGATCATCATTCCGGCGAACGTCCTGGGCTACGTGGAGATCGGCGCCGAAGAGGTCCGCCGGGTCGGTTTCGGCGCCCTCTAGGAGCCCCGGTGCTGTCCCTCATTGTGGTGGCCATGCTGACCGTCGCCGCGGGTTTCGTGGTGTGGGCCAATGACAAGCGGCACGCTAAGTACGGCACGGCCGTTCCCGCCGGGGTTGCCCTGGGCGTGGGGATGCTGAGCTGGATCGTCTTTATGGCGGCCGGCTTCGGCTACCAGCCCGGCCTGACTTGGATCCCGTGGGTGCTGCCCCTGCTGCTCGGCGTGGCCGCAGCCGCCGGCGCTGTGCTTTACCTCGGCAGGTCCCGGACCCGGCAAGACACCGCCCGGATGACGGCAATCCTGCGGCTCTAGCAGTCTTTCAAGCCCTAAGCGGTGGCCACTCCCCCTGGCGGGCGGGTGGTCACACTGCTTTAACCACATTACCCAAGCCCCGGCCGTCAGCGCTGATAAGCGTCCTTGACCGCCGGCGGGGTGGACTCCTGGATCACCCAGCGGTTTCCGTCCGGGTCACTAAAATAGGCGAACGCAATTCCGCCCATGTCCTGGACCTCGCTAATCTCCGCCCCGCGCTCCAGAAGCTCCGCACGGGTGGACGCCATGTCCGGGACGACGAGTTGCAGGCCTTCCAGACTTCCCGGGGACATGCTGTTCATTCCGGTCCCGATGACTATCGAGGTGGCCGACCCGGGCGGCGTGAGCTGGACAACCCGCATGCCCGGGATGTATTCGACGTCGTGGTCCAGGGCGAACCCCAGCCGGTCCGTATAGAACGATTTGGCCGCATCGACATTCGTGACCGGTACCTGTACGACCTCAAGGCGCATCTCCATGCGGATCACAGTACCCCGCTTGCAGCGCGCCGGGGCTTCATTATCGGCGGGTTTTCACTACTGCCCCGCCGTCAGTACGTGGGACCTCCCGGTTCGACGAGCGGATGCTCGCGCTGGAGCTGAGCCACCTTGGGGTCGTTCTCGTCGGCGCCGTAGTCGGACGTGCGGGTGATGTCTTTGCCGTCGGGGACCTTCATCGCACGGAAGACCGCGGACAGCCCCGCCGAGACGATGAGGTTGATAGCAAATGCGACGACCGCGATATAGACCTGCACGTCGGTGCCGGGAATAGCCGCGATCGAGCCGCCAAAATGGGCCTTCGTGGCCGGGTTGACGACGTTGTAGGCCGCGATGGTGCCGTACGCGATGCCGGCCGCCCAGCCGATGAAGAGCGCCCAACGGTGGAACCACCGGGTGTAGAGTCCGGCCACGATCGCCGGAAAGGTCTGCAGGATCCAGATCCCGCCCAGAAGTTGCATGTTGATCGCCGCCGACTGGTCCATGGCGATGACGAAGATCAGCGCACCGAACTTCACCACCAGGGACGCGATCTTGGAAACGTTCGCTTCCTGACGGGGCGTGGCATCCGGCCTGATCAGGTCACGGTAAATGTTCCGGGTGAAGAGGTTCGCCGCCGCAATGGACATGATGGCGGCCGGGACCAGTGCCCCGATGGCGATGGCCGCGAGCGCGATGCCGGCGAACCAGGCCGGGAACTGATCCAGGAACAGCTGCGGCACCACGAGTTGAGGATTGACGGCACCGTTCAGGTCGATGGGCTTGGTCCCGGCATAAATGGCCGCGTAGCCCAGCAGCGCGAGGAAACCCAGCATCAGGGAGTACAAGGGCAGCACCGCAGCGTTGCGGCGGATGGTGTTCCTGCTCTTCGTCGCCAGGACACCTGTGATCGAGTGCGGGTACATGAACAAAGCCAGGGCGGAGCCCAGAGCCAGGGTCCAGTAGGCCGAATAGCTCGAGGCGCCCGGAATGAACGTGCCCGCCGGTTTGCCCGTCGCCGGGCTGACCGTCCCCAGCTTCGCCTGGGCGGAGTCGAAAATGGGGCCCCAGCCGCCGAACTTGATCGGCAGGTAAATCACCGCGACGATCACCGCCAGGTAGATCAGCAGGTCCTTGACGACGGCGATCAGGGCCGGAGCGCGCAACCCCGAGGTGTACGTGTAGGCGGCCAGCACGACGAACGCGATGATCAGCGGAAGGTCAGTCAGCAGCACGTTCTCGGCGCTGCCTAAACCGAGCACCGTGAGCACCGCCTTGATGCCCACCAGTTGCAGGGCGATGTAGGGCATCGTTGCCACGATGCCGGTGACGGCCACCGCAACGGTCAGTGCCCTGCTGCCGTAGCGGCCGCCAATGAAGTCCGCCGGCGTGACGAATCCGTGCCGGTGCGAGACGGACCACAGCCGGCTCATCAGCAGGAACACGATGGGGTACAGCACGATGGTGTACGGCACCGCGAAGAACCCGCTCACGGCTCCGGTGGCCCACATCGCCGCGGGAACGGCCACGAACGTGTAGGCGGTGTAAAGGTCCCCGCCGAGCAGGAACCAGGTTACCCAGGTCCCGAAGCCCCGGCCGCCGAGGCCCCATTCGTCCAGGCTGTGCAGCCCGGTGGTTTCGTGCCGCCGCCACCGTGCGGCGAAGAACCCAAGGACCGCAACCAGGACGAAGAGGATGATCACAATGGCGAGCGCGACGCCGTTGACCGGACGGTCCGGTGTTGCCAGCGGCGCCAGGGCCGCGGTCATCGCCCCTCCCCCGCACCGGCCAGGCCGCGGACGGCGTCGCGCCGGCGGCGGTCCTCCTTCGTGACGAGCCAGTAGGAGATCCCTACCAGGGCTGCCGTGACAGGGATCCAGGCCATCTGGTACCAGTAGAAGAACGGGATACCGGCCAGCCGCGGTTCATCGAACGAATACGCGGGCACAAACAACGGAACCACGATGGCGACCAGCAAGAGGATTCCGGAAATCACATAGGGACCTGGCCTGGCCGGCCCCCGCGTTGCAACATCGGGACTGGACATCGACGCCTCCTCGACGGGACGGACCTCCGGGGCGGGAAGGGTTCCCGGGACGTGCCGGCGGTCTGCCGGCCGCGTGTCACCGCGGTCGTAGGCAACAGAATAGACACTGGACTAATTCTTCAACAGTGCATAAATGCCCGGCGTTGGTCAGTCCCCGGGGCGGTCCTCCAGGTCAGGGGAACTCGGCTCTGCGGCGCGTTTCGCTTCGTCATCCGCTGGCGTCTCCGCCGGGACCAGATCAGGATCGATGACCGGCGAGAACGCATCGGCGTCAAGGCCTTTGCCTTGGCCTTTACCTTTGATGTCGGCGGCGTCGGGGTCCGGTCCGCCTCCCGCGGGGATCTCGCTCATGGTTCCACG
Source organism: Arthrobacter sp. B3I4 (assembly GCF_030816855.1). NCBI lineage: Bacteria > Bacillati > Actinomycetota > Actinomycetes > Micrococcales > Micrococcaceae > Arthrobacter > Arthrobacter sp. B3I4. The sequence goes on along the minus strand of NZ_JAUSYK010000001.1, from coordinate 1,767,851 downwards.
GTAGGAGTCCCGCCCCCGGATTGTCGAGGGCCGGCTCCCAGGCGGCGGCCCTCGAACCGTTTAGAGGAACTCGGCCCGGCCCTCCATCGCGGACGAGGCGAGGGCGTGCTCCCTGCGCGGGATCCGGCCGGCGAGCCGCGCGAGCCGCCCCGCGGCTACGGCATGTTTGAAGGCCTCGCCCATCAGGGTCGGATCCTGGGCCCGGGTCACCGCGGTGGCGAGCAGCACGGCGTCGCAGCCCAGCTCCATCGCAAGGGCGGCGTCGGACGCCGTGCCGATGCCGGCGTCGAGCACCACCGGAACTGATGCCCGGGAGACGATCAGTTCGATGTTGTGCGGGTTTAGGATGCCCAGGCCGGTCCCGATCGGCGCGCCCAGCGGCATCACCGCGGTGGCGCCGAGGTGCTCCAGCCGCAGGGCCAGCACCGGGTCGTCGTTCGTATAGGCGAAGACCTTGAAGCCGCGCCCCACGAGCTGTTCGGTTGCCTCCACGAGCTCCACGGCATCCGGCAGCAGGGTGTGCTCGTCCGCGATCACCTCAAGCTTCACCCAGTCCGTCTCCAGCGCTTCGCGGGCCAGCTCGGCGGTCAGGACGGCGTCCCGGGCGGTGAAGCAGCCGGCGGTGTTGGGCAGCACCCGGATACTGCGCTCTGCGAGCAGCTGGAACAATGAACCGCTCTCGGCCGGCGAGTAGCGGCGCATGGCCACGGTGGTGAGTTCGGTTCCGGACGCCGCCAGCGCGGCGCCGAGGCCGTCCAGGCTTGGCGCGCCGCCGGTGCCCATAATCAGGCGGGAACCCAGTTCCACACCGTCGACCGTCAGCGGGTCCCGACGCAGCTGCTGTCCTGTGCTCGGCCCTGCAGCGTTCGGCTCTGCAGCGTTCGGCTCTGCTGCAGCCAGCGTTGTTTCCTCCATGGCGTTCATCCTCCCTGTACTGCGGTGACGAGTTCGACGTCGTCGCCCTCGGCGAGCGCGGTCACGTGCCACTGGCTGCGCGGCACAACCTCGGCATTGCGGGCGACGGCGACGCCGAGTTTCCGGCCGTCGGTAGCCTGCCCGTCGGAGGACAGCGGCCTGCCGGTGACCCCGCTGACGAGGGCGCCGACGGTGGCACCCTGGGCGACGGCGTGCTGTGCTCCGTTGAGCCTGATGTTCATGCTGGTTCCCTGTCTGTCGTGGAGATATTTGCCCCTGCTGCGCCGGCACTGGAGAAACCGCGTGCGGAGAAGGCCTGAGCGGAGATGGCCTGAGCGGGGATTGCCTGACCGGAGAAGCGGTCCGGGCGGAAGGCGGCCCAGCGCGGATCCGGCGTCCCGTCGAGCAGTTGGCGGCAGATGACGGCGGCCGCCGGGGTGAGGAGCACCCCGTGGCGGAAGAAGCCGGTGGCAATGATTAGCCCCCCGCACTCGGGCCCGCCCGGGGATTGGGCCATCCTGCCCAGCAGCGGGGCGTTGTCCGGAGTGCCTGGCCGCGCCCGCGCCGTGGCTTCAAGCAGTTCCAGTTCCGCGACGGCCGGGACCAGCTGCTGTGCATCGCGCAGCAGCTGATAGACGCCTCCCGCGGACACTGCCGTCGGGTCCGCCGGCGCGTCCTCCCGCTGGGTGGCGCCGATCACGACGGTGCCGTCCCCGCGCGGGACGATGTAGACCGGGACGCCGCGGACCAAGCCGCGGACGGTGGAGCGCAGCAGGGGCCTAAGCCGTTGCGGCACCCGAAGACGCAGGATGTCCCCGTAGACAGGCCGCAGCGGCAGCCGCAGTCCCTCGGGAAGACCCTGCAGGTCTGCCGCTCCGAGTCCGTTGGCCACGATCGTTTCACCGGCCCGGATTTCCCCGCCGCCCTCCAGCTCTATGCCGGCCACGTGTCCGTCTTCCCAGAGCAGTCCGGCTGCCCGCCGCCGCACGCCGGTATACCGGCTGCTCGCCGCCAGCAGCTCGCCGATCCGGGTCAGCAGCGTGCGCGGGTCCACTTGGTGGTCGGCCGGGATGTCGAAGGCGCAGGAGATTCCGGGGCTCAGCAGCGGTTCGCGCCCGCGCGCCTGACGGACCGTCAGCGGTTCAACGCCAAGACCGGAAGCCTGTTGCACGATTCGCAGGTCCTCGAGCGCCCGGCGGTCGGCGGCGTCCGCCCCGACGGCGAGGGTCGGCGTCGTGAGATACCCGGTGTCCCCCGCGCCGGCGCCGCCGTCCGGGTGGCCGTCGGCGCCGGCTGCCAGGGCCGCGGCGAAGCCGGGCCAGAGCCGGGCGGCTTCCAGCATCAGGGCCAGCAGCTCCTCCTCCTGGTAATGGAGTTCGCTGACCGGCGCGAGCATGCCGGCGGCGGCCCAGCTGGCCCCGGCGCCAGGCGCGTCGTCAACCAGTGCGACGGAGCGGCCGGACCGGAGGGCCTCCCAGGCAATGCCGCAGCCGACCACTCCGCCGCCAATGACGACGACGTCGCAGTGTCCGGTGGGTGTGGCGGATGGTGGGACCATGGCTTCCTTCCCTACGCCGGTACTAACCGGATCAGGTCAAGCGGTCGGCTCTGATGCCCTCTCAGCCCGGCGCCGTGGAAAGGCTGCGCGGGCTCCCGCAGTATCCGCCCAGTGTAGAGGAACTACCCTTAGACCATGAGCCAGGACCTCCACACCACCGCCCGCCTGTACCTGTGCACCGATGGCCGGAAGGAGCGCGGCGACTTTGAAGACTTCGTCGATGCTGCTTTTGCCGGCGGCGTTGACATCATCCAGTTGCGGGACAAGTCCCTGGAGGCCGCCGAGGAGCTTGAACTGCTGAAGGTGCTGCATGCGGCGGCGGCCCGGCACGGCCGGCTCTGGGCGGTCAACGACCGTGCAGATATCGCTTCGCTCTCCCACGCACCGGTGTTCCACGTCGGACAACGGGACATCCCCTTCGCCGCCGCCCGGGATTTCCTGGGCAAGGGCACTGTAATCGGCATGTCCACGCACAGCCCGGACCAGGTTGACGCCGCCATCGCCGCGGCACCGGGCCGGCGCGGGCTCGACTACTTCTGCGTGGGGCCGGTGTGGGCCACCCCGACGAAGCCGGGCCGGGCCGCCGTCGGGCTGGAGCTGGTGCGCTACGCCGCGGAGGCGATCGCACGGGCCGAGGGCGGCGACGCCGGACGGGTTCCCGGGGTGGTGCCGTGGTTCGCGATCGGCGGCATTGACCTCACCAACGTGGAACAGGTGGTCGAGGCGGGCGCCCGGCGCGTCGTGGTGGTCCGGGCCATCACCGAGGCCGCTGACCCGGAAGGCGCGGCGCGGGCGCTGCTCGCCGCACTCGACGCCGGGGCAGACGCAACTGCCGCTGCGGCCACCGCGTCCGGCGCTGCCAACGCCGTCGGAAACCCCGGGAACTAGCAGCAGCACTTCCGGCCGGCCCCGCTCCCCCGGCGCGGCCGTGACCGGGCCCGCCGGCCCTCGCCGCCGCCCGGGCCGATGTTTCAAGACTATTGGCGGAAATCGGGCTAACCTGATTTTCGTGTCTCATCATCGCCTGACGCCAAGCGTCCGCCAGCAACAGAACCAGCTTGCCCAGGCGCTCAATGCATTGCGCACCACCCTGGAGCTGCCGGGACCGTTCCCGGAAGATGTGCTCCGGGATGCCGAGGCTGCCGTAGCCAGCCACGAACTGCCGGAACTGGACCTCACGCATGTGGACTTTGTGACCATCGACCCGGCGTCCTCGACGGACCTGGACCAGGCGTTGTTCATCGATCGCGCAGGCGAGGGCTATAAGGTTTTCTACGCCATCGCCGATGTCCCCTCCTTCGTGGCCCCCGGCAGTGCCCTCGACGCCGAGACCCGCCGACGCGGGCAGACGTTCTACACCCCGGAGGGCAGGATTCCGCTGCACCCTGAGGTGATCAGTGAAGCGGCGGGCAGCCTCTTGGCAGGCCAGCTTTGCGCGGCGTTCGTCTGGGAGTTTGAGTTGGACGGCGCCGCCGAGGTCACCACCGTGCTGGTGCGGCGAGCGCAGGTCCGCAGCCGGGCCAAGCTGAGCTACGCCGGGGTTCAGGCCGAGCTCGACGGCGGCACCGCGGACCCGTTGCTTCAGCTGCTCCGGGAGGTCGGCAGCAAGCGGGTGGAACTGGAGCGGCTGCGCGGCGGAGCGAGCCTGAACATGCCGGACCAGGAAATCGAGCAGCTCCCCGACGGCGGCTACCGGATCGTCGCCGCCCCGCCGCTTCCAGTGGAGGACTGGAACGCGCAGATCTCGCTGATGACCGGCATGGCCGCCGCAGGCCTCATGCTTGAAGGCAAGGTCGGCATCCTGCGCACCATGCCAGCCCCGGACGAGAGCTCGCTGCGGCACTTCCGGCGCCAGACCGGCGCCCTGGGCAAGCCGTGGGACGGGCAGATCAGTTACGGGGAGTACCTTCGCACCCTGGACCCGACGGACCCGCGCCAGCTGGCGATCGTGCACTCGGCCGGCATGCTGTTCCGCGGCGCCGGCTACACGCCCTTCGACGGCGACGTCCCCGAGGATGCCCTCCAGTCGGCCATCGGCGCGGCGTACGCCCACTCGACGGCCCCGCTGCGGCGCCTGATCGACCGTTTCGTCCTGGTGATCTGCGAGGCCCTTTCCAACGGCTCCGAGGTTCCCGCGTGGGCCCGGGAGGCGCTGCCGTCGCTGCCGGCCATCATGGCGGCCTCGGACCAACTGGCCGCCAAGCTGGAGCGGCTGTCCCTGGACACGGTGGAGGCCGCGCTGCTGAGCAACCACATCGGGCAGGAGTTCGACGCCGTCGTCATCTCCGGCTCCAAACCCGCCAAAAACGGCATGGCCAACGGCACGGGAAGCAGCAACGGCAACGGCAAGGGGAACGGCAATGGTCCTTCCGGGATCGTGCAGATTGCTGAGCCCGCCGTCACCGCCCGCTGCCCCGGCGAGCTGCAGTCCGGCACCCAGGTCCGGGTCCGGGTGGTGTCCTCAGACATCGCGGCGCGGGAGGTGCGGCTCGAACTGGTCGGCTGATTTTTGTCGCCGGGCGCCCTGCCCGGCGGCGGTGGTGCCGCGCCGCCCGCCGCGTCCGGTCGAGGATCCGAACGCCGAACAGCTAGACTGGAAGGGTAGTAATGGATGCCCGGTCGTTGATTTCCAAGTATTTCGAATTCAACAAGCCCGCCCCTACGCGATCTTGAGACACACCCGCTGGTCCCAGTGCCAGCAACCAGATAGCCCGCGATCGGCTTCCGCTGGACCTGCTTGCGCCCCTGAGCCTGCTCCGGAACGGCCCCCGGCCGGCCCCCGTTGAGCAAGCAGCGCAACCCAAATGAATAAGGAAACTCCCCTGTGAGTGAATTGCACACGCACCAGCTTCTGACCGACGAATCCGGCACGGAAACGCTCGAGCCGGAAGAGACCATCATCTCGACCGAAGCCCCGCACGAAATCGCGGAAAAGACCTTCGCCGACTACAACGTCCGCGCCGACATTGTTGAATCCCTCGCCGACGCCGGCATCACCCACCCCTTCCCGATCCAGGCCATGACGCTGCCCGTCGCACTCGCCGGCCAAGACATCATCGGCCAGGCTAAGACCGGCACCGGCAAAACCCTTGGCTTCGGCATTCCCGCCCTGCAGCGCGTCATCGGACGTGACGACGCCGGCTTTGACAAGCTGCCGGCGCCTGGTGCGCCGCAGGCCCTCGTGATCGTGCCGACCCGTGAGCTGGCGGTCCAGGTCGCCAATGACCTGCAGAACGCTGCCCGCAAGCGCAACGCCCGCATTACCACCATCTACGGCGGCCGCGCCTACGAGCCGCAGGTCGAGGCGCTCCAGCAGGGCGTCGAAGTTGTGGTCGGCACGCCCGGCCGCCTGATCGACCTGTACAAGCAGAAGCACCTTGTCCTGAAGAACGTCAAAATGGTCATCCTCGACGAGGCCGACGAGATGCTCGACCTCGGCTTCCTGCCGGACGTGGAGACCCTCATCGCCGGCACCCCCGCGGTCCGCCAGACCCTGCTGTTCTCCGCGACCATGCCCGGCCCCGTCGTCGCGATGGCCCGCCGCTACATGACCCAGCCCACCCACATCCGTGCAGCCGACCCCGAGGATGAGGGCCTGACCAAGCGCGACATCCGCCAGCTGATCTACCGTGCGCACAGCATGGACAAGGTCGAGGTTGTTGCCCGTATCCTCCAGGCCCGCGGCCGCGGCCGCACCATCATCTTCACCAAGACCAAGCGCACCGCCGCCAAGGTCGCCGAGGAGCTCGTCGACCGCGGCTTCGCGGCGGCCGCGATCCACGGTGATCTCGGCCAGGGCGCCCGTGAGCAGGCCCTGCGCGCCTTCCGCAACAACAAAGTGGATGTGCTGGTCGCCACCGACGTCGCCGCCCGCGGCATCGACGTCGACGACGTCACGCACGTGATCAACTACCAGTGCGTCGAGGACGAGAAGATCTACCTGCACCGCGTCGGCCGCACCGGCCGTGCAGGCAACAAGGGCACCGCCGTGACCTTCGTGGACTGGGACGACATGCCGCGCTGGGGCCTGATCAACAAAGCCCTGGGCCTGAGCGTGCCCGAGCCGGTGGAGACGTACTCCTCCTCGCCGCACCTGTTCGAGGAACTCGACATCCCTGAGGGCACCAAAGGCCGCCTGCCCCGCGACAAGCGCGTGCTGGCCGGCGTCAACGCCGAGGTCCTCGAAGACCTCGGTGAGACCGGCAAGAAGAACGCCCGCCCCAGCGGCCGCGACGGCGCACGCACCGGCTCCCGTGAAGGCGGCCGTGACGGTGCACGCAGCGGTTCCCGCGAGGGCAGCCGGACCAGTTCCCGCGAGGGCAGCCGGACCGGTTCCCGCGAGGGCAGCCGCGACAGCGGGCGCTCGGGTGAGCGCCGCCGTCGTTCGCCCGAGAAGGAGACCGCGGCCGGCCCCGCCGAGGCGACGACCCAGGCTGCGGCCCCGGCCAGCGCTCCCGCCGAGGTGGACCGGGCAACCCGCGCGCGCCGCCGCACCCGCACCCGCCGCCGCAACGGCGAAGTCGTGGCCGGCGAAACGCAGGGCAACGCCCCGGCCCGCGGCACCGAGGCCTAACCCGCTTCATGGCTAACACCGTCTGGGCGCCGGACGGCAGCAACCTGGTGGTTCACGCGGACAACGCGGAGTACCTCCCGACGCTGCCGGACGGCGCCTTCACACTCATTTACGTGGATCCGCCCTTCAACACCGGCCGGGTCCAGAAGCGCCAGGAAACCAAGATGGTGCTTAACGCCGGGGGCGAGGGCGACCGCGTCGGCTTCAAGGGCCGGTCCTACGACACCATCAAGGGCGCGCTGCACAGCTACGACGACGCGTTCAGCGACTACTGGTCCTTTTTGGAGCCGAGGCTCATCGAGGCTTGGCGGCTGCTCGCCGACAACGGGACGCTGTACCTGCACCTGGACTACCGCGAGGTGCACTACGCCAAGGTGATGCTGGACGCGATCTTCGGCCGGGAATGCTTCCTGAACGAGATCATCTGGGCCTACGACTACGGTGCCCGCGCCAAGTTCCGCTGGCCCACGAAGCACGACAACATCCTCGTGTACGTGAAGAACCCGGCGAAGTACCATTTCGACAGCGCCGAGGTGGACCGTGAGCCGTACATGGCGCCCGGACTGGTGACGCCCGCCAAACGGGAACTGGGCAAGCTGCCCACCGATGTCTGGTGGCACACCATCGTTTCACCCACCGGCAGGGAAAAGACGGGGTATCCGACGCAAAAGCCGGAGGGCCTGATCCGCCGCGTGGTGGCCGCGTCCAGCCGGCCGGGCGACTGGTGCCTGGACTTCTTCGCGGGCTCGGGAACACTGGGCGCCGTGGCGGCCAAGCTCAACCGCAGGTTCGTCTGCGTGGACCAGAACCAGGCCGCGGTCGACGTCATGGCCAAACGGCTGGCGGCGAGCGCCTGCTTCACCGCGCTGCCGGATGCCCGGCCCGCGCCGGCCGGGGCAACCCCGGTCGGGCGAGGTGTGTCAGGTCCAGCTGGTGACGAAGGCGTGGACTGAGTCGGCGATCATCTGCACCGCAATCGCGGAAAGCAGCAGGCCGGCGATCCGAGTGACCAGTTCGACGCCGTTCTCCCCCAGGACGCGCTGCACGACGCCGGCGAACCGCATGGCCAGGTAAAGGGACGCGAGCGTCACAGCAATCCCGAGCCCGACGGCGAGGTACTGAGACATGCTGCCGGAGCGCTGGACGAACACCATCACCGCGACGATCGCGCCGGGCCCCGCCATCAGCGGCGTCCCCAGCGGCACGAACGCGACGTTCTTGTACTTCGTTGCGTTTTCCTCACCGCCGGTGGAACCGGTAAGCAGCTGCAGGGCGATCAGGACCAGCAGCAGGCCGCCGGCGCCCTGCAGCGCGGCCAGCGAAATGTGCATGTAGTTGAGGATGGACTGCCCGAAAATGGCGAAGGTCACGATCACGCCGGTGGCCACCAGCAGCGCCTGAAGGGCCGACAGGTTGCGGTCGCGGGCGTCCATCTGGGCTGTCAGGGACATGAAAATCGGCACCGTCCCGGGCGGATCCATGATCACGAACAGCGTGACGATGACGGAGGCGAGGAGTTGGAGGTCGATCCACTCCATCAGCGCACCACGGAGGATCCGGTTCCCAGCTCCTCAATCCGGGCCAGCGCCTCCGGGGAGGTTAGGTTCTCGCCGAACAGGTTGGGCTTCCCGGCCCCGTGGTAGTCGGAGGACCCGGTGATCAGCAGGCCGTGCCGTTCAGCGAGGCCGCGCAGGAAGGCGCGGCCCTCCTCCGGGTTGTCCCGGTGGTCGACCTCCAGGCCGGCCAGCCCGGCGTCGATCATCTCCCGGTAGGTCCGGTCCCCCACGATCCGTCCGCGGGAGGACGCTACCGGGTGCGCGAAGACCGGCACGCCCCCGGCAGCGCGGACGAGTTCGACGGCGACCGCGGGCTCCGGCGCATAGTGCTGCACCCAGTAGCGGGAGCGCGAAGTCAGGATCGTGTCGAAGGCTTCGGTACGGTCGGCGACGACGCCGGCGGCGACGAGGGCGTCGGCGATGTGCGGCCGGCCGAGGGTGGCGCCGGGGGCCACATGGTGGATGACGTCGTCCCAGCTCAGCGGGTAATCCTCGGCGAGCAGGCTGACCATGCGTTCAGCGCGGGTGAAGCGGGCGTCTTTGGCCTTGGTGATCTCCTCCAGCAGCCCGGGGTGCGCCGGGTCGTGCAGGTAGCTGAGCAGGTGCACGCTGATGCCCTCACTGGTCCGGCAGGACACCTCCATCCCGGGGACCATGGCCAGGCCGAGCTTGCGGGCCGCCGCCGCCGCTTCTGCCCAGCCGTCGGTGGAGTCGTGGTCGGTCAGGGCGACGACGTCGAGGCCGGCCTCGGCAGCGGACGCGATCACCGCTGCGGGAGCTTGGGTGCCGTCGGAAACATTCGAGTGGGCATGCAGGTCAATCCTCACCTGCCCAGCCTAGTAGATCCGCCGGGGCGGCTTGTTGGCCTATCGCCAGCCGCTGGTGAGACGATGGGTGCGTGAACGATGCAGATAACACCCAAGTCTCCGCTTCCCAGCCCCTCGAAGAGCGCGTCAACAACCGCTCCCAGCGGCCCAGTTCCGACGCTTTCAAGGCCTTCATGGCCAGCAACTGGGCGCCGGCCCAGGCGCAGCTTCCCGGGCTGGACGCCGTCGCCGGGTATGCAGCCGCCCGCCGCCGCGCCATCTCCGAGCTGTTCAAAGGTGAACGCCTAATCATCCCCGCCGGGCCGCTGAAGGTCCGTTCCAACGACTGCGACTACCGCTTCCGCCCGCACTCGGGCTTCGCGCACCTGACCGGCCTGGGCGTGGACCACGAGCCCGACGCCGTGCTCATCCTGGAACCCTCGGACGAGGGGAAGGGCGACGACGGCGGCCACCACCGCGCGACGCTGTACTTCCGGCCGCTCGCGGGCCGGGACACCGAGCAGTTCTACGCCGATTCCCGTTCCGGCGAGTTCTGGATCGGGGCCCGCCCGACGCTGGCCGAATTTGAGGCCCAGCTGGGTCTGGCGACTGCGGACCTGGCCGAACTTGAGCTGGCCATCACCAAGAACGTGGGGGCCCCGGAGATCGGCGGCATGTCGATCCGGCTGGTGCGCAAGGTGGACGAGAACATTGATGCGCTGGTGGACACCGCCCGCTACAACACCGCCAAGGACCCGGAGAACCTGGACCTCGGTGTGCTGGACGCGCTGGATGAAAAGCTCAGCGAAGCCCTCTCCGAGTTGCGCCTGATCAAAGACGAGTGGGAAATCGAGCAGATGAAGACCGCCGTGGACGCCACCGTCCAGGGCTTCACCGAAGTGGTCAAGGCTCTGCCGCGGGCCCTCACCCACCAGCGGGGCGAGCGCGTCGTCGAGGGCGCCTTCTTCGCCCGTGCCCGCGAGGAAGGCAACGAACTCGGCTACGACACCATCGCAGCCTCCGGCAACAACGCCACCGTGCTGCACTGGACCCGCAACACCGGCAAGATCAACGCCGGCGAACTGCTGCTGTTGGATGCCGGCGTCGAGGCCGAATCCCTCTACACCGCGGACATCACCCGCACCCTGCCGGCCAATGGCAGCTTCTCGGACATCCAGCGGAAGGTCTACGAGGCTGTGCTCGACGCCGCCGACGCCGGCTTCGCGGCTGCGCAGCCCGGGACGAAGTTCCGCGACATCCACACCGCAGCCACGACGGTGCTGGCCGAACGGCTGGCCGAATGGGGCCTGCTCCCGGTCTCCGTCGAGGAAGCCATCAGCGTCGAAGGCCAGCAGCACCGGCGCTGGATGCCGCACGGCACCAGCCACCACTTGGGCCTGGACGTGCACGACTGCGCGCAGGCCAAGCGTGAACTGTACCTGGACGGTGTCCTCACCCCCGGCATGGTCTTCACCATCGAACCGGGCCTGTACTTCAAGGAAGAGGACCTCGGCATCCCGGCCGAATACCGCGGCATCGGCGTCCGGATCGAAGATGACATCCTGATGACGGCCGACGGTCCGGTCAACCTCAGCGCCGCGCTGCCGCGCAAGGCCGCCGACGTCGAGTCCTGGATGGCGGGCATCTACCAGGAAGTCGACGCCCTGCGGCAGGAGTAACAGCAGCGCGCTGGAAAGCAAAAGGGAGGGCGGCCGGAACAACTCCGGCCGCCCTCCCATTTTTAAGGCGTCTCACAAGGCGTCGGCCCGCCCTGCTGGCTTTTAGCGCTGCTCGCCCTCGTCGCGGGATGCGTCGTGGCGCTTGTCCTCCTGGCGCCGGTCATCACTGACCCGGACGCCGTACTGCGGGCGGCCATCCGGCAGGTCCGGGTAGCGGACTGCGGCGGGGCGGACCTGCTGCGGTTCCGGCTCCTGCGCTGCCGGCTGCTGACCCTGGGCCGGCTGCTGCGCGGTAGCACCGGACGGACGCTGACCGTAAGGATCGCTCCAGCCGGCGGGGCGCTCCGGTGCCGGGCCCTGCTGCTGCGGGCCCTGCTGGCCCTGCTGCTGCGGACCCTGCTGGCCCTGCTGCTGGGTGCTCTGCTGGAACGGCTGGTGCTGGTGGCCCTGCTGCTGGAAGCCCGGAGACGAGGCGTCCTGCGGAGTCATCGGCAGCTGGTGCAGCAGGCGGCGGGCCTCGTGGGCGGCCTCAAACGCCACCACGACGTCGTAGTTCGTCGCCACCACCTGGCTGGTCGAGGTGAAGTCACGCTTGCCCCGCTGCATCGCGTAGGTGACGATGCCGAACAGCATGAAGAACGCCGCACCCATCAGCACCGAGCTGATGATCGAAAAATAGCCGCCCGTCGTCGAGAAGAAGGACAGCATGACCCCGACGAACAGGCCGAACCACATGCCGCTGAGCGCGCCCGAAAGGGCGACCCGGGGGTAGGTGAGCCTGCCGGTGACGCGCTCCACCATCTTCAGGTCGTTGCCGACGATTGAAACCAGCTGCACGGGAAACTGCTGGTCCGCGAGGTAGTCCACCGCCTTCTGGGCATCCAGGTACGAATTGTAGGAACCGACGGCGTCGCCCTTGGGGACTGCGCGGGACTCGTCCGCCCCGCCGGGAGCGCCGGCCTTTGGACCACCAAAAATGTTTGACATACGCCCATTCTCGCCCATCGAGCTGGGCAGCGCCTGCAAATTCCGCTAAAAGAGAGCAGACTCGGTAGCCTGTAGGAGTGAGCACAACTCTTTCGCGGGTATTTGTCGCGCGCCTTCTCGGGCTGGACGTCTTCGACCCTTTGGGCGACCGTCTGGGCCGGCTGCGCGACGTCGTGGTGCTCTCCCGCGGTAACCGCGGAGCCCCGCACGTGGTGGGCATCGTCGTCGAGGTGCCGGGCAAGAAGCGGGTCTTCGTGCCGATGACCCGCATCACTTCGATTGACCAGACCCAGGTCATCTGCACCGGGCTGGTAAACCTGCGCCGCTTCGAACAACGCGGGGCGGAAACCCTCGTCGTCGCCGAGATGTTTGACCGCCGGGTGACCCTCGCCGACGGCAGCGGGGACGCCACCATCGAGGACATCGCCATGGACCGGCACCGCTCCGGCGACTGGTTCGTCAGCAAGCTCTTCGTCCGCCGCGGCCACTCCCTCTCGCCCTTGAGCCGGCTGCGCCGCAACGAAACCATGATCATTGACTGGGCCGACGCGCAGCAGGGTGCGCGCACCGAACCCCAGGCAGCCACCCAGTTTGTCGCCACTCACGAGGACCTCAAGCCCGCGGACTTCGCGGAGGCGCTGCAGGAGATGAGCGACAAGCGCCGCTTTGAGGTCGCCAGCGAGCTCCAGGACGAACGTCTCGCCGACGTGCTGCAGGAAATGCCCGAAGGTGATCAGGTGGAGATCCTCTCAGCGCTCGACGTCGAGCGCGCCGCCGACGTGCTGGAGGAGATGGACCCCGACGACGCCGCCGACCTCCTCGCCGAGCTCCCCAGCGCGCAGGCCGAGGAACTGCTGCAGCTGATGGAACCTGAAGGCGCCGAGGACGTCCGCCGCCTGCTCGAATACGACGAAGACACCGCCGGCGGCCTGATGACCCCGGTCCCGGTCATCCTCCCCCCGGAAGCGACCGTCGCCGAGGCCCTCGCGCATGTCCGGCGCGAGGAACTGTCCCCGGCGCTGGCCTCCTCGATCTTCATCGCCCGCCCGCCGCTGGAAACCCCCACGGGCCGCTTCCTCGGCGTCGTGCACATCCAGCAGCTGCTGCGCTACCCGCCGCCGGAGCCGCTGGGCAACCTGGTGGACAAGAACCTCGAACCGCTCTCGGACCAGGCCCACATCAGCGAGGTGGCCCGCACCCTGGCGACGTACAACCTCAACTCCCTCCCCGTTGTCAACGACGACGGCAGGCTTGTCGGGGCGGTGACTGTTGATGACGTGCTTGATCATCTGTTGCCCGATGACTGGCGCGCCCACGAGGACGACGCCCCGATAAGGAAACTTGGAGGCCGCATTGGCTGATAACAGCGCACCACGGAACTCCACCGTCCGTCCGGGAGCACGGACCACCGGCAGCCTCGACACCCCGCTGAGCGGGCGGCAGCGGATCCTGCCGAAGTTCTCCCCCGACCCGGACGCCTTCGGGCACGCCACGGAGGGTTTCGCCCGGTTTATGGGCACGCCGGCGTTCCTCGTGTACATGACCGTGTTTGTGGTCTTCTGGCTGGTCTGGAACACCTTTGCGCCCCAGGATTGGCAGTTCGACTCCCAGGCGCTCGGCTACACCCTGCTGACCCTGATGTTGTCGTTGCAGGCCTCCTACGCCGCCCCGCTGCTGCTGCTCGCCCAAAACCGCCAGGATGACCGGGACCGGGTTTCGCTGCAGCAGGACCGCCAGCGCGCCGAACGGAACCTCTCCGACACCGAGTACCTCACCCGGGAGCTGGCCTCGCTGCGGATTGCCCTGCGCGAAGTCGCCACCCGCGACTACGTCAGGGCCGAGCTCCGGAGCCTGCTCGAGGACATGGTCGATGCGCAGGAGGACCTTCGCAGCCGCGATTCCGCGGCCGGGGACGCCGAGAACACGCGCGACAAAGGCAAGGAAAAGCTTCGGGAGCGCCGCGACAGGCGCAACCCCCGCACCCAGCAGATTCCCCGCGTCCCCACCGATACCACCGTTGAGCCTGCAACAACGCCGGCATCCGACGACCGGCCGGAGGGCACAGACGCCTCCGTGCCACGCCGCTCCCCCGAAAGCTGAGCCGTACCCCTATGAGCACTCCTCCGCGCCCCGCAGGCGCCTCCGCCCTGGAACAGGCCGTCGACGCGGCGCTGGCCACCGTCATCGATCCGGAGCTCCGGCGCCCCATTACCGAACTCGGCATGGTTGAGTCCGTCCGCGTGTCCGACGGCGGCCGGGTGCGGATCACCGTGCTGCTGACCATTGCCGGCTGCCCGCTCCGGGGGACAATCACGCGGGACTGCGAGGCGGCGCTGGCCGCCGTACCCGGGGTCACCGCCGTTGACGTTGATCTCAAAGTCATGACCCAGGCACAGCGCGATGCCCTCAAGGAGCAACTGCGCGGGCCCGGCGGCCAGCGCAGCATCCCGTTCAACGCGCCGGGCTCCCTGACCAAGGTGTATGCGGTGGCAAGCGGCAAGGGCGGGGTGGGGAAATCATCCGTAACGGTCAACCTCGCCTGCGCCCTCGCCGCCCAGGGACTGCGCGTGGGGATCGTCGACGCCGACGTGTACGGCTTCTCCGTGCCGGCGCTGATGGGGATTGACCAGGCGCCGACCCAGGTCGACGACATGATCCTGCCGCCGGTGGCCTACGGGGTCAAGGTGATCTCGATCGGCATGTTCGTTTCCGGCAACAAGCCGGTGGCCTGGCGCGGGCCCATGCTGCACCGCGCCCTCGAGCAGTTCCTCACGGACGTCTATTTCGGCGACCTGGACGCGCTCTTCCTGGACCTGCCGCCCGGCACCGGCGACATCGCCATTTCGATGGCGCAGCTGCTGCCGAAGGCGCAGGTCCTGGTGGTCACCACTCCGCAGGCCGCCGCCGCCGACGTCGCTGAACGGGCCGGGACGATGGCGGCCCAGTCCGGCCAAACCGTGGCCGGGGTGGTGGAAAACATGTCCTATCTGGAAATGCCCGACGGCGCCCGGATGGAGCTCTTCGGCAGCGGGGGCGGTGCCGTGCTGGCTGAGCGGCTCTCTGTCACGGCGGGTGCCGACGTGCCGCTGCTGGGCCAGATCCCGCTCGATATCCTGCTACGCGAAGGCGGCGATACCGGTGTGCCGCTGGTGCTCAGCCGGCCTGAGAGCCCGGCTGCCGTGGCGCTGGCAGGCATCGCCGGAACGTTGGCGTCCAGTCCGCGCGGACTCAACGGCGTCCGGCTGGGCCTGCAGCCGCGCTGACCCGGAAAACCAGGTTGCGGGCCTACGGGCCTAGGTGGCCTCGGAGTCGAACGGTGCCGGCTGGCCCTCGGGAAGCCGCTCGACGACGCGGGCCGGGCGGCGCTCCTCCGCTGTTGCGACAGCGGCGGGCGCTCCGGGGCTGACCGGCTTGGAGTCGTCCTCAAGGAGCGCTTCCTTGATGATCCGCCGCGGGTCGTACTGCCGGGGGTCGTATTTCTTCCAGTCCACATCGTCGATGTCGATGCCGACTTCTTCCTTGATCTGCTCGCGGGCACCGGACGCCATCCGCCGGACTTCCTTGACGATGTTGGCCAGCTTCTGCGTGTATTCGGGCAACCTGCTGGGACCGATCACCAATAGGCCGATGATCAGCAGAAGTATGAACTCCGGACCGTTGATTCCAAACACTCTAGGAAGATTACCCTCTCTGTCGGGCGCGCAACGATTCGGCTAAGCGCCTGCAGCAGGCCCTTGATCGGGCTTCCGTCCCCGCCGCGCCGGCGGCCCGGCCGCTGCCCGGGCCATACTGTCCGGTCACCGCGCCAGCAGCTCCGCCAGCCGCTGCAGGCCGCGTTCCAGCCGGGTAGGCAGAGCGCCGCCGCCGGGCGCGGCCGGGGACGCCGTAGGACGCGAACGCACGAGGGCATCGACGCCGGCGCCGGCCTGCTCGTCCGGCAGGTCCGAGACGTAGGTGAACGTGGCCGCAGGTGTTGCGTAGATGGCCCGGAACGGCGCCCGGGCGTTCACCCAGAGGACCCCCTCGGCTGGCGCAGGCTGAGGCTGTTCGGCGTCCGTCGCTGCGGTATCCGGTTTGTCAGGCACCAGCGGCGCGGCAGTGAAGCCGTCGTCGGAGGCCGGGTGGCCGGTAAGCACGTTGACCGGAACCGCGGCTGCCCGCCCGGGCCCGGCCGCCGGCCCGGAACGGCGTCCGCCGTCGCCGCTGTGCTGCTCCAGGACAGTGGCGAAGTGCCGGCCGTCGGTGAGCCGCAGTTCCAGCACCTTGGTCCCGTAGGCGATGCCGCTGCGGGCCCAGACCAGGTGGTAACCGAGTTCGCGCAGTTCCGGGCAGGTCCAGCCCTGGGCGCGGAGCCCGGCGAGCTGCCCGGCGCTGAGGGCCCCGGCGGGCGCGACGTCGGGTTCACCGCTGAGCTTCCACGCGGAACCGAAAGCGCTGTCGGGAGGCACCGCCTGGCCCGTCATCCGCCCGGGGAAAGCGGCCCCGGCTGCCGAGGCGAACGCGCCGTCGGACGTCGGCGCCACCTCGGCGCCGAGGAGGTAGGCGGCACCGCCGAGCAGCAGCGCTCCGGCAGCCACGCCACCACCGATTCCGAGGGCTAGCGGCAGGCGCTTCGGAGTCACCGGTGCCGGGCGCTGCTTGAGCACCGGCGCCGGGGTGGCCGGTTGGACCGCAGCGGGCGCCGGTGAGTCACCGTCGCTGCGGGTGGCCAGTTCCCCGGTGCGGGCCAGCAGGCGCGCCGTCAGGTCTTCACTGGCTTCCGGGACCGCCGCGCCGCGCAGCCGCTCCAGATACTGGCGTTCCCGCTGCTGCCGGGCGCGGCACGCAGTACAGCGTTCCAGGTGGTTCCGGCGCCGCTCGTGGGCCTTGCCGGCAAGCAGTGCCGCGGCAAGGCGGGCCCGGCGTGACGGACGGCCGAAATATTTGCACGAAAGGCCACGCAGTAGATGTTTCAGCTGAGCCATCGCCCGGTTCAGAGCAGGCCGGCGATCCGGGGCATCTTGAGCCGCGGCTTGAGTGTTGGTTTGGCGGTCTGTGGCGGGCGGGGGTCACGGTGCGCGAGCTTCTCGCGGAGCATCGTCCGGCCGCGGTGGATCCGGGACCTGACGGTGCCGAGCTTGACGCCCAACGCCACCGCGACCTCGTCATAGGACAGGCCCTCCAGGTCGCAGAGGACCACGGCGGCGCGGAAGTCCGGCGGCAGCTCCTCAAGGGCTGCCTGGACGTCCAGGTCAAGGTTGTTGAACTCGAAGCTCTGCTCCGGGCCGGGCTCGCGGCCCGGGATCCGCGACTCGGCGTCCTCAGCCAGCGCGTCGAAGCGGATCCGGCTCTTGCGCCGCGCCTGGTCCAGGAACAGATTGGTGGTGATGCGGTGCAGCCAGCCGTCGAGGGTGCCCGGTTTGAAGTTTTCCAGCGAGCGGAACACCCGCACGAAGACCTCCTGGGTGAGGTCCTCGGCGTCGTACTTGTTGCCGGTCAGCCGGTACGCCAGCCGGTAGACCTTCGCGGAGTGGTTGGTGACCACTTCTTCCCACGTCGGCCGGACCCACTCAGCCTCGGCCGTGGGCTGGGACTCATCAGTTGCCGGGACAGCGGCCAGAGCCGACATTGCCCACTCCCCTCGCGGATGGTGTTACGTCTGGACGGCGCTTGCTGCTGCAAGCTGCTACACCCTGAATTCGACGCCGATCACCACGCGGATGAGCGGATATCCATCATTTCAAAACAAGCTGGGAAATTCCTGACGTTGCGGACTCTTCCGCCGACGGCGCAAGCCGCACCGGAACAGCCTGCCAGACCCAGTACGCTGTATGAAACACTCCCCTCCTGCCCGGAAAGCGATACCCATGAGCGCCGATAAGTCCACGAGCTGGTCCTACGCAGAAGATCTGCCTGCCGAGGACGAGGTTTTGTTGCACGCGCGCGAACGGTCTTTCGAACTGGGCGTCACTCCGGTCGGACCCGGCGTCGGCGCCGTCCTGACCGTCCTTGCTGCCGCCTCCAAGGCGCAGACCGCGGTGGAAATCGGCACCGGCGCCGGCGTGTCCGGGGTCTGCATCCTCCGCGGGCTTGGCCCGCAGGCCGTCCTGACCACCATCGACGTCGACGTCGAGCACCTCCGCGCCGCGCGCGAGGCGTTCCACGAGGCAGGCAGCCCGGCCAACCGCACCCGCACGATCTCCGGCCGCGCCGGCGACGTGCTGCCGCGCCTCACTGACGGCGCCTACGACCTGGTGTTCATCGATGCGGACAAGCCGAACTACCCCCGCTACGTGGAACAGGCCATTCGGTTGTTGAAGTCCGGCGGGCTGCTGATCGTCAACGATGCGCTGGACAAGGACCGCGTCTCCAACCCTGCGGCCCGGGACGCGACCACCGTGGTGCTGCGCCAGATCGGGAAGGCCATCCGCGACGACGAGCGCCTCGCCTCCGCGATGCTGCCCACCGGCGACGGCCTGCTGGTCGCAGTCAAGAAATAGGCCGGAGGCAAGGAAGAGCCCGCTGCCGGCGGCAGCGGGCCCTTATCCCGGTGAAGCGTTCCCGCGCCTGCCAGGCGAAGGCTATTCGGTAACGCCGACCAGGCATTCCTTCAGGTTCGTTGCTTCTGCAGCGTTGAGTTCGACGACAAGCCGTCCCCCGCCTTCGAGCGGAACACGCATGATCAGGCTGCGACCCTCTTTGGTCACTTCCATAGGTCCGTCGCCGGTGCGTGGTTTCATAGCCGCCATGAGGAATATCCCCCTTAGTAGTCCCGTGACTTTCCAGCCCGGCCGGGCTGTGTCCGCTTAGTCAACAACCGCCCGGCGGCTGTGTCGGCAGCCGCCGGGGCTCAATACTCAGTTTTCCTTGCTTAGGGACATTATCTCGTAATTACGGGCGTGTAGCTAATCGTTGGACTTTCTCCGCGCGTTGGAAACGCCGGTTGCCCGGCCCAAAAAGGTGCCCGCCGTCACGGCGGGTAGTCGCCACCGCCGGGCAGCTGCGCCCACGCCCAAAGCCACACCACCCACACCAGCTGCAACAGCAAAAACATGACGACGACGGTCCCGCGGTAGGCCCGGGACCGGGAAACCAGTGCAGCGCTGAGCGCCAGCGGGAACAGCGGCAGCAGCATCCGGAAAGTGCTGGTCTGCGGGTGCAGGAATACCAGCAGGTACCCCGTGTAGCAAATGCACCAGAGCCGCAGCTCCGCCCCCAGCGCCGCGACCGGCCTGGACATCATCAGCAGGGCGAAGGCAGCCACGAAGACAAACGGCGCCAACAGCCCGAGACCGGGTCCGAAAAGCTGGATCCCGGTATCGAACCAGGGCTTGAACGGCACCAGGTCCTGGCCGCGCCAGACGGTCTCGGTCTTGGTGTAGGCCTGGACGTCGCCGGTGGTGGCCCACGCGATGGCGGGCCACAGCAGCGCACCCAGGCCGGCGGCAGCCGTCAGGCCTGTCAGCGACCAGAGCTCAGCAGCGTTGTGTGGCACCTCCTCGGCGACGGGGCCGCCCGCCCGCGGCAGGCCCTGAAACCGCAGGCGTAGATACGGGTACAGGCGCCACAGCAGCAACAGGCCGGCCATCGCTGCGAAGGGCACCCCGGTGGGCCGGGACAGGCACATCAGCAACACCACGGGAATGGCCCACAGATAGCGCCTGCGCATCACCATCAGGAGCGCCGCGGCAAGCAGCAGAAGGTTTAGCGACTCTGCGTAAGGTACCTGCAGGACCGGAGCGACAGGGAAAACGGAGAAGAACACCGAACCCCACAGTGCCGTGCGGTGCGCTGACTTGAGCCGGAACAGGCGGTAGATCACCAGCGACGCCGCGAGGCCGGAGAGCATCGCGATGACTGTCAGCGAGGCGGCCGGAGCAGCCCCGGTCAGCCCGCTGAGGGACCGGCCCAGCAGCGGAAAGAGCGGGTAGAACGCCCACGCGTTTTCTTTGACGTTGCCCGCCTCATCGACCGGCAACTGGGTGGGGTAGCCGTTGCTGAGCGCTTCTCCGTACCAACGGGCGTCCCAGATGTTGATGAAGTTCCAGTAGTCCGGCCTGGGCGGAAACCATGGGTTGACCCCCTGGTGCAGCGCCGCGGCCATGAAGATGCAGGCACTGACCAGACGGGCGGCGACGTACAGTCCCCCGACCTGCAGCCACCAGGGCCAGCGCGCGGCACGGTTGCCGGCAGCAGCGATCCGGCCCCAGACGGCAGTGTTAAGACTCTCCTGCGCCGTTTCGTTCACGGCGCAGGATCCGGCGCCGGATCCCGGTGCGGGCGCTCCCCGCGGGGATGGTTCCGCCGGGGGCGCTCCACACGTTCCGGCTCCGCCTGTTCCGAATCCGGCCGCTCCGGCCGTTCCCGTTCCGCCCGGAGCGCGGCAATTTCACGGTCCTTCCGCGCGATCTGGTCCCGCAGCTCGTCGAGGACCTGGTCCACCTGGTCCATCCGGTAGCCACGCACGCCGACGGCGAAGCGGATCCGGTCCAGGTCTGCGGGTTCGGCATCGGCAGGCAGCAGCACCGGCGGCAGCGAAGCCACCGGCTCGTCGAATCCGTCCTCGAAAGCCCGCCCGCCCGCGCGGCGGCGGAAAATTCTCTGGGCCAAGTCGGTACCGAGGAGGATGGCGACGGCGGCCAGCACGATCGCCACGAAGACCAGGAAGAAACTCACAGGTCCCATGGTGCCAGACAAGGCTGGGCGGGGACGATCAGGCCCGCGGGCCGCTGCCGCTGCCTGTGGGCGTGCTGCCGCTCCCCGCAGCCGGGCCGGTGCCGCCCGGGTTGCGGTGGCGGGCGGCGCCTTCGGCGATGAGTTCCACGGCGAGCGCCGGATCGTCGACCACTTGGACGAGGTCGAGGTCCTCCTCTGCCATCATGCCTTCGGCGACAAGGGTGGTCTGGATCCATTCCATCATCGGGCTCCAGAACGCCGTGCCGATCAACACGATCGGGAAGGAGGTGACTTTACGCGTCTGGACCAGGACCATGGCTTCGAAGAGCTCGTCGAGGGTGCCGAGGCCTCCGGGGAGCACAATGAAGCCCTGGGCGTACTTCACGAACATGGTTTTGCGGGCGAAAAAGTAACGGAAGTTGATGCCCAGGTCCACCCACTGGTTCATGCCCTGCTCGAAGGGCAGCTCAATCCCGAGGCCAACCGAGACACCGTTGCCCTGCACGGCGCCCTTGTTGGCCGCCTCCATGGACCCTGGGCCGCCGCCGGTGATGACAGCGAGGCCGGCCTCGGCCAGCTTGCGGCCCACCTCCACGCCGAGTTCGTAGTTGACGCTGCCCGGCTGCGTCCTCGCGGAACCGAAAACGCTGACGGCGGGCCCGAGGTCGGCGAGCGCGCCGAAGCCTTCCACGAATTCACTCTGGATCCGCAGCACCCGCCACGGGTCTGTGTGCACGAACTGGCCCGGTCCCTTGGTGTCCAGCAGTGTCTGGTCGGACATGGTGACCTTGGCCGCCTTGCGGCGCAGCTCGAGCGGCCCCTTATGCCGGATGCCGTTGGCCGGCGGGGCGTCCCGACGCCCCGAGCCTGGGGTGCCGGCTGGGTTCTGCTCTGGCGTGGGCTGCGGCTCGGTACTCATGTCCTTAGGCTAACGCGCGGATCAGCGGGCCGGCTGCCGTGGCGCTTCGGGGCCGCCCGGGGCGGCTGCGACGGTGGTAGGCTGCGGTATCTCTTGGGTCACGATGTGGACGAACTCCCAGTGACAGCGGTCATATTCGGCTAATGTTCGCTAGATTCTTCTTATGACTACTCAAGTGCCCGGCGATGCCCTCGTCTCCCTGAATGCCGTCAACAAGCATTACGGCCAGTTGCACGTCCTCAAGGACATCAATCTGAACGTCCGAAAGGGAGAGGTCGTTGTTGTCATCGGTCCCTCGGGCTCAGGCAAGTCAACGCTCTGCCGCGCCATCAACCGGCTGGAGACCATCGACGACGGCAGGATCGCCATCGACGGCAAGGAGCTGCCCGAGGAGGGCAAGGAACTGGCCAAGCTGCGCGCCGACGTCGGCATGGTCTTCCAGTCGTTCAACCTGTTCGCCCACAAGACGATCCTTGAGAACGTCACACTCGGACCAATCAAGGTCAAGGGCCTGTCCAAGGCGGAGGCCGACAAGGACGCCATGGCGTTGCTGGAGCGCGTCGGCGTCGGCCACCAGGCACCGAAGCTGCCCGCCCAGCTCTCCGGCGGCCAGCAGCAGCGCGTCGCAATTGCCCGCGCTCTTGCCATGAAACCGAAGGTGATGCTCTTCGATGAGCCCACCTCGGCGCTGGACCCGGAAATGATCAACGAAGTCCTCGACGTCATGATCCAGCTTGCCAAGGAAGGCATGACGATGATCGTGGTCACGCACGAGATGGGCTTCGCCCGGAAGGCTGCGGACCGCGTGGTCTTCATGGCCGACGGCCAGATCGTTGAGGACGCAACACCCGAAGAGTTCTTCACCAACCCCAAGAGCAGCCGCGCCAAGGATTTCCTGTCCAAGCTCTTGACGCACTAAGCCGCACCACAGACACACCTCCAATTCTCCGCAGAGTTCGCACCCAGGCCGCCGTGAGGCGGCCGTCCAATGAAAGGAATGTCATGATGGCATTTTTGACCCGAAGGAAATCCCTTCTGGTGGCCGCATCCGCAGCTCTGGCTCTGAGCCTGAGCGCCTGCGGCGGCAGCTCCTCCACTTCCAACCCGCCCGTAGCCGAGAAGCCGAGCTTCGCCGCCGACAGCACCATGGCAAAGCTTTCTTCAGCCGGCAAAATCACCATCGGCACCAAGTTCGACCAGCCGCTGTTCGGCCAGAAGGGCCTCGACGGCAAGCCTGTCGGTTTCGACGTCGAAATCGGCAAGCTGATCGCCGCCAAGCTGGGCATCAGCGCGGACAAGATCGAGTGGGTGGAAACTGTTTCCGCGAACCGCGAGCAGTTCATCAAGCAGGGCAAGGTCGACATCATCGTCGCCACCTACACGATCAACGACAAGCGCAAGGCCGAAGTCGACTTTGCCGGCCCGTACTACGAGGCAGGCCAGGCCCTGATGGTGAACAAGGACAACACCTCGATCACCAAGCCTGAAGACGTCAAGGGCAAGAACGTCTGCTCCGTGACCGGATCCACTCCTGCATCGACGATCGTGGAGAAGTACGGAGCCGTCCTGGTTCCGGCCGCAACCTACTCCGCCTGCCTTGAGCCGCTGCGCAACAAGCAGGTCGAAGCAGTCACCACCGACAACGTCATCCTCGCCGGCTTCGTCAACAAGGAGCCCGACGCCTTCAAGCTCGCCTCCGATGAGACCTTCACCAAGGGAGCCTTACGGCATCGGCCTGAAGAAGGACGACAAGGTCTTCCGCAGCTGGATCAACGACCAGCTCGAAGCCTTCGACAAGGACGGTTCCTACAAGAAGGCCTGGGAAGCAACCGCCGGCGCCGTCATCAAGACGGCCCCGAAGCTCCCCGCCATCAACCGCTACTAAAACCAGGTGTGGCGGCCGCCGGAACCCGCTTCCCTTGCGGGCCCGCGGCCGCCACTGCCCGGTTAATGCTTGAAACCCCTCAACGCAGCTGAAGGAACCTATGGACGTCATCATTGAGAACCTCCCCCAGTACTGGGACGGCTTTCTCAGAACCCTCTTCCTGGCAGTGGTCTCGGGAATCTTCGCCCTCATTTTCGGTACCCTGCTTGCCGCAGCCCGGGTCTCCCCCATCGCGGCGCTGCGCGGCTTCAGCATGGCCTATGTGGAGATCGTCCGGAACACGCCGCTGACCATCGCGTTCTTCTTCGCCGCCGTCGTGCTCCCCCGCCTCGGCGTCTCATTCCAGCAGTTTGAAATCGCTGCCATCATCGCCCTGAGCGCCTACACCTCCGCTTTCATCGCCGAAGCTGTCCGTTCGGGTGTTAACAGCGTCCCGGTCGGCCAGGCCGAGGCAGCCCGCAGCATCGGCATGAAGTTCAGCCAGGTGCTCTCGCTGATCATCCTTCCGCAGGCCCTGCGCACGGTGATCCCGCCGCTGATCAACATCCTGATCGCCCTGGTGAAGAACTCCTCCGTCGCCGGCGCCTTCTACGTGCTGGAGCTTTTCGGGTACGGCAAGCAGCTCGCGAACTCCAACGGCGACGCCGTCATGTGGGTCCTTGTCGGAGTTGCCTTCTTCTACCTGTTGATTACCGTCCCGCTGGGTTACCTGGCCAACGTCGTTGAACGAAAGGTGGCGATCGCACGATGAGCTCCGTTCTCTACGACGTCCCGGGTCCCAAAGCCCGCCGCATCTCCCTCATCGGCTCAGTCATCGGTGTGATCCTGATCGTCGCGCTACTGGCAGTGGCCGTCATGACCCTGGCCCAGCAGGGAATCTTTGAAGCCCAGCGCTGGGCTATCTTCAGCCAGGCGGATGTCTGGACGCTGATCGCCAACGGCATCGGAGCGACCCTCAGCGCCGCAGCCCTGGCTGCCGTCATCGCCTTCCCGCTCGGGCTGCTGCTGTGCCTGATGCGGATTTCCGACGTCGCGTGGATCCGGGTCCCCACCCGGATCGTGCTGGAATTCCTCCGCGGCATGCCGGTGGTCCTGATGATGCTGTTCGTGCTGCTGGTCTTCGCCACCAGCTCGTTCATCGCGGTCGTCGCCGGTCTGGTCCTGTACAACGCGGCGATCTTCGCCGAGATCATCCGGGCCGGCATCCAGTCCCTGCCCAAGGGACAGCGCGAAGCCGGCCTTGCCATCGGCCTCACCAGCTTCCAGTCCCGGCTGACCATCGAACTGCCACAGGCCATCCGCCGGATGCTGCCCTCCCTCGTGGCCCAGCTGGTGGTACTCCTAAAGGACACCTCGCTCGGTTACATCGTGGCCTACGGCGAACTGCTCCGTGCGGTCCAGGTCATGGCCGACTTCCTCGGCCCGCAATACCTCTTCCCGGTGTTTTTTGTGGCGGCGGCCATCTACATCGCCATCAACCTGGCTGTTTCGCGGATCGCCATCTGGATCGAGAAGCGCGGCTCCAAGAAGGCCGCCGGCGGCATGGCGCATGTGCCGGCCGCCGGAGTCGACGTGGTGAAGTAGCCCGACCCTGCAGACGCGAAAGGTCCGGAACCCGCACGGGTTCCGGACCTTTCGCCGTTAGTACGCCTCGTCCCGGTGGCCCGGACCGCGTTGCCAGGGCTAGACGCCGAGCCAGGTCCGCAGCGCGCGCAGGCACTCGCGGACCGCACCGGCGTCGACGTGCTCATCATCCTTGTGGGCCAGCAGCGCATCCCCCGGGCCGAAGTTCACGGCCGGGACGCCGAGTTCGCTGAAGCGTGCGACGTCGGTCCAGCCGTACTTCGGCTTCGGCGCGGCTCCGACAGCGGCGACGAAGGAGGCAGCGGCGGGGTGGTTCAGGCCCGGCCGGGCGCCGGCGGCGCCGTCAGTGCAGACCAGGTCGAAGCCGGCCAGCAGCTCGCGGACGTGTTCCTCGGCCTGCGCGAGGTTCTTGTCCGGCGCGAAGCGGTAGTTGACCTCCACCACGCAGCGGTCCGGGATGACGTTTCCGGCCGTGCCGCCGCTGATCCGGACGGCGTTGAGGCTTTCGCGGTAGTCCAGCCCGTCCACGGGAACGGTCCGCGGCTCGTAGCCGGCCAGTCTGGTCAGGATCGGCGCCGCGGCGTGGATGGCGTTGCTGCCCATCCAAGCCCTGGCAGAGTGGGCCGCTTCCCCGCGCGTGCTGGCTTCGAAACGGATGGTGCCGTTGCAGCCGCCCTCGACCGTCCCGTCGGTCGGTTCCAGCAGGATGGCGAAGTCCCCTTCCAGCAGCGCGCCGTGGTTACGGACCAGCCGGCCCAGGCCGCTCTTCACCCCCTCCACTTCCTCGTGGTCGTAAAAGACAAAGGTGACGTCCTTGTCCGGCTCCCCGCCGCCGTCGAACAGTCCGGCGGCGAGCGCCAGCTGCACCGCCACGCCGCCCTTCATGTCGGTGGCGCCGCGGCCGTACAGCACGCCTTCACCGGGCGCCCCGGAGGCCCAGTAGGAGGGGACAGTGCCCAGCGAGCCCTCGGTGGTCGGCAGCGGGACGGTGTCCAGGTGCCCGGCGAGGATGACCCGCTCGGACCGGCCAAGGTTGGTGCGGGCGATGATCGCATCGCCGTCGCGGGTCAGCTCAAGTTGCGGGAGGGCGCGGAGGGCATACTCGACGGCGTCGGCCAGCCGGCGTTCCTCCCCGGAAACGCTGAAGATGTCGATGAGGTCGGCGGTCAGCAGGGCGACGTCCTGGCGCAGGTCCAGGCGCAGGTCCTTGCGGGCGGGGGCAGTTTGCTCAGTCACGGTCCCACTGTATCGGGCTGCTCCAGTCATAGCTCCGCGCTGTCACAGGTTTTAGTGAGCACGGGCGCCGTCTATAGACTTGAGTCATGACTGAAACCGCTTCCACTGCCGCGCCCGCCGCCTCCCGTTCCGCCTACGGCTACGGGGTCGCGACCCTCGCCACCCGCAACGGCCAGGCTACCGTGCTGGACGTCTGGTTCCCGGCGCCGGCACTCGGGACCGCGGCGGAGAACCTGCGCGACGTCGCCAACGCGGACCAGTCCCTGCTCGACATCGCGGCTGCCGGCAACGACGCCGACCGCGGAACCGAACAGCAGGTCGTCTTCGCCCAGATCCACCTGGACGAACCCCCGGCGGACACCGCGGACGCCTACCTGCGCCTGCACCTGCTCTCGCACCGCCTGGTCCAGCCGAACAGCATCAACCTGGACGGCATCTTTGGCAAGCTCCCCAACGTGGTGTGGACCAACTTCGGCCCGGCCCCCGTGGAGGACTTTGAATTGACCCGGGCGCGGCTGCGCAAGCGCGGCGCCGTGACCGTCTACGGGGTGGACAAGTTCCCCCGCATGGTCGACTACGTGATCCCCTCCGGCGTCCGGATCGCCGACGCCGACCGGGTCCGGCTGGGCGCACACCTGGCCGAAGGCACCACCGTCATGCACGAGGGGTTCGTGAACTTCAATGCCGGCACGCTGGGAACCTCGATGGTCGAAGGCCGGATCTCCGCAGGGGTGGTGGCCGGTGACGGCTCGGACGTCGGCGGCGGCGCCTCCATCATGGGCACCCTTTCCGGCGGCGGCAAGGAAAAGATCGCCCTCGGCGAGCGGGTGCTGCTGGGCGCAAACTCCGGGGTCGGCATCAGCATCGGTGACGACTCCGTCGTCGAGGCCGGCCTCTACGTCACGGCGGGCACCCGGGTACGCGTGGTCGGTCCGAAGGACGCCGACGGCGAGGACACCAGCCGGATCGTGAAGGCCGTCGAACTTTCCGGGGTTCCCAATCTGTTGTTCCGCCGCAACTCCTCCAGCGGCGAGGTGGAGGTCCTCCCCCGGAAGGGCCAGACCGTTGAGCTCAATGAGGCGCTGCACGCCAACTAGGCACCGGCCGAGAGCCGGTTGGCTCAGGATTCGACCGGCCCTGCGGGGCCCGAGGGAGTAATGACGTGGCACGCAGGGGTCGCTGGCGCCGTCGGACGGTGCTGTTGCTGGCGCTGGCCATGGTGGCCGGCGCGGTCTACACGGCCGTCGCCTTCCTGCAGCGTTCCGAGACACTGATCACCGAGCGCTGCACGGCCGTCGGTGCCGGCGGCGAGGATCTCGCCAGCGACCAGGCCGCAAATGCTGCCCTTGTCAGCGCCGTCGCGGTCCGGCGCGGACTGCCCGCCCGCGCGGCGAGCATCGCCCTGGCCACGTCCATGCAGGAAGCGAAACTGCGCAACATCGGCCATGGCGACCAGGCGGGCCCCGATTCGCGCGGCCTGTTCCAGCAGCGGCCCTCGCAGGGGTGGGGCACCGAGGCGCAGGTCATGGACCCGTTCCACGCCGCCAACGCCTTCTACGACGCGCTGGTCAAAGTCCCGGGATACGAGTCCATGCCCATCACCGCGGCCGCGCAGCACGTCCAGCGTTCGGCGTATCCGGGGGCGTACGCCCAGCATGAGCCCATGGCCAGGGCCTTCGCGTCGGCACTGACCGGCCAGACCGCGGAGGGCCTCGACTGCACGCTGCGCAAACCGGAGACGGCCGGGGACGCCGCGGAGGTCCGGCAGCGCCTGCTGGCGGCTTTCGGAGCCCTCCCCGCGACCGCGGCAGGCCGGACGGTCGTGGCGGAGGCTGACGGCACGCAGGCGTGGGCGGTGGCGCAGTGGGCGGTAGCCAACGCCAAGGCCCTGTCCATCACGGAGGTGCGGGTCGACGGCCGGAGCTGGACACGGCTCGCCCGCAACGGCTGGCAGAGCGCCGACGCCCCGGCGGGCCAGGTCACCATAACGGTGGCCGAGGAACCGGCGCCGTAGCTACTGTTTGCCCTGACGCGACCGGGGATGGCAGCGCTTTTGGCCGGGGATCACACCAGCAGTTCGACGACCGGCTGAACGTAGCTGCGGAACAGGTCGGGTTCGGCCAGCAGTTCCGTACTCATGATGACCTTGTCCGGCTCCAGGTACCAGGCCCGGGGCTCGGCGAGGGGCAGCTCAATGATGGTCAAGTCAAAGTCGCGGGCGGCCCGGCCGACTTCGAGCAGCCTGTCATCCACCAGGTCGGCGAGGACCTGGGTGGCTCCGCTGGCATCACGCTCGGCTTCCAGGGCCAGATACTCGCCCCGCCGTTCGCGCGCCCAGCTGAGGGCGGCGCCAAAGTGTGCCTGGAGCACCCGCCGCAGTGCCGGGGAGTTGCCGAAGGCGCGGAAGCCCGGCGGTCCGAGCTCGGGCTCCATCTCCGGGTGTGACTTCAGGAGCTGGGCCCACCAGGCCTCCCACTCGGTTTTGAGTGCACCCGTTCCGCCCACCTCGTCAATGAGGTGTGAGTGGTCAGACGCTCGGATCTTGGGGACGACCGGGCACAGGGCGGGCTGACCTGCGGTCTCCAGGCCGGCCGAGTCCCTCACGTAAAGCGCTATGAGCATGGGACCTGAGGTGTCCATAGTGATCCGCCAGCCCGGGCCGCCTGTCTGGTGCATCCAATTGCCTCCCTTGGCAAGACGTACTTTTTCAGTCTATTCCTGAAGGCCGCGCAGGGTAATGGTCGGTGGCCTACGGGCCGGTGGCACGCCGGTTGCCGGCAGCACCGGCACCGAGGCTGGCCAGGTGCGCTTCCAGCACGTCATGGCACATCTGCGCCGTCATCCATTCCGGCTGCAGCAGGGCATGCATGGCGAGTCCGTCCAGGATGGCCAGGAGCCTTTCGGCCTCGGTGACCAGTTCCTGCTGCTCCAGTGCGCCGGTACCCGGCCCTGCCGTCAGTTCCATGATCAGCCGGCCGACGACGGCTGCGACGGTGCGGTGGCTGCGGTCCGCTTCGGGCGCAAGGAACGGCTTGATCCGGGCCGCGTTCTTGAAGGCCATCCAGACGCAGGCGTCCACGGCGCGTTCTTCGTCCAGCGGAAGCAGTTCGCCAAGCAGGGCAATCACACCGGCGTGCTGCTCCGCCGAACCGGGGGCTGCCTTCGCCAGCCGGTCCTCCGCTGCCTCGAGCCGGCCGGCTATCCGGTCCACGACGACGCCAAAAGAGAACGCCAGCAGTTCATCACTGCTGGCGAAGTAATGCCGCACGGAGCCCACCGCGAGACCGGCTTCGTCGGCCACTTCGCGCAGGGACGCCCGTTCCAGGCCGTCTGCCGCCACGATCCGGAACACGGCTTCGACCACTTCCTGGCGCCGCAGCGCGGCGTCGACAAATTTGGGCATTGGTCCTTTTTAGCACGGTTGTGCCGCCATTCCGGGGATCCACGCCGTATCCGTGCCAACCCCGCGCCCTCCCGCCAGCGGGCGTCCTCCCGCAGCCAGTGCCCCAACACAACGACGCCGGCCGCGCACCCTGCTTCGGGTGCGCGGCCGGCGTCGTCGTCTGGTCGAACTCTAGACGGAAGGGTAGTTCCGTTCCGGCTCGCCCGTGTAGAGCTGCCGCGGGCGTCCGATCTTGGTGTTCGGGTCGCTGATCATTTCCCGCCACTGGGCGATCCAGCCCGGCAGGCGGCCGATGGCGAAGAGCACGGTGAACATCTTCTCCGGGAAGCCCATGGCCTTGTAGATCAGGCCGGTGTAGAAGTCCACGTTCGGGTAGAGCTTGCGCTCGATGAAGTAGTCGTCCTGCAGGGCCTTTTCCTCGAGGCGGAGCGCGATTTCCAGCAGTTCGTCGTTCCCGCCGAGCTTGCTGAGGATTTCGTGCGCGGTGGCCTTGACGATCTTGGCGCGCGGGTCGTAGTTCTTGTAGACGCGGTGCCCGAAGCCCATCAGGCGGACGCCGTCTTCCTTGTTCTTGACCTTCTCCATGTAGTCCTCGGGCTTGATGCCGTCGGCCTGGATCTGGCGGAGCATCTTGAGCACGGCCTCGTTGGCGCCGCCGTGGGCGGGTCCGAAGAGGGCGTTGATGCCGGCGGACACGGAGGCGAAGAGGTTGGCGTTGGACGAGCCCACCAGCCGGACCGTGGAGGTGGAGCAGTTCTGCTCATGGTCGGCATGCAGGATGAGCAGCAGATCCAGGGCCTTGGCCACGACCGGGTCCACTTCGTACTGCTCGGCGGGCAGACCGAAGCTCAGGCGCAGGAAGTTCTCCACCAGGTTGTGGGAGTTGTCCGGGTACAGCATCGGCTGGCCGACGGACTTCTTCAGGGCGTAGGCAGCGATGACGGGCATCTTGGCCAGCAGCCGGTACGTGGAGACCTCGACCTGCTCGGCATTGAACGGATCCAGCGAGTCCTGGTAGAAGGTGGACAGCGCGGATACTGCCGAGGACAGCACCGGCATCGGGTGTGCGTCGCGGGGGAAGCCGCTGAAGAAGCCCTTGAGCTCCTCGTGCAGCAGGGTGTGGTGGCGGATCCGCTGGTCGAAGGCTTCCAGTTCGGCCGGCGTCGGCAGGTTGCCGTAGATCAGCAGGTAGGACACCTCCAGGAAGCTGGAGTGCTGCGCGAGCTGCTCGATCGGGTAGCCGCGGTAGCGCAGGATCCCGGCGTCGCCATCGATGTAGGTGATGGCCGAGGTGGTCGCCGCGGTGTTCATGAAACCCGGGTCAAAAGCAACGGCGCCGGTCTGCTTCAGCAGCTTGGAAACGTCGTAACCTTCGTTTCCTTCAACAACCTTGATGCGCGGAAGCTCGAGCTCCCCGCCCGCATGACGCAGGGTTGCGCTAGTGGTCTCAGTCATGGATTCTCCTCATGAGGCTTCAGGGCCTCTGTTGAAAGCTTGATCCAACATCTGGTGAAGCCGCCCACGGAACCTGTATCTGGACACCGATTCCAACGGCCGCGCTGCCTTCTTGTGGAAAGCCACCATTGATAGTCAGTTAAAAACTACCGGGAGTTGGCGGGTGGCACTAATCCGGCGGCTTTTCAGGGCCTCGAACCAGCCGTCATGTGGCACGCATCACAGTGCGGCTACGGTCCCGTAGCTAGGCGCCCGACGGCGGCGTCAATCCGTTCGTCCGTGGCGGTCAGGGCCACCCGAATGAAGCCGTTGCCCGCATCGCCGTAAAAGACTCCGGGGCCGACGACGATGCCGCGGTCCGCGAGCCGGCCGACGGTATCCCAGGTCGGCTCCCCGGCAGTGGCCCAGAGGTAAAGTCCGGCGCGGGACTCGTGGATGGTCAGGCCGAAGCTTTCCAGCGCCGGCACGATCCGTTCACGGCGCCCCCGGTACAGGTCCTTTTGGGCCGCCACGTGCGCGTCGTCGCCGAGCGCCACCCGCATGGCCTCCTGCACCGGGTAGGGCACGATCATGCCGGCATGCTTGCGGCTGTTGACCAGGTTGGCCATCAGCGCGCCGTCGCCGGCCACGAAGGCGGCGCGGTAGCCGGCCAGGTTGGACTGCTTGCTCAGCGAGTAGACCGCCAGGAGTCCTTCATGGGAGCCGCCGGCGACGCGGGGGTCCAGGATGCTGGGGACCGGTGTCCCGCCGCGCTGGGCGTCCCATTCGTCCCAGCCCAGTTCCGCGTAGCACTCGTCGGAGGCGACCACGGCCCCGAGCTCTCGGGCCTGGGCGACGATCCGCTGCAGCGATTCCGCGTCTCGGACACTGCCGGTGGGGTTGGCCGGGGAGTTAACCCAGATGAGCCGGACGCGCGAGCGGGTCCCGGCGTCGAGTTCGTCCAAATCGTCGGCGGCGACATGCTCGGCGCCGACGAAACTGGCCCCGATGTCGTACGTGGGGTACGCGACGCTGGGGCGGACGACGACGTCCCCGGGCTTGAGTCCGAGCAGGAACGGCAGCCAGGCCACGAGTTCCTTGGACCCGACGGTGGGCATCACGTGCTGCGGGTCGAGTCCGGGCACGCCGCGGCGGCGGTCGAACCAGGCCGCGATCGCTTCCCGGAGGGCGGGCGTGCCGTGCACCGTGGGATAGCCAGGCGCGTTGGCCGCCGCCCGGAGCGCCTCCTGGACCAGTGCCGGGGTGTCGTCGACCGGGGTGCCGATGGAGAGGTTCGCGGCCCCGCCGGGATGGGCCGCGGCCCGCGCGAGATAGGGCGCCATCGCTTCCCACGGGTAGTCGGGCAGGCTGAGGCCGAAGCTGCGCACCGCAGAAGTCACCGTCGCGCCGCCCTAGTGGTCTTGGTTCTGCGGCGGCAGGGCGGCAATCATGGGGTGGTCGGTGTGGGTATTGCCGATCTTGGCTGCGCCGCCCGGGGAGCCGAGCACATCGAAGAACTCCACGTTGGCCTTGTAGTAATCGGCCCATTCCTCCGGGGTGTCGTCCTCGTAGTAGATCGCCTCCACCGGGCACACCGGCTCACAGGCTCCGCAGTCCACGCACTCGTCGGGGTGAATGTACAGCGAACGCTCACCTTCGTAGATGCAGTCGACGGGGCACTCTTCAATACAGGCCTTGTCTTTAACATCTACACACGGCTGCGCGATTACGTACGTCACGTCCCTGGCCTCTCCACGTTGGTTCCGGGCTCCGCCGGTTGTTGCCGCCGGCCTGAGCGCCGGGCTTCTCACTGCTCAGCCTATTATCTCCCCGGCTCATCCCGCGAACCTAGCCGGACGGAACCTGGTCGGTGACCCCGGGCGCCGCGGACCTAGAATAGCGAGGTGAGTTCCTCCCCCACGTCGCCGCAAGAGTTCCTGGTTGCCGCCCGGCCCGGCACTAGGGTGGTGGTGCGCTACCGGATCGACGGCGGTGTCACGGATGCGCTGGGCGAACTGCTGTCGTGTACCGGCACGGAGTGCGTCGTTCGGACCCGGCGGAGCGACGTCGTCGTTCCGCTGGTTGAGGTGGCCGCCGCCAAGGCCGTGCCGCCTCCGCCGCCGCGGCGGGCCCCGCGGACCGTTTCCTAGCGGCTCGGGGCCTCGACGGTGTCCGGGAGTTTCTTTATCCCCGGCAGGGGCGAGAACAGCACCGGGAGTACGGCCAGCAGGCTGCCGGCCACGCCTAGCCACATCGCAGGCATAATCCCGAGGTGCTCCCCCAGGTAGCCGCCGGCCAGTGCCGCCACCGGCATGACCCCCCAGACCACAAAACGGATGGACGCGTTCATCCGCCCCAATAGCCGCGGCGGGCAGACCCGCTGCCGCATCGTCACCTGCATCACGTTATAGACGAGCGCCGCCACGGTGGTGCCGAATTCAGACACCGCCAGGAGCAGCAGGGCAACGGCCCGGTCTTCCTGCATCGCAGCGACCGGGACCAGGATGAGGCAGAGCGCACTGAACAGAGCACCCGCCGGGATGATCCTACCTTCCCCGATCCGCCGCGCCAGCCAGGGACCGGCGACCGCCCCGAGGAGACCTCCGGCCGCCCCGACCGACATGATGATCCCCATGCCCTGCGGTCCTAGGCCAAGCTCCCTCAGGACCAGCAGCGGCAGCAGGGTAAAGATGATCATGCCTGAAAAGTTCATACCGCCGGTGCACAGCACGATGCGGCTGATCAGGGGGTGCCGCACCACGAAGCTGAGCCCCTCTTTGATCTCGGTCGCCAGCGAGTTCCGGCCCTCCACGGGCGCCTTCTGCTCCTGGTCGCGGGTGCGGGCCAGGAACACGGCAGAGAGCAGGTACCCCAGCGATTCACCGATGAACAACAGCGGCGCGGAGACTACCGTCAGTAGCGCGCCCCCGGCTGCGGGACCGCCGATCCGCGCGATTTGGGCGGTGGCCTCGAGCTTGGCGTTCGCTTCCCCGACTTTGCCGGGGACAACGAGCAGCGGCACGAAGCTTTGGTAGGAGACATCGAAGAACACGGTGGCGACGCCCACCACCCCTGAGACCAGGTACAGATGCCAGATCTCCAGGGAACCGGACCACCACAACAGCGGCACAGCACTCATGGCCGCCATCCGCATCAGGTCCGCGGTGATCATGGTGCGCCGCTTCAGCCAGCGGTCAACCCACGCCCCGGCCGGCAGCCCGACCACGAGGAAGGCGGCAAGGCCGGCGGCGTTGAGGACGCCGATCTCGAATTCGGTGGCCCCCAGCAGGGTCACGGCCAGAACCGGAAAGGCCAGGTGCCCGAGTTGCGAACCCAGCTGGCTCAACGCCTGGGCAGTCCAGAACGCGGTGAAGTTTGCGTCCCGCCACAGCGTCGCCGACGCCGGGGCGCCTGCCGGTGCGGAGGTCGTTGCGGTAGCAGTGTCGCCGGCATCGTCGGCGGGCGGGCGGGTCGTCACCGCGCAAGCTTCGCAGGAGTGGTTGGCAGTGTCAATCACTTGGCGGCTAGACTTTTTCCATGGACCGGCCAGCGCAGGACCCGGATGACGATGCAGTAGCCAAGGGGCGTGCCCTGAGCTCCCCGGTGCGGCTTCGGATCCTGAGGCTGTGTCTGCATCAGTCCCGGACCAACAAGGAGATCGCCGGGCTGCTCGGGCTCAACCCGGCCTCGAGCCTGCACCATGTCCGGACGCTGGTACGGTCGGGTTTCCTGGTCGCCGAGGAGCGCCGCAAGGGCAAGCGGGGCGCCGTCGAGGTGCCCTACATCGCCAGCCGCAAGTCGTGGAACACGCCGGTGGATAACGTGGCACCAATCCTGATTGAGACATTCCTGCAGGAAACCCGGGGCCTGCCACCGGAGGACATCGAGGTGTGGCGTGTCGGGGTGAAGTTCAACGCGGCCCGGCGGGAGGAGATGCTGGGCAGGCTGCGGGCCGTCGTTGAGGAATACATCCGGCTTCCGGCCGACGACGACGGCGAAGCGACGTCACTGATGATCGCCCATCACCGGGACCCGACGGCAGACTGAGTCCGCGGCAGCTGCCGGTAGCGCCGGCACCACACCAGCAGAACGAGAGTGACCGCGGCGATGCCGTAGATCCACAGACTGCCTGCCAGGTTTCGAATGATCAGCCGGCGGCCTGGTTCCAGGCTGGAGCACCAGCCAGCCAGGGCGTAGCAGACGGCCCCGCAGACGCCCGCCGGAAGCACCGAGCGGAAGGCTGCGCCAAGCCACAGCTCCGCAGCCCCCAGCAGGGTCAGCGCCCCGGCGGCGCCCCAGGGGATCTGGATTCCGGCGAGCAGAACATACTGCCCGTGCAGCATCGTGCCTGCGAGGGCAACAAAAAGGGCTGCCGGTATGGCGGCGGCGATACCGCCTGCCGTACCGGCAGCCCACTTATTCACGATTTACCGTGGCATTCCGCGAAGAGCGCGGAAACTAGACCTTGGCGCGGGCGCGGTTGGCCTTGGACCGCTCGTTGGTGTCCAGGATGACCTTGCGGATGCGGATGGACTCCGGGGTGACCTCGACGCACTCGTCTTCCCGGGCGAACTCAAGCGACTCTTCAAGGGTCAGGTCGCGCGGCGGCGTCAGGTTTTCGAAGGTATCCGAGGAAGCGGCACGCATGTTGGTGAGCTTCTTTTCCTTGGTGATGTTGACGTCCATGTCGTCGGCGCGGGAGTTCTCGCCGACGATCATGCCCTCGTACACCTCGGAGGTGGGCTTGACGAAGAAGGAGCCGCGCTCCTGCAGGTTAATCATTGCGAACGGGGTGACGACACCGGCGCGGTCGGCGATCATCGAACCGTTGGTGCGGTACTCGATCGGGCCGGCCCACGGCTCGTAGCCCTCGGAGATCGAGGCGGCGATACCGGCGCCGCGGGTGTCCGTGAGGAACTTGGTGCGGAACCCGATGAGACCTCGGGCCGGAACGATGAATTCCATCCGGCACCAGCCGGTGCCGTGGTTGGCCATGTTGGTCATCCGGCCCTTGCGGGCGGCCATGAGCTGGGTGACGGCGCCGAGGTACTCTTCCGGCACGTCAATGGTCATGTGCTCCATCGGCTCGTGGATCTTGCCGTCGACGGTCTTGGTGACAACCTGCGGCTTGCCCACGGTCAGTTCGAAGCCTTCGCGGCGCATCTGCTCGACCAGGATGGCCAGGGCGAGCTCGCCTCGGCCCTGGACTTCCCAGGCGTCGGGACGCTCGGTGGGGAGCACCTTGATGGAGACGTTACCGATCAGTTCCTTGTCGAGGCGGTCCTTGACCTGGCGGGCCGTGACCTTGGCGCCCTTGACCTTGCCGGCCAGCGGGGAGGTGTTGATACCGATGGTCATGGAGATCGCGGGATCGTCGACGGTGATCAGCGGCAGCGGCTGCGGGTTCTCGGCGTCAGTCAGGGTCTCACCGATGGTGATTTCCTCGATGCCGGCGACGGCGACGATCTCGCCGGGGCCTGCGGACTCGGCCGGGACGCGGTCCAGGGCCTTGGTGGCGAGCAGTTCGGTGATCTTGACGTTCTTGAGCTCGCCGTTGGCACGGGCCCAGGCCACGGTCTGGCCCTTGCGCAGGGTGCCGTTGTAGATGCGGAGCAGCGCCAGGCGGCCGAGGAACGGGGAGGCGTCCAGGTTGGTGACGTGGGCCTGCAGGACACCGTCCGGGTTGTAGGTCGGCGCCGGGATGTGCTCGATGATGGTCTGGAAAAGCGGCTCCAGGTCTTCGTTCTCCGGGGCGGTGCCGTTGGCGGGCTGCTCGAGGGAAGCGCGGCCGACCTTGGCTGCGGCGTAGACCACGGGGACATTGAGGATCTTGTCCAGGTCGAGATCCGGAACTTCGTCCGCGAGGTCGGAGGCGAGGCCCAGAAGCAGGTCCATGG
This sequence comes from Arthrobacter sp. B3I4, assembly GCF_030816855.1. Taxonomy (NCBI): domain Bacteria; kingdom Bacillati; phylum Actinomycetota; class Actinomycetes; order Micrococcales; family Micrococcaceae; genus Arthrobacter; species Arthrobacter sp. B3I4. The sequence goes on along the minus strand of NZ_JAUSYK010000001.1, from coordinate 1,730,764 downwards.
ACTCGTGCACCACTTCGTCGATCCGCGCGTCGGGGCGGTCAGTCTTGTTGACCAGCAGGATCACCGGCAGGTGCGCGGCGAGGGCCTTGCGCAGCACGAAGCGGGTCTGCGGCAGCGGGCCTTCAGAGGCATCGACGAGGAGGACGACGCCGTCGACCATGGACAGGCCGCGCTCGACCTCACCGCCGAAGTCGGCGTGGCCGGGGGTGTCGATGACGTTGATGGTGATGGTCTCGCCGTTGGAGGACGGACCGTTGTAGGCCACCGTGGTGTTCTTGGCCAGGATGGTGATGCCCTTTTCGCGTTCCAGGTCACCGGAGTCCATGACGCGGTCTTCGAGGTGGTTATGCTCGGCAAAGGAGTTGGTCTGCTTGAGCATGGCGTCGACCAGAGTGGTCTTGCCGTGGTCAACGTGGGCCACGATCGCGACGTTGCGCAGGTCACTGCGCGATGCAGTGGCTACCGCAGTGTTGGTGGTGGTTTCAGACATGCGTTATTGCTCGATTCAGTGGTGAAGTCAGCTGTTGTATCGCGACATTTCCAACCGGAACGCACGACGGATAAGACCCTTTGCACAGGGCACCTTCATCTATTCTAGACGCTTGGGCTTTTATTGGCCTAAAAAGGCAGCCGACGTGCGCCGTCCCGGCGGAACCCGGCCGCGCCCGCCCTCCCGCCGCCCAGCCACCGTCACGAACAGACCCTGTGAGTAAAGTCACTGGATTTTCCGGTCCCGGTACCGCATCATTACCGTGGTAACAGCAAGCAAAGCCCGGAGACCCTAGATGCGAACCGCCACGGCTCTGACCCGCTTCGTCGCACCTATGATCGCCACCGGCGTTCTGATGGCCGGCTGCGGGCAGGCGCCCCCCACCCCCGTATCCGCTTCGGATACCTCCACCACAACCCCCGGCAGTGCCGCCGGCCCGTCCGCCGGTACGAAAACGCCCGGCAAATCTGGGGCCCGTACGGCCGCGGGCGCCCCCGGGGAGCCCGTCGCCGCGGGCGCCGGGCAGAAGTCCCTGCTCGTGCCCCTCCCCAACCCGTCCACGATGGCCCCGGGTACGATCTATCGAAACCCTGCAAATGGCCGGGACGAAGTCGTCGTCGGCAACATCGCGCGGACGGCTCTCATCATCGGGGATTCCCAGTCGGAACCGGAGACCGGCTGGCCGCGGCAGGGCCTGGCGGCCGTGGGCTATGACGTCTTTTTCTGCGGCCTGGGCGGCACCGGTTATGTCGCCGCCAACGGCAAGACGGGCAACTACATCGATGCCCTGCAGCGCGGGGACTGGAAGCTGCCCTACGGGGAGCCGGCCCTCGTCGTTATCGAAGGCGGCGGAAACGATGCTTCCCGCGGGGCCTCGGACGCGCAGATCGTTGCGAACGCGGAGCGCCTGATAGCGTCCCTGCGGCAGCGCTACCCGGGTTCAAAGCTGGCAATGATCGGCACCCTGGCCCGCGGCGCCAACTACGGCGGCGGCCGCCGCTCCCAGGTGGATTCACTGCTGGGAAGCGTCGCCGCGAAGCATGCCATCCCGTTCGTCAGCGTCGGAGACTGGCTGACGAAGTACAACCTGACTGCGCAGATGGCGGACGGCGTGCACATGAACAACGTCGGCCACGGGGAGCTGGGAAAGATTCTGGCCGGCCGGTTGCAGGAGATGGGACTCGAGCTCCCGCCTCCCGGACCGGTTTCACCGGCCGGCAGCTAGGTTCACGCGGGACCCGCCCCCGCCAAGCGGGTACCGGGCGATACCGCGCAGCGGGTACCGGGCAAACAGAAGGAGCCGGTGTCCACCTCAGGGTGGGCACCGGCTCCTTCGTTCTTGGCGCTAAAAGGTCAGGCAACTTCCGGCGGAAGCATGAGCCTCGCGCCGGGGATGGCGTTGAGCAAGGCCTTGGTGTAGTCCTGCTGCGGGGAGTCGAAGACCTCGTCTGTGGAACCGGTCTCGACCAGCTTGCCCTTCTCCATGACGCAGACGTGGTCAGCGATCTGCCGGACCACCGCCAGGTCATGGGTGATGAACAGGTAGGTCAGCCCCAGCCGGGACTGCAGGTCCGCGAGCAGGTTCAGCACCTGCGCCTGCACCAGCACGTCGAGCGCCGAAACGGCCTCGTCGCAGATGATGACCTCGGGGTCAAGGGCCAGGGCACGGGCGATCGCCACGCGCTGGCGCTGGCCGCCGGAAAGCTCGTTCGGGTACCGCTGCATTGTGGACTGCGGCAGTGCCACTTGGTCCAGCAGTTCCCGGACCTTCTTCTCCCGGCTGGGCTTGTCGCCGATCTTGTGGGTCCGCAGCGGCTCCTCGATGGTCCGGAAGATGTTGTACATCGGGTCGAGCGAACCGTACGGATCCTGGAAGATCGGCTGCACGCGGCGGCGGAAGGCGAAGAGTTCCTTGCTGTTCAGCGTGGAGGTGTCGACGCCGTCGAACACGATCTTGCCCGACGTGGGGGTCAGCAGGTTCAGCACCATCTGCGCCACCGTGGACTTGCCGGAGCCCGACTCCCCCACGATCGCCGTCGTGGTTCCGCGCCTGACGGAGAACGAGACGTCGTCCACCGCGGTGAAGTCGGTGGAGCGGCCGAGCCCGGACCGGAGCTTGAATACCTTGCGGAGGTTCTGGATCTGCAGGACTTCATCGGGCAGGGTCGGTTCCACGACGGCGGCGTCCTCGGCCGGTGCCAGCAGGTCCTCCGACTCGACGCCCTGTTCCTTGGCGGCCTGGATCCGGCGGGAGGCCAGGGACGGAGCCGAGGCGACCAGCCGCTGGGTGTACGGGTGCTGCGGGTTCTGCAGCAGCTCCAGCGACGGACCGGATTCCACCACCTGGCCGCGGTACATCACCACGACCTTGTCGGCGCGTTCGGCAGCGAGGCCCAGGTCGTGGGTGATCAGCAGCACGGCGGTGCCGAGTTCGGTGGTCATCTTGTCCAGGTGGTCCAGGATCTGCCGCTGCACGGTGACGTCCAGGGCCGAGGTCGGCTCATCGGCGATGAGCAGGCGCGGCTGGCAGGACAGGCCGATCGCGATCAGGGCACGCTGGCGCATGCCGCCGGAGAACTCGTGCGGGTACTGCTTTGCCCGCCGGGCCGCGTCGGGAAGGCCGGCCTGGGAGAGGACCGTGGCGACGTCGTCCGGACCGTCGGGCAGGCCGTTGGCCTTCAGCGTCTCGCGGACCTGGTGGCCGATCTTCCAGACCGGGTTCAGGTTGGACATCGGGTCCTGCGGGACCATGCCGATGCTGTTGCCGCGCAGTTCGATCATCCGTTTTTCGCCGGCGTGGGAAATATCCTCGCCGTCGAAGAGGATCTGGCCGCCGGAAACCCGGCCGTTGCTGGGCAGCAGGCCGATGGCGGCCAGCGCCGTCGTCGACTTGCCGGAGCCGGACTCCCCCACGATGGCCACGGTTTCCCCGGGCATCACGGTGAGGTGGGCGTTCCGGACGGCGTTAACCTCGCCGCCGCTGGTTTTGAAGCTGATCGCCAGGTCCCTGATTTCAAGGAGCGGACGCCGGGCGGCCGTTCCTTCTTCACGGATTTCAACAGGGGCGTTCATGGCTTCCCCTTTCATCGCTTGCGCGCTTTGGGATCGAGAGCATCTCGCAGGGCATCGCCCAGCATGATGAAGCTCAGAACGGTGATGGAAAGTGCGATGGCCGGGTACAGCAGCGGCATCGGGTTGGAGCGCAGGGAGGCCTGCGCGGCCTGGATGTCGTTGCCCCAGGACATCACGCTGGGCGGGAGTCCGATGCCCAGGAATGACAGGGTCGATTCCGCGACGATGAAGGTGCCGAGCGAAATCGTGGCCACCACGATGATCGGGGCCAGCGAATTCGGCATAACGTGCCGCATCAGCGCGCCGAACTTGGAGACGCCGAGAGAGCGTGCAGCGGTCACGAAGTCCGCGTTGCGCACCTCGATCACGGCGCCGCGGGTGATCCGGGCGATCTGCGGCCAGCCGAAGGTCATCAGGATCAGAACCAGCGTCCACGCGGTTCGGTTGGCCCGGAACATCGGCAGCTGCATCACGACGATGGCGCCGAGGATCAGCGGCAGGGCGAAGAAGATGTCGTTGATGCGGGCCAGCACGGCGTCAACCCAGCCGCCGTAGTAACCGGCCAAGGCTCCCATGATGCCGCCGATCAGCAGCACACCGATGGTGGTGAACAGCCCGACGGTCACGGAGGACCGGGTGCCGAAAATCACCCGGGCGTAGACGTCGCAGCCCTGCTGGGTAAAGCCCAGCGGGTGCCCTGCGGCGGGACCGCCGTCGGAGTTGGCCAGCTGGCATGCCTCGGAGGTCGGGTCGATCGGCGAGAAGAGGCCCGGGAAGAGGGACACGGCGACGACGACCAGGATGAGGAAGGCGGAAATCAGGAACAGCGGCTGCTTGCGCAGGTTCCGCCACGCCTCGGCCCAGAGGCTGAGCGGCGCCTGGTCTTCCTTGACCTTGTCCGTGGCCTGCAGCGGCGTTTCGGCAAAGTCGGCAACGAAGTGCTCGATGTGGCGCGTCGCGGGCACCGAAGCGCCCTGCCTTTCGGTGGTGGAATCAGGAGTCATAGCGGATCCTCGGGTCAAGCCAGGCGTACAGCAGGTCAACGAGCAGGTTGGAGAGGCAGTAGATCAGCACCAGCACGGTGACGATCGAGACCACCGTGGGGCCTTCGCCGGACAGCACCGCCCGGTAGAGCCGGTTGCCGACGCCGGGCACGTTGAAGATGCCTTCGGTGACGATCGCACCGCCCATCAGGCTGCCCAGGTCCGCGCCAAGGAACGTGATGACGGGGATCAGGGAGTTGCGCAGGATGTGCACCCGCACCACGCGGAAGCGGGACAGGCCCTTGGCCGTGGCGGTGCGCACGTAGTCGGCGTTCATGTTCTCGATGACCGAGGTGCGGGTCAGGCGCAGCACGTAGGCGAAGGAGCCCAGGCCCAGCACGATGGCCGGCAGGATCAGGTCCTGTACGGTGGCCGCGGAACTCACGGTGGGTTTCGCCCAGCCGAGCTGGACACCGATGGTGAACTGCAGCAGGAAGCCCAGCACGAAGATCGGGATACCGATGACCACCAGCGAGGCGACCAGGACGGTAGCGTCGAAGATCTTGCCCTTGCGGAGGCCGGCGATGAGACCGAAGATGATGCCGAACACGGCTTCGAAGATCAGCGCCATCACGGCGAGCCGGGCGGTGACGGGGAAGACCTCGCCCAGCACCGCGGCGATCGGGCGGCCGGAGAAGTCCTGGCCCAGGTCGAAGGTGAAGATGCTCTTCAGGTAGAGCAGGTATTGGATCCAGAACGGTTGGTCCAGGTGGTACTGGGCCCGGAGCTTCGCAGCGACGGCTTCATTGACCGGCTTGTCGCCGAACAGGGCGACGATCGGGTCGCCGGGGAGGCTGAAGACCAGGAAGTAGACCAGCAGCGTGGCGCCCAGGAAGACGGGGATCAGTTGGAGGAAACGCTTGAGGATGTAAGTCGCCATCAGCGAAGCACACCCTTGTCAGCAGGCATCCGGTCCAGGGATGCGGCGGAGTTGTTCATCGAAGAACCTTTTCAGTATTGATGCAGGCCGGCGCCGGAACGGTCACGGTGCGCCGGGCTGCGAAAAGTACGCCCGGGTCTCGGGCCATCAGGAAGAAATCGGCGTCAAAGCAAAACAACGGCGGAGGCCCCTTCCAGGCAGCCCCCGCCGTTGTTCAGTTCTTACTTGCCAGTGATGTTGTAGTACAGCGGAACGCCGTCCCAGCCGTAGTCAACATTGGTGACCTTGTCGCTCCAGCCGCCCTGGGCGACCTGGTACCAGAGCGGGATGGCCGGAAGGTCGGTCAGGAGGATTTCCTGGGCCTTGTTCATGGCCTTGTTGCCTTCGGCGACCGAGGAAGCGGCGAGGCCGTCCGAGATGGCCTTGTCGAAGGTCGGGTTCGCGTACTTCGCGTCGTTGGAGCCGGCACCGGTCTTGTAGATCGGGCCGAGGAAGTTGTACAGCGACGGGTAGTCAGCCTGCCAGCCGGCACGGATCGAACCGGTCAGGGTCTTCGCGGTCGCGTCGTTGCGGGCTTCCTTGAAGGTGGCGTACGGCTTGCCTTCGACCTTGATGCCGAGGGTGTTCTTGAGCTGGTTCACGACAGCTTCAACCCAGGCCTTGTGGCCGCCCTTGTCGGCGTTGTAGGCGATGGTGAAGGTCTTGCCGGCGTCCCACTTCTGGATCGCGTCGGCCTTGGCCCAGGTCTCCTTGGCCTTGGCGGCGTCGAACTTCAGGTTCTCGGAACCCGGGATGGAGTCGCTGTAGCCGTCCAGGACGGGGGCGGTGAAGTCCTTGGCGGGCTGGCGCGCGCCGTTGAAGATGACCTTGGTGATTTCGTCGCGGTTGATGGCCATGGAAAGGGCCTGGCGGCGCAGCTTGCCGGCTTCACCGCTCCACTCCGGCAGGTATTCCGGAATCGCGATGGTCTGGTTGCCGGCGTACGGCTTGTTGATGGTGCGCTCGCCCAGGTCGGACTTGAAGTTCTTCAAGGCGCTGGTCGGGATGGTCTGCAGGATGTCCAGGTTGTTGGACAGCAGGTCCTGGTACGCGGCGTCGTCGTTCTGGAAGATCTTGAACGTCACGCCGGCGTTCTTGGCCTTGCGCGGGCCGTTGTAGTCCGGGTTCGGGACAAGCTGGATCTGCACGTTGTGCTGCCAGCCGCCTTCGGCCATCTTGTACGGGCCGTTGCCGACCGGCTTCTCGCCGAAGCCCTTCGGGTCCTTCAGGGCGCCGGACGGAACCGGGACGAAGGCGGTGTAGCCGAGGCGCAGCGGCCAGTCGGATTCGGGCTGCTTGAGTTCAACGGTGAACGTCTGGTCGTCAACGACCTTCAGGCCGGACATGGTCTCGACGGTGGAGCCTTCGGCGCTGGCCTCGTCGTAGCCCTTGATGCTTTCGAAGAAGCCGCCGCTGAGCTGGGCGTTCTTGGCTGCCGCGCCGAAGTTCCAGGAGTCAACGAAGGTCTTGGCGGTGATGGCCTCGCCGTTGGTGAACTTCTGGTCCTTCTTGAGCTTGATGGTGAAGTGCTGGCCGTCCTTGCCCTCGATGGACTCGGCCAGTTCGTTCACGGGCTTGCCGTTGGGGTCGTAGCTGACGAGACCGGCGAACATGAGTTCGATGACCTTGCCGCCGCCGACCTCGTTGGTGTCGGCCGGCATCAGCGGGCGCTGGGGCTCCGAGCCGTCGGCGAGGATGACCTTGCTGGTGTCGCCACCGGTGCTGCCGCCGGCGGTGTTGGAACCGCCGCCGCCGCAACCGGTCAGGGCCATGGCAGCGATGGCCACCATGCCCAGTGCTTTGGAAGTGCGCGAAAAACGCATTCCGCCTCCTAAGAGTTGTGGGAGTTCGTTCGGGAAAGACTTGTGCTTCCCGGCAGGCCCGGGCACAGGGGTATCCCTTGTGACGTGGCCTACATGTGGAAGTAGCCTAACCGCAAAGTGTCCGGATAATGGAACTCCGTTGCCAAACCGTGATCCGACAATGCCGTGACGGTTAGCGTCAAGCGAAACGCATTTCAAGTCACACATTACCGGCTGGTAGGATTCGCTCCTTCCGGGACACCGGGTTACTCTCCCCTAACTGAAACTCCCCCGGCGGCGGCGGCGCCGAGCCCGCGGCCCGGCGCCTAACTTGCCCCCGACAGCAGTTGGGCGCGCAGCTCCCGCCGCTCGCGCTGTTTCTCCGGGTCCGGCAGCGGAACGGCCGCAAGGAGACGCTGCGTGTAGGGCTCCTGGGGGTTGCGCAGGATCTGGTCGCGGGTGCCCTGTTCGACGATCCGGCCGCGCTGCATCACGCAGATCCGGTCGGCCAGCACATCGACCACCGCCAGGTCGTGGGTGACGAAGAGGCACGCGAAGCCCAGTTCCTTCTGCAGGTGCTGGAACAGTTCAAGCACCTTCGCCTGGACGGAGACGTCCAGCGCCGAGGTGGGTTCGTCGGCCACCATCAGCTTCGGCTTCAGCGACAGTGCCCGGGCGATGCCCACGCGCTGCTTCTGCCCGCCGGAGAGCTCGTGCGGGTAGCGGTTGCGGTAGTCGCGCGGCAGCTCCACCTGGTCCAGCAGGGCTTCGATCCGCGACTGCAGCTCCGCGCCCTTGGCGACTTTGGCGAGGAACATCGGCTCACCGATGCTTTCTCCGATCGGCAGGCGCGGGTTCAGTGAGGACGAGGGGTCCTGGAACACCATGCCGACGTGCCGGCGCATGTCGTGCAGCTGCCGGCCGTTCTTTTTAGCCGCGGAGATGTCCTGCCCCACCACTTTCATAGTGCCGGCGGCGACGGGGAGCAGCCCGACTGCTGCGCGGCCGATCGTGGTTTTGCCCGAGCCGGATTCGCCCACGAGGCCAACGACCTGACCCTGATAGATGGCAAGGTTGGCGCCCTCGACGGCGCGGAACGCCGGCACGCGGCCCTGCTTGGGGTACTCGATGGCCACGTTGGTGAGCTCCAGGACCGGCTCGCCCTGCGGCTTTGCGGCCTCGGCGGCGGCCAGCGCGGCCGCGTTTTCACGCTCGCGCCGAAGCAGTTCCGCGCGCGGGATGACCTGGATCTCGGCCTGCGTCGCCGCGGCGAGGGCTGCCGTGACGTCCACGTCGCTCTCCGCAGTGCCCTGGCCGAGGTGGGGGACGGCGGCCAGCAGTGCCTTGGTGTATTCGTGCTGCGGATTGTGGAAGATCTCCGCCGCGGTGCCAGTTTCCACGATCAGGCCCCGGCGCATCACCGCGATCCGGTCCGCGAGGTCGGCCACCACGCCCATGTCGTGGGTGATGAGCACGATGGCGCTGTCAAGCTTGTTGCGCAGGTTGCGCATCAGGTCCAGGATTTCCGCCTGGACGGTGACGTCGAGGGCCGTGGTGGGCTCGTCCGCGATCAACAGCTTCGGGTCGCATGAGAGGGACTGGGCGATCATGGCCCGCTGGCGCTGGCCGCCGGAGAGCTGGTGCGGGTAGGATTTGAAGGCCTTTTCCGGGTCCGGCAATTCCACCAGTTCAAGCATCCGGACGGCTCGTTCCCGGGCCTGGTCCGGTGAGACTTCGTTATGCAGCCGGATGGTTTCCACGATCTGCGCGCCCACGGTGTAGACCGGGTTCAGAGCCGTCATGGGTTCCTGGAAGATCACCGCGACATCCTTGCCGCGGACGGACCGGATGTTTGACTCGTTGGCGCCGAGCAGTTCCCTGCCGGCCAGCTTCACGCTGCCGCTGACCCGGCTGTTGCTGGGCAGCAGGCCCAGCAGCGCCATCGAGCTGGCGCTCTTGCCGGATCCGGACTCCCCCACGATCGCCAGCACCTCGCCGGCTCGCACCTCGTAGTTCAGGCCGATCGCGGCGGGTACCCACTTCTTGTCCACGCCGAAGTCAACGCTGAGGTCGCGGACCTCCAGCACGGCGTCGCCTTTTCCGGGCGTGGGAGCCGGAGCCGGGTCCAGGGTGGTGAAATCAGTCATGAGGGGTTTGTTCCTTCCACCCGGGCCACCGTTGCACCGCTGATTAGTGCCGGAACCCGGAATACTGAATTATGGGGGGCATGAGCACTGTGCCCGATGCCGGAAACGTCGAAATCTTCAAGGCCCGGACCAACAAATGGTTCGCGTGGCTGGCCTGGGCGGTGGCGGCCTTCGGCCTGGCGGTCACAGTGGCCTCGGCGGGGCCCGCCGGCCTGCTCAGCAGCCCGCCGCTGCTGCTGATCGCGTTTTTGGGCTGGCAGTTCTTTTGGATTCCCGCCGTCGTAGTGCACGACGGCGGCGTCACCTTGGACAACCCGTTCCGGTCGGTCCTGGTGCCGTGGGCGGCCCTGGTGCACGTGGACACCCGCTACGCCCTGACCCTGGTCACGGCGCACAAGAGCTACGCGGCCTGGGCCGCTCCGGCTCCCGGAATCTGGGGCGGCCGGAATGCTCGTCCCGAGGATCTGCACGGGCTTCCGGATACCAGCTACGGGCCGGGGAAGTCGGTCCGCCCCGGTGACCTTAAAACCACCGACTCCGGCCAGGCTGCCCGCCTGGTGCGCCTGCGCTGGCAGGGATTGGTGGATACCGGTGCGCTGGCCACGGGCGAGGCAGCCACCACGGCCGTCATCGTGAAGCCCCGCTGGGCGGTGATCGGCGTCGCCGTGCTGCTGCTTGCGGCCAGTTACTGGACGGTCGCTGCCGCCTAGGCCGCTGCCCTCCCTCCGCGCGTCAGCACGGCTTCTTCCCGCCGTCACCAGACTGCACATCTAGCTGTCCTTGGTGCCGTCGAACGCGGTGACTGCGCTCTTCTCTGCCGCCGGCGCCGCAGCCGGGGGTCCGGCAGGAGCGGTGCCGCCGCGGACCTTCTTGGCGTTGAACTTCTTCTGCCGCGGATCGAACGCGTCCCGCAGGCCGTCGCCGATGAAGTTGATGCTCAGGCAGATCAGCACGATGAACAGGCCCGGGAACCAGAACAGCCAGGGCCTGGTGGAGAAGGCCTGCTGGTTTTGCGAGATGAGCAGGCCCAGGGAGGTGTCCGGCGCCTTCACGCCGACGCCCAGGAAGCTCAGCGCCGTTTCGGTGAGGATCGCGGCAGACATGGTCAGCGTGACGTTCACGATCAGCACCCCGACGGCGTTGGGCAGGATGTGCTTGAAGATGATCCGCGCGTTGCTCGCACCGGAGATCCGCGCGGCGTCGACGAACTCCCGCTCCCGCAGTGACAGGAACTCGCCGCGCATCAGCCGGGCAAGGCTGACCCAGCTGATCAGGCCGAGGAAGATGCCCAGGGCCAACACACCGTTGCTGCTCGCAAAGGACGCGAACCAGCTGCTGGAGTCCCGGCGGCCGGCCATTTGGGCCATCACTGCGGCGAGCAGCAGGGCGGGGATAATGATGATGACGTCGGTCAGGCGCATCAGCACCGCTTCGGCCCAGCCGCGGAAGTAACCGGAGACCGCACCGACGAGGACGCCGAGCAGGCCGGCAATCAGGCCGATCACCACCATCACGGTGATGGACTGCTGTGCGCCGCGCATGGTCATGGCGAACAGGTCACGGCCGATCCGGTCCTGGCCGAACGGGTGCTCGCCCCAGGCCAGCGGCCAAAGCGAGGAGGTCGGGGCGCCGTCATTTACTAGCGGCGACACTGCTTCGTGGTCGTACTTCCACCAGCCGGGGATGCCCAGGTAGCCCACCGACGTGAAGGCGAGCAGGAAGATGAAGGCGAAGACCGCCAGGCCGATGATCGCGCCGGTGTGCCCAAGAAAACGTTTACGGACGATCTGGCCCTGGCTCAGGCCCTTCGCTTCGAGGACAGGTTCGATTCCGGCCGCGGGCGTGCTGCCCAGGGCGGCGTCTTCGGCCATGATTTCGTCTTGCTGGCTTGGCTGGCTCATGCTTTTACCCTTACGCGCGGATCGAGAGCGGAGTACGCGAGATCCGCAATCAGGTTGAAACCCATGGCCGTGATGGCAACACAGAGGAAAACGCCCATGACCGGGTTCGGGTCGATGTGGGTGATGCCGTCCAAGAAGAGGAAGCCCATGCCGCGGACCGAGAAGACGGACTCGGTGATGACGGCACCGCCGATCAAGCCGCCGATGTCGAACGCCACGATGGTGGCGATCGGAATCAGCGCGTTGCGGAAAGCGTGGCGCATCACGACGGTGCGCTCCGAGACGCCCTTCGCGCGGGCGGTCCGGATGTAGTCCATGTTCATGATTTCCAGCATCGAGGCCCTGGTGAAGCGCGTGTAGCTGGCCAGGGAGATCAGGATCAGCGCCATCGTGGGCAGGATCAGGTGCGTGAACGAATCCAGGCCCAGTACCCAGAAGTCCCCCTGGATGTTTGGGGTGTTGGCACCGATCGTGGCAATCGGCCGCCCGCGCACGCGGCTGTTGTTGAAGTAGGTGGGCCAGGCCTGCATGTAGCGATCCAACAGGATCAGCGCCCCGACGAGGAAGGACGTGATGGCCGCGGCGCGCATCGACTGGCCGCGGTCGTAGCCGCCCATGACGTAGCCGATGCCCAGGCCCACCAGGATGGAGGCGGCTGCCAGCAGCACGATCATCAGCAAGGTCGCTTCGTTCAGCAGCGGCTGGACGACGAAATAGAGGACGACGCCGACGGCGACGGCGATCAGGGCCGACTGCAGCGCCTTGCGGTTCTTGAGTCCCGCGGACAGCAAGGTGACGGCGAAGGCGATGCCCACCCCGGCGATGGCGATGACAACCGGGCCAAGGCCGGGCGTCTTGAACCACTCGGTGGCGGAGAAATAGATGAGCACCGCGCTGACGAAGGCAAAGACGACGCCGCCGACGGTCAGTCGCCGTTTCAAGGCGCCGCCGGCGGCGACGGCTGCCACCAGACCGAGCGCGGCACCGATGCCCAGCGCCGCAGGCAGCGGCACATCGGGGCTCCGGAGGAAGTCGTTGAAGCCGATGGCCCCGAATTCCTTCAGCAGGACGGCGACCCAGAAGATGGGCAGCGAGAAGAACAGGAAGGCCATGAACGTTACGCCGTAGTCCAGGGCGCTGTACTGGCGCAGGGCCGTGACGATGCCCAGCGTGATACCGATCAGAATGGCCAGCACCGTGGCGCCGGTGACGAGGGTCAGGGTCTGGACGAGCGCGTGGCCGAGGGCGTCAGTGACGGGCTGGCCGGCGATGTTCTTGCCAAGGTCACAGGAATTGGCGAACGGGATGAGGCACTGTGCCGCCCCGCCGAGCCACCTGAAGTAGCGAACGGGGGCCGGGACATCCAGTTGCAGGAGCTCGGTGCGCGCGTCCATCAGCGCTTGTTTTTGCGGGGAGTTGTTGACGCGGAATTCCTCGAGGGGGTCTCCGGACGCCGCTGTCAGGAGGTACACCAGGAAGGAAGCGCCGAGAAGAATGAGCGCGGCTGTCATAAGCCGCCGGACTATATAAGTCACCATGGGGGTACAACCTCGGTATTCGGGCCCAGGGATTGCCAGGACCGGTCGCAGGGTTCGGCCGGATGCTGCGGGGATACGGCGGCGGCCAAGCCATCGTCAGGGTGCCGCTAGAAAGGCGTCGGGACCGTAGAGCCGTGGTCCCGACGCCTTTAGCTAGCAGTGCTACTTGCGGTCGTGGCTACTTCTGCGCCCACTCCCAGAAGTTCCACCAGACACCGGTCTGGTTGGGCATGTACTTCACGCCGGTGATGCGGTCGCTGTAAGCTTCCACACCAACCGCCTGGAAGAGCGGCAGGCCGTACGCGGACGCCCAGATCTTCTTGTCGATCTGCTTGATCAGGTCGTCCTGCTTGGTCTTATCGGTGGTAACGATCAGTTCATCCATCAGCTTGTCGGCCTCGGGATCGGAGAACTTGTTGAAGTTGGAGTCGTTTCCGGTCCGGAAGATCTGCGGAACGCCGGAAACGCCGACGCCCGAGTTGATCCAGCCGAAGATGGTGGCGTCGTAGCCGCCCTTGCCCAGGGCCTTGCCCCAGTCAGACTTGCCCAGGCCGCCGTCGACGATCTTGAAGCCGGCCTTGGTGGCCGACTCGCGGATCAGCGAGAAGGAATCGACGCGGTTGGGGTTGTCCTTGTTGTACATGATCCGGACTTCCGGGGTGGCACCGTTGAGGAGCTTCTTGGCGCCCTCGATGTCAGCCTCCTTGTAAGCGGAGGATCCGTTCTCCTTGACCGAGTCAGCGTAGGCAGCCTGGTCCGGGACGAAGAGCTGGGAATCCAGCGGGGCGGCCTTGTCGTCAAGCTTCTTGACGATCTTGTCCACGATGTCCTTGCGCGGGACGGCCTTCATGAAGGCCTCGCGGACGTTCTTGTCAGCGAACGGGCCGGTGTAGTTCAGGTCGATGTGGTCGTAGGAGAGCTGGTTGCCGACATCGACGGTGACGCCCTGGCTCTGCAGTGCCTTGAGCTGCTCGACCGTGTCGGCGGAGGCCTGCGGGGCGATGATGTCGGCTTCGCCGTTCTTCAGCGCCTGGACCTGGGCCGGAGCTTCGCCGATGTAGCGGACAGTGATCTCGTCCAGCTTGGCTTCCGGGCCCCAGTTGTAGTCCTTGTTCTTGACCATGGTCAGGGACTGGTCCTGGTTCACGCTCTTGACGATGAAGGGACCGTTGGACAGGTACAGGCTCGGGTCTGCCGGGAGCGTCTTGGTGTCGAACCCGGTGTTCCACATGTCGCCCATGGCCTTGAGCTGAGCATTCGCCGGCTTCGGGGCCTTCGCGTCACCGCGGGGCATGCCCTTGAGCAGGTCCACGAACGCCTTGGTGTCGGCCAGGCCGGCCTTCTTCGCCAGGACGTGCGCCGGGATGTCGATGCCGGGGCCGCCGAGGGCGATTTCCCAGTCCGCGAAGGGCTTGGAGTACTTGATCGTCATGGAGCGGCCGTCGGCGCCCATCTCCGGGAAGTCGGTGAGGGCGATGCCGGTCGAGTCACCGGCGTAGGAGAAGTACGACGTTCCGGTCTTGGCTTTCGCGTCGGCGTCGTTGTAGTAGCCGGAGAAGGCAGCCCACTGCAGCAGGAGGTCGGCGGCGGTGACGGGCGTCCCGTCGGACCACTTCACGCCGTCGTTGATGGTGTACTTGACGGTCAGCGGGTTGTCCGAGGTCTTTTCCATCTTGCCGAACTTTTCGTTGCGCACAACGTTCAGCTTGTTGTCGATGTAGTAGAACCCCGAGTGGGTGGCGTAGCTGATCTTCGAGTTGATGTCAGTGTTGCCGTCAGCGGTGTTGGGGTTGAACGTGTTGAACGCGTTCACCTCGACGACCGTTGCCGATCCGCCTGACTTGGCTGCCGCAGCCGACGACGACGGGGTTGTCCCGCCGCTGTTGCCGGCGCAGGCACTCAGTGCGAGCGCGGCAGCCGCCGCAACCCCCACTGCTTTGGAAATACGACCGAAGCGCATTCCGCCTCCTTGTTTCTGTGGTGTGGATGAGACCGGCGCCTGAGGCACCAGTTAGACGTGCACACTCCCCCAGCGGCAGTGTGGCGCGTCTCACATGGCATGAAGCGTAAACCCGCGGGAGGGCCGAACGGCGGGAAAGTCGACCAGAGATATAGTTCGTTACCGAGCTGCAACAATCGGCGGGACGAAGTTGTAAATTTTGTGCAGATTCATTGACGGATACGGGAACCGCGGGATATGGCAGCGGGTACGGCAAAGCGCGCTATTCCGTAACGGGCACCTTTCGAGTTAATCCGGCTTTACAGATCCCTTTAGCCGCGGAGGGCCTCGGCTTCGAGGACGAAAAAGATGAAGCACAGGAAGGCTGTCCTCTCGCCGTTGCGGATCCGCGGCGGCAGGACCTCGGGCGGCGTGTCGGGGGCTGGCCCGGGTTCACTCAGCGTGGCGATGCGGTACCCCGCCGAGGTGAAGGCGGTGATCATCGCGGAAAGAGGCCGGTGCCAGAAACTCAGGACCGCAGGATCGCCGTCGAACTCGTAATCCTCCGCGTACTGCCGGATGGCGAAGTAATCCTCACTCGGGTAATTGACCACGCTGACCGCGGGGTGGTTTACCGACACGATCAGGCGCCCGCCGGGCTTCAGCACGCGGCGCAGTTCGGCAAGCGGCCCCGACCAGTCCTCAAGATAGTGCAGGACCAAGGATGCGACGACGTCGTCAAAGGAGTCATCGGCGAAGGGCAGCGGCTTGCTGAGGTCCGCGACATACAGGTCCGCGGAGGAACCGAGCCGTTGCCGTGCCAAATCGAGCATCGCAGGACTGGCATCGAAGCCCGACATGATCGCACCTTTCGCCCTTAAAGCCGCGGACAGGGGCCCGGACCCGCACCCTGCGTCGAGGATGCGGCGGCCGGCCACGTTGCCGGCGAGCCCGATCATCGCCGGCCGCTCGTAGTAGGCGTTGAGGAGGCTCGACTCGTTCTCCGCCGAATAGCTCCTGGCGAAACTGTCGTAGTGGTCGGCTTTCACGGGACCTCATTTCTCGGACGAACGCTCTTGGTCAGCACGATCGCCCGAGCCTAACAACCCGTTCGCGTATCCGCACGGGGCGCGCGGGGGGTGCGTTTGGTCACGGAACGTGGCTGGACTTCCGCTTCAACGTGTAGTCCTTGCTCAAGTCCTTGCTCACCCGGCTTAGACCACGCCGGAACTTTTCGCGTGCCGCGGCGCTCCGGGATTGTCTGGCCAACTTGACCTGGAACGTATCCCTTCGGCTGGTCGAGGCTGATCTTCCTCAGCGTCCCAGCGAGCGGCCAATCTGCCCAAGGGCGGCATCGTAGGCCGCATCCCAGGTCCAACCGGCCGCCGGTGCACCAGCCAACTCCAGTGACACCAGCCCGTGGACCTGGCCCCACACAACGCCGACCATCGCGGCGATCTCGTCGTCTGCTGCTCCGGGCAGGGCTGCGGCAACCGCCGCGAACAGGGGCGCAATCGAGGGCTGAGCGGCTCCTGGCGTCGGACGGCACGGCACCCGGCTGGCCAGTGAGCCGCCGAACATAAGGCCGTAGAGGACCGGATGCTCCAGCGCCCAGGTTCGGTAGGCCCGGCCCAACGCCTCGAGCCCGGCAGAGGAGGCCTCTTGTTGGGCGGCAGCAAAGGAAGCGAAGCCGTCGTCGAGCACGGCTGTCAACAGTTCCGCCTTGCCCCCGAAGAGTGAATACACCGCCGTAGTCGACGTGCCGGCGGCAGCGGCGATACTGCGCAGCGATACGGACGCGGCGCCGTCGCGCGCAATCAGAGCGGCAGCGGTATCGAGCAGCCGCCGGCGCAGGGTTTCATCGTGGACTACGGGTCTTGCCATGGAATGAGTATTGCATAACACTGTTTCGTAACGCTGTTATGAGAGGAGAAACACATGTCGGAAAAAGTACGCACAGGACGTTTCACTGCCGACCCCGGGGCCGGCCCGGTAACGGTCTTCCTGATCGGGATGCGCGCCAACCGTTGGTGGAAGTTTGGGACGGTGGCACAGGTAGGGGTGGCCATGCCCAGGATGCTTGCCCACCTAGCGAAGACGCCGGAGGCCGGCTTGCTGGGCTACCAACAATGGTTCGGCCGCACCACGATCATGGTCAGCTACTGGAAGAGCCCTGAGCATCTGCAGCGCTTCTCGGCCGACCGCTCGGCGCCGCACCTTGAGCCCTGGCGCCGGTTCATGCGTGAATCCGCAGGCACCGGCGACGTCGGGGTATGGCACGAGACCTACGTGACGGCGCCCGGCGGCAGGGAAAGCGTGTACAGCGACATGCCGGTCTTCGGCCTGGCGGCAGCTACCGGCCACGTCCCGGTGGGACCAGGACTGAACACCGCGCGCCAGCGTTTGGAGGCAGAGGAGGTGAGCCGCCGTCTGTCCGAAGGTCCGGGCACCCCATCATGACAGGCAAAGCAAAAGTTGACCGCAACAACACACATCTGCCAGCGGGTAACGAAGGCGCCGGCACCTTCTGCGGCAGCTCGCGCCCGCGGCCGAACGCTGGACAAGGAGCATGAATAGGAAAGTTGCCGCTTCACTTAAACCACCGCGACGCCGTCGGCGTTCTATGTCTGGTTTCCAACCCGGCGGAGTAAGCGCAAGACCGCCCAGGAAACGAGTTCTGGGCGGCCATCGCAATAGGTCTAGGGAGGTCAGGGACTAGACGTTGAAGCGGAACTCCACCACGTTCCGTCACGGAATAACCTCCGGGCGAAAGACCCGGAAGCGTTGGTTGAACCCGCATCGTCACAGCAGCCACCGGGAGTTCCACCTTCACATCCGTGCCCTGGACACGAACGGACCGGCGGTCCCTCGCGCATCGGCCGCCCCGGGGGCATGATCGTTCCATGACACTGCGCTGGTATTCCACCGTCATCGAGTCCACAGACCCCCGGGCCCTTGCCCGCTGGTGGTCCGAGGCCCTCGGTTGGGAGGTCATGTACGAGGCCGACGACGAGGTGGTCCTCGTCCCGCCCTGGGCCCGCGAACTCGGGGAGAAGCTCGACTTCCACCAGATCCCGCCGGGTCTCGTGTTCGTGCTGGTCGGGCACGAGAAGCAGTCGAAGAACCGGTTGCACCTCGACTTCGCCCCGCACATAAGCCAGGACCGTGATGCCGAGATCGAGCGGCTCATCGCGCTCGGCGCCACACGGGCCGAGATCGGCCAGGGCCCGGACGTGAGCTGGGAGGTATTGGCCGACCCCGACGGCAACGAGTTCTGCGTGTTGTCCTCTCGCGAGTTCTAGGCCCGCGTCGGGTCTCCCGACAACACCTCTCGCGGTAATTCGGTCACGTGAGTTTCTCCGCGGGAGCAATTCAAGGGTTTCCCTTGAATTTCCTTTAGATGGGCACTCGGGTGCAGCCAAGGGAACGATATCGTGGGTACATGGCTGAAATTCAAGGTCTCCACGATCTTCTGACCGCACTAAACGCCGGAGAGACGATCCCCGGAGGATCGCCGCACCATGAGGCCATGCACGCCGCTAGCCAGGAGTCGCTGCGCATCACCGCTGAGCTGAACGGGCGCTACCACTCCCCCCGTGAAGTGCGGGCCCTAATTAGTGAGTTGACCGGGTGCGAGGTCCCCGAGTCCTTCCAACTTTTCCCGCCGTTCAGCGCTGACTTCGGCAAGAATATCCGTTTCGGCGCAGATGTGTTCGTCAACAGCGGCTGCCGGTTTCAAGACCAAGGCGGTATCGACATCGGCGATGGAAGCCTCATCGGCCACAACGCCGTAATCACGACCCTAAACCACGACATGCTGCCGAGCCGACGAGCCGACATGCACCCGGCCCGCGTAATGATCGGCCTGGGCGTGTGGTTTGGGGCAAACGTAACAGTCCTACCAGGCGTGACGATTGGCGATGGGGCAGTAGTGGGCGCGGGTGCGGTCGTCACAAAGGACGTGCCCGCGCGGGCAGTCGTCGTTGGTGTGCCAGCAAAGCGGGTGGGCACGGTCCCGGAAGGGTAATTCCTTGGCCGGGAGTAACTCCTCTGCATGTTCAACCAAAACGGGCAGCGAATCCCAAAGCAGCGCCTGAGTCGAAGCGCGGTGCTAGCGTCTCCTCACCGATTAGCCTTATCGGCACAGCGCTGTGCTGTTGTACTGCTAAAGCCAGACTTAAAACATTTAATCTAAATTCGACCACGTTCCGTAACCGAATAACCTCATCGAACGAGTATCCGAGAACCCCGTTCGCTGCTGTGGAACATGGTTGCAAGTACCAGGGTCTATCTACACCACTGCAGACGACGCAGTAGATCACAGACTGCCTCCGCTATGCCCGCGATCTCGGTGCGTGATTGCGCGCGGAGTTTCCAGTCCGCGTTCCGCACCGTTACGAACGGTTCCGCTGACGCCGAAACGCCCGCAAGAAAGCGACGATCCCGGCGAGGAAGACCACAAATCCGGCCACCGCCACGATGCCCCGCATCGACGTGAGCGCGCTGAACGCGAGCGGCTGTGAGGCGGAGATGAGGGCGCCGATGAGCGCCCCAACGCTCACAGCCAGGCCGGCGTGGGTGGTCTCTTCCTCGTGTTCACTCGGATCAGCATGAAGGAGGGTGCATGGGCCGTGGGTGCCATCTGTGCAAAGCGAAGACGTTCCAGAAACGACCGTCGCCTAGGGGACCAGCGGACCCGCATCCGAATCCTCGCCAGGTCCATCAACGATGTTGATCTCCGCCACTAGCGCGGACAGAACCGATCGCACGGTTGCGGCGATTTCCGATGCGAGCGGATCGGCGACTGCGTGACGCTCGCGGAGCGCATCAGCCAACCTCTCCCCCACTTCATCTTCCGTGAGCAGCCACTTCGCAACCTCGGCGACCGTCCAGCGCGCGGTTTCGTTCCCGACTTTCCGGATAATCGGCTCATACTCCGCCCGCCACTCAATATCAGCGTGTTTGCGAGCCACCTCGATCTCGACCTGGCGAAGCAGGGCCTGCGTTTCGGCTTCGACGAGTCGCTGGGCGGCCGCGCTTAAGGCCGTGCCAAAGTCTGTCATTCGGATTTTCCCCCTCTTATTGATTCCCCGGGGCGATCACGCTCTGGGACGTCGTCGATTTGCACAGATGGCACCTACGAGCAGTTAGTGTCACAACTTGTACAGTGCCAGTTGTCCACTTCCTGGCACCACAAAAAAGTAGTGGCTCCAACAACTAATGCATGCACCGTGGGGAGCGTCTTCGAGGTCCATTGGTTCTCCTATCCGTTCAAGAAGACTAGATTGTTTGAAGTCGACAACCAAAACCCGAGATCTGGTCACCACTGGTACGGCTGACCGCGAGGTAGGGGTCACTCACACCGTACCTTCAGAAGTTAGAACGCAAATCTAAACTTAACCACGTTCCGTAGCCGAATAACCTCATCTAGAGGGGACGCATCTTCTTTCCTATGAATAGCGCCCCGTCCGGGGCCGCCATTAGTGGCTATCCGGACGAGGCGCTTTCCTACTTCCAAGTCACTTCTTCGTTGTACGCATGCTGAAGGTGTTGTTGGCATGCTTCACCTTTTCGTAGCCGCCGAACGCGTTGGCTGAGCCAGTCTTCTGCTGGAGGCGCGCCGGAGAAACCGTGCGGGGTACGGCTCCCGCTTTAGCTGCGCCATTGGAATTCTTGCTGGTCATCATGATCACCTCCTTACGTTGTTCGTAGGATTACGCACGAGCACTTCAGGCTGCTCGATAGCGGCTGGGGCCCGCGCCATGGGCGCGATCGATGACTCCGAAGATCATCTGTTTGGCCTTCTCAACGGACGCAGCACAGCCGGCCGAAACTGTCACCATCCCAGTCCTGCCGATACTTATCCGAGCGTTCGACGCGGCCTCGATCTGGCGAATGCTGGAGCCCCCAGGCCCGATGACGATTCCAGTTTGACCAGCCGGGATCTGAAACGTCTGGACTAGGTCAGCCCACGCCGTCGTCTTTACTATCGCTTTGTTTGCTGTAATCCAGTGTTCTGCTACTACCCACACCTTCAGGATCCGTCCATCAATCTGGGCTTCGAGGCGCACGCTCTCATTATCCCGATCCGGGATCTGTCGAGTGGGCTTGGCAAGAACCTGTTCGATGTGGTGCTGCTGTACCTGGCGTTCGAGCATCCGCTCCTTTGCATGCTTCGTGTAAACGGGCGGTACAGCACATCGGGGCCGGGATGACCGTTGGCTTTTCAGGTGAGTGAATATCCAAAGAGAAAAAGCAGCGAGAATAGCCGCTCCGATAAGTAGCGCCGTAATGGTTGTGTTCATGTCCTGCGTTCCTTCCGTTCCGGATGCGTCAGTTTGACGCTGGTTCCACGATCGAACGGGGCACCGCTAGGTATCAACCGCCCGAATGCCTAGCGATGCCCTGGCGCAGATGAAGTGCGACAGGTGAGAAAATCCAGTCATGGGAAACGCGGAGATTGGTCTTAACGGCACACTCACACAAGCAATCGAATCCATTTTGAAAGACTTTCCGAACACAGCGGAGCCTGTGGTGGTTCTCGCCGCCTACCTGCATAGTTTGGTTGAACGATACGGCCTGACGGACAGTCAACACCTCGATCCCAATGAGTTCGAGCGCCCGGTATTGCCCTTCGCAGCGCGACAATTTGTCGACAGCTTTGTCGATTCCTCCAACACCGAATCGCTGAGGAACTCGCTTTATAAGGCTTTCGAGAATCTGGCTGATGACGGAACGGTGCGTAGCGTTCTCAATAAGAACCGCGCCCTGAGCCCGCGTGAGGTCCTTCTCCTGGCTCAGGTGGCCTGGAATCTGGAACACACGAACCAGCGCCCCAGGCTGCCGTTGCATCCAGGAACAATCCCCAAGGACGGGAAGCAGGACTGGGCCGATATTCCAGTCCCCGGCGCCCACAAGGACTTTGCGACGATGCAGTGGACCGATCGTGGAAACCAAAAAGGGGTTCAAGGAAAATCTGCCGGCGCCACCTTCCGCAGGCAGACGGCTAGGCTCGCCGTACTAGCCGCCCAGTGGTTCCTCGACTCTCATACGAAGCCAGCGCCAACGGTTGGCGAAGCGAAAATGCTGAACGACACCAGGCCAGGAACCAGAAGGATTGTTTGGGCATCGACAGCTGCTGACCAGATGGATGATGTCGGCCTCCCCATCTCTGCGGTCCAAGTACCAGCTGACGCGTTGCCGCCACAATCAAAAGGATCGCCAACCGATCAGATACTTGTTGGGAACTTTGCGGAGGTGGGGGGCCACTATCAGCCTCGTGCATTCGAGAACGAGATTGACCGAGTTTGGGGCGACAGCGGCGATCGGCGTGTGTGGTTACGTGGTGGGCCTGGTTTGGGGAAATCCTACGCGGCTCGCAAGATTATGCAGGAAGCGCTCAGGGGTTTAGACGACGAGCGTCACAACTTGCTGATTTGGGTGGAGTCCGCCGATGCCGTGGCCGTAACCCGGGAATTGGCACGGGCAGCGGAACGACTTGATAGTGGCCTCAAAAACTCTGTCGCAGCAAACGCCAAGGATCGCGAAGACCAGCTTGCGCGCGGACTGCTCGATCATCTGAGAACGGCCGACATGCGCTGGCTGATCGTCTTGGACGACGCGAACGCCGCCGAGCTAATTGAGCGCAAATTGGTCCCACCCGGGACGAATCCGAGGGGTCGGGTTCTCATCACAACATTGAGCGCCTCCCATCGGATCAGCGGCGCTGGCCATCAGGTCGAAGCGGAGCTGTTCTCTCCGGGCGAGGCTGAAGAATTTCTCAATACCCGCCTGCCAGAGACGTCCGTGCACGACAGGGCCGGGTTGTCCGCCACAGTGAGGCACCAACCGTTGGCGCTGTCCATTGCGGCTTCCACAATTGCCGCCAACAGGATGACTGTCTCTGACTGGGTCAAAGAGTTCCATGAGTCGCCGCGAATGGATGAAGCGGCCGATTATTCTGATGTTGGAGGCTATCCAACGCTTATAGGCGCCACGTGGAAGGTCGCACTAGACAAAGCTGCTCAAGGCATGCCGAACGGTCTGGTGGAACGGACAGCAATGGTCGCGGCCCTGCAGGATCCAGATGGACACCCCACGTGGCTCTGGCAACGGGATAGTGTCTGCGAGTGGGTTGCAGGTGAGACAGATCTGCCGGAAACCAGGACGAGAATGCATCGCGGGGTCAAATGCCTCGTTGACTACGGAATCATCCAGCTCACAGGAAGCTGGCAGGTTGGCCGCCTCGCGATTCATCAATTGGCAGCTCGCGCCATCCGTGAAACCTCAGCCCCCGAGGAACTCGCCCAAGCTGGCGCCGTCCTGGCCGAGCAGTGGCTGCGTGAGCTCACGTCGAATCCAGCCAACGCACAGCACCAGAATATTCGGGCGGCCGTACGACCCATCGCGGCGTTACCGCAGCTGAACGCTTTGACGCGAAGCACGGCAACCGCGCTTGTAGGGTTCTCCGCGCCATCGACGGACCAAACAAGTATCGAGTGGGATCTGTGGGAACTTGAACTACTGGAACCGCACCTGGTCCGTGGCGGTGCTGTAGGGCGTGCTGATCTGGCGGAGCGCTTAGCGAACATTGGACGCGCTCAACGAGAACTGGGACGACACTCAGAAGCGCACAAGAATCTGGATGCCGCTTCCTCGATATACCGCGACCTTGCGGCACTCGCGGATCTCAACGACAATTTGCGGGCAAAATACCTCGTCTCCCTGGCAGACATCGATGCAGAAATGGATCAGCCCGAACTGTCTCTAGAACGTCTTAGAAAGGCTGCAGAACTGCTAAAACGATGTGCCTCACGAAAGCCGACGAGCGACGCTCCGATTTCGGACAGGTTGGCACTGGCCGAGATTTATCAGAACCTGTCGGACGATACCGAATCCCGGGCGGCGCTCGATAGCGCTTTGTCGCTCTGGGAGAGCCGACCGGCCGCCGGCGCAGTTGAAGATGGTGATGCGGCTGAGGAGGCATCAACGCTCGCAAAGCTTGGGCAGCAGCTGGCAATAGCAGGACGACTCACCGAGGCGAAGAGTTATTTGCTTCTGGCAGCCCGCCTCAATGAAAAGACAGAATTTGGCCGCTTGGTCCGACTCGAGCGTATCCACACAAGGTTGGCGTACGTGTGCTCCCAGTTGGGCGAGTGGCGGGAAGCTGAAAAGTGGTTCGAGCGAACGGAATGCGACCCTCTTCTCCTTGCCAGCGTTCAGTTGCACCAGGGGCGAGTAAGAGAGGCACAAGCCAACGTCGACACTTCAGCGTCGAGATACTCCGCCCGCTCAAATCAGAACCCCGATCGTGACGATCGGGAGGTTGACTCGGAGATTCGCGAATTAATTAAGGACTCACTCGCGTTGCCGCTCGCTAAGTTGACTCAAACGGCGATGAAGCACGAGCGGTGGGAGGATGCAGCGGGCTTGGCAGAAGGAGGCCTCGAACTCGCTCGAGCCAAGTCTGACGCGTCCCCCGGCGAAGATCCCATCGAACTCTCCAACGCCTACCTCCACGCCGGATATACCGCGTTAAAGGCTGGCCGCTTTCAGGTGGCTGCCACGCACTTCGCGAGTGGGGCTAACATCGCGGAATTGCTTTGGCAAATGTCTCCCGCAGACCACAAGAGACGGTTGGAGTACGGGCAATCACTCTATTGGGTGGCTTCCTCTCACGCGAGGACTGGCCAACCGGGTGCTGCGGTGAGGCACGCGCGAAGAGCCGTCGAAGTCCTTGAAGGGCTCGAAGGACTGGACGATAAAGCCCGGATCTGGTTGAGCGCAGCTACTTCAGTTCTCGGGCAGGCCCTCCTCCAGAACGGCGATGCGGACGAAGCCGTAGTGTCTTTGACACAAAGAGTGCAATCCTGCCAGGCGTCACTTGCTGAGACTCCCGATGACCACGGTCTAATGAGAACGCTCGGCGATGCCCTTCAAGAATTGGGGAAGACTCTTTTCGCCGCAGGCCGATGGCAGGATTCTATTCAGCCTCTAAGGGACGCCATCGCGATCTATCGGGCCATGTTGAGTGGAGCCAGAGACCAACGCAGGAGCATGGCGGCTGTTTCTTTCATGCTTGCCTACGCCCACAACCGGCTACTGGAGCATTCCGAAGCCGCTATCGCCGCCGAACAGTCAGCCAACGTGTGGCAGGGACTAGCTGACGGCGACCCCAGCGACAGCGAACTCCAAGTCTCGCTCGCACACGCGCTTGGTCTCCTAGGAGAATCGTTAAGCGCACTCGACCGTCGTAATGAGGCCGTGCAGGCAATTACCCGAGCTGTTGGCCATCTCCAGTTGCCTGCTGAGCTAAACCCAGATGACCACATGCAACACCTCATACATCTTCTCGATCGTCTCGGAACTCACCTACGCGACCTAGAACTCTCCGTCGAGGCAGAGGAAACACAGGCACGTCTGGACGATCTTCGACGGCGGTTCCCGAAATCTGCCGAGGACGCGTGAATGCCAGCCGAACCGCCTGGCCAACAAAATTGCAGGTAGCGTCCCTGGCAGTGGTGTATTTTCCCGGGCTTGATGTGTCGCTCCGGCGATGTGAAAAGCCATCGTGCGTAAGGTCAGCGAGAACGACCAAGAACTCACAGAAGGACACTTACGCACGATGGCCCTTAACCTGGCTCTTGGCGACAGCCGCATGTGTCCTATTTTCTGCTGTCCTGGTGGCCCTTCCCTCATCATGCACCATGCAGAACTGCTGAAATCAGACTCTCGCTGACCGTCATGGCTTCAGCCTCGACCACCTGCTTCTATTCCGGCGACGCGGCCGGCCCGCCTTCATCAGTCTGGGCATTACGGGCACGGCGGGACAGCCTGACGAGCGCCGGCAGGGTCATCCCGGCCGGCAGCTTCACCTGCGGCGAGGTCTCACGGCCAGCTTCCTGTCCAGCGTGACCTTGAGCCGATGAAGCTGCGGCCGTCAGCACACTACGAGAGGTGCTGCCGAGTGTACCCTCCGCTTTTCCACTCCTCCGTCGTGATGCATACGTGCAGCTTGGGCCCAGAGGTTAGAGCGCAAACCTAAATTCGACCACGTTCCGTACCTCTGTTCCCCCACGACAGACCCCAAGTCGGGATGTCCGCGTAGGGACCGCGGTCGTTGTTCAGCCTATTGGCCTGGGGCTGTTGATAGTTCAGAATTTGAGCATCAGGTCCACTGGCATTGGCCGAGGACAGTCTGGGCCTTGCACCATTACTAGCGCCTGGGGGAACCGATGATTAGCGGATTCGACGACGTCACGCCCAGGTCCAGCGAGCGTTGGGCCAGCGCCACACGACGAGCGCATGGCATTCAAGATCAGGGTCTTGGCGGAGCCTTAAAGACCTACTTCACTCTCTACTTTCCAGCAGGGGTGACCATCCTTGTCATAGCGGGGACTCTCGGCGGGATGCTGGCCTTTGAAGGAGCACCGACAGGCTGGCAGTCCTATCTCGTATTCGGATTCTTTCTTGCCGTGCTGGGGGCCGCCATCGGGGGCTTCATTTACAATGCGAAGAAAATCGCGCCCGCGGCGGAGAAGGGCAGGATCGACGTGCTGCTTTCGCTGGACGACGCAGAGAGAAAGGACGTCCGACGTCAGGTTCTCGGGAAGACGCCCGTTGACCCGGAGCATCTTGTGGTCGCGCGGGCCGCCGCAGTGCAACTGCGAAAGAATCTGGCCACCCAGTTGATCTGGATGTCGGTGTTCCCGCTTATATTCATTCCCCAAGTCATACGAGGCGCCGGTTTCATCTCATGGTTCATGGCAGCCGGTGTGCTTGTCATGGTGATTGCGGCATTGTTCCTTGTTCGGGACTTTCGGCGGGCTGGCAGGTTCCTTGACCGCACGACAGAGCCGGGTGTGCCGGGTGTAAGGAGAACACTCGAAGGACCCGTTTGGACGTCTATCAACCCCCGGCAACGAGCCCCAATCGATTCTTGCCGGGATAGGACTCCTCCACGGCGGATGAGCGATGCGTCAAAGTTGCATGGCAGTGACGCATTCGACTCAGGATTCCAGCAGCCTTGCCTTGAACGGCAAATTGCTGGCGGTGTCCTCGTCATCGGGAAACGGGTCGCAAAGACGAAGGCCGCTAAGAACAGTGTTCTTAGCGGCCTTGGCAAAGGTCTCAGCCAGGTCAGAAACTATACATTGAATCTAAATTCAACCACGTCGCCGTCGGCCATGACGTATTCCTTGCCTTCGATCCGGACCTTGCCGCGGGCCTTGGCCTCGGCCATGGAGCCGGCCTCGATCAGGTCGTCGAAGGAGACGACCTCGGCCTTGATGAAGCCGCGCTGGAAGTCGGAGTGGATGACGCCGGCGGCCTGGGGTGCGGTGTCGCCCCGGTGGATGGTCCAGGCCCGGGTCTCTTTGGGGCCGGCAGTGAGGTAGGTCTGCAGCCCCAGAGTGTGGAAGCCGACACGGGCCAGCTGGTCGAGGCCGGATTCGTCCTGGCCATTCATCTCCAGCATCTCGCGGGCTTCCTCCTCGTCCAGCTCGACGAGGTCGGATTCAAGCTTGGCGTCGAGGAAGATGCAGTCTGCCGGGGCAACCAAAGCCCGCAGTTCTTCCTGCTTCTCCGGGCTGCCGAGGATTCCCTCGTCCGCGTTGAAGACGTAGATGAAGGGCTTCGCCGTCAGCAGCCCCAGTTCCTTCAGGTGTTCCATCTCCAGCTTGTCGCTCTTGATGGAGGAGAAAATCGTGTCACCGCGTTCCAGTACCGTCTGGGCGGCCTTGACGGCTGCCAGCTCGGCGGCGTCGCGCTTCTTGATTTTGACTTCTTTTTCAATCCGCGGGACGGCC
The DNA here is from genome assembly GCF_030816855.1 of Arthrobacter sp. B3I4. Taxonomy (NCBI): domain Bacteria; kingdom Bacillati; phylum Actinomycetota; class Actinomycetes; order Micrococcales; family Micrococcaceae; genus Arthrobacter; species Arthrobacter sp. B3I4. Next base: position 1,703,107 of record NZ_JAUSYK010000001.1, on the reverse strand, counting down.
TTTTCGATGGTCTGCAGGTCCGCGAGGATCAGCTCGGTGTTGATGGTTTCCATGTCCGAGCGGGGGTCAACCTTGCCGTCGACGTGGATGACGTCCGGGTCATCGAACACGCGGACGACCTGGGCGATGGCCTCCGCTTCGCGGATGTTCGCGAGGAACTGGTTGCCCAGGCCCTCGCCCTCGGAGGCGCCCTTGACGATGCCGGCGATGTCCACGAACGAGACGGCGGCCGGCAGCAGGCGGGCCGAGCCGAAGATGGCTGCCAGCTTCTCAAGCCGCGGGTCCGGCAGGTTCACGACGCCGACGTTCGGCTCGATCGTAGCGAACGGGTAGTTCGCCGCGAGCACCTGGTTACGGGTCAGTGCGTTGAAAAGAGTTGATTTGCCGACGTTGGGCAGTCCGACGATGCCAATAGTAAGAGCCACGAGTATTGATTCTACCGGTAAACGCGCTGGCGGCCTCCCGCGGCGGCGAGCCACGACGGCGGCCGCGGCCCGCGGCGCCGGTGCCCCGGGCGTCGCTGGCCAAAAGTGTCAGGGCTGCGTGCCAGAGTGAAGGCATGGACGCTTTTGCACTCATTCTGGCCCTGTTGATGCTGCTGATCGGAGCCATCGCCGGCGCCGGCTTCGCCTTTGTCATGTCGCGGCGCCGCAGCGCGGCCCTGGAGCAGGATTTCGACGGGGTCTCCGCCCGGCTTTCCCAGGTCAGTGCCCAGTTCGCCGCGGCCGACGCCGAGCGCCGGCTGCTCGCGGCGCAGAACCGGGAACTCGGGGACGCCCGGGCGCAGGACGGCAGCGTGCTGCGCGCCCTGGCCCCAGTGGCGGAGAAGCTCACCGCTGTCCAGCAGCAGGTATCGCTGCTGGAGCGGGACCGGCTGGAACAGTATGGCCAGCTGGCCCAGCAACTGCAGGAGGCCAGGTTGTCAGACGAGCAGCTGCTGCGCTCGACGCACGCGCTCGAGTCAGCCCTGCGGTCCAACAGCGCCCGCGGCCAGTGGGGCGAAGTGCAGCTGCGCCGCGTCGTCGAGGCGGCCGGCATGCTCCGGCACGTGGACTTCCACGAGCAGCTGCACAGCTCCGGCTCAGGGTCCGAGAACGCTGTCCGTCCCGACCTCGTCGTGCAGCTCCCCGGCGCGAAACAGCTGGTGGTGGATGCCAAAGTGCCGTTGACGGCATACCTTGAGGCGCAGGAACTGGGCGCCGCCGGCCGCTCCCCCGGTCAGGGCGCGGCGAACCAGCAGTCGCTGCTGGTGGCCCACGCGAAAGCCCTGAAAGCGCACGTCGACGCGCTGAGCAACAAGAAGTACTGGGACATCCCGGGCAACGCCCCGGAGCTGGTGATCTGTTTCCTGCCCGCCGAGTCGATCCTGGCCGCCGCCCTTACGGCCGACTCCGCCCTGCTGGACTATGCCTTGTCCAAGAACGTCGTCCTTGCCTCGCCCGGGACCCTGCTGGCGGTCCTCAAATCGGTGGCCTTCACCTGGCGTCAGGATGTGCTCACCGACAGCGCGCGGGAACTTTTCGAGCTCGCCCAGCAGCTGTACGAGCGGATGGGCACCCTCGGTGAGAACGTCTCGAAGCTGGGCTCCTCGCTGAAGACGTCAGTGGACCGCTACAACTCCCTGGTCGGCACGCTGGAGGCCCGGGTTCTGCCGACGGCGCGCAAGCTCAACGCCCTGGACGCCGCGGGCCTGGCGAGCCCGGTTGTGGTGGAGGTGACGCCCCGCTCCGTGGCCGCGCCTGAACTGCAGCAGGGTTCCGGGTTTCCGGAGGCAGCCGCCCGCGCCGGCGACGGGAGTGCCGGCGAGGAGGCCGCCGGTGACGAAGGCGGCGTGGAGGAGTCTGCCGCGTAGAACGCCGGGTGGGGCCGCCGCGCCCGCTAGGACTGTTTGGCGGGGCGGGTGCCGCGGCCGCCCAGGGCGCGCGAGACGTCGCCGGCCTGCTTCAGGGTGGCGCGGAGTTCCTTGGGCAGCGAGAACAGCAGGTCCTCCTCCGCCGTGACGACTTCCTCGACCGAGCCGTAGCCGTAGTCGGCCAGGAGCCGGAGCACGTCCTTGACCAGCACCTCCGGCACAGAGGCGCCCGACGTCACGCCGACGGTGGCCACGCCCTCGAACCAGGACTCGTCCACCTCGTTCGCGAAGTCCACCCGGTAGGAGGCCTTGGCGCCGTATTCCAGCGCGACCTCCACGAGGCGCACCGAGTTCGAGGAGTTGGCCGAACCAACGACAATGACGAGGTCCGCCTGGGGTGAGATCTTCTTGATCGCCACCTGGCGGTTGGTGGTTGCGTAGCAGATGTCGTCGCTGGGCGGATCCTGCAGCGTGGGGAACCGCTCCTTCAGCAGGCGCACGGTCTCCATGGTCTCGTCCACGCTCAGGGTGGTCTGCGAGAGCCAGATGACCTTCTCCGGGTCCCGGACCGTCACCTTGTCAACCTCGTGCGGGCCGTTGATGATCTGGATGTGTTCCGGTGCCTCGCCTGCGGTGCCTTCGACTTCCTCGTGGCCGTCGTGGCCGATCAGCAGAATGTCGAAATCGTCCTTCGCGAAGCGGACGGCCTCCCGGTGGACCTTGGTAACCAGCGGGCAGGTCGCATCAATGGTCCGCAGTCCGCGGTCTTCGGCTGACTGCACCACCGCCGGCGACACACCGTGGGCCGAGAAGATCACCAGCGCGCCTTCGGGAACCTCGTCGGTTTCATCGACGAAGATCGCGCCCTTTTCCTCAAGCGAGCTCACCACATGGACGTTGTGCACGATCTGCTTGCGCACGTAGACCGGCGGCCCGTAGTGTTCCAGGGCCTTCTCGACCGCAATCACCGCACGGTCGACGCCGGCGCAGTAACCGCGCGGGGCTGCGAGCAACACCTTCTTCATCCCGGTTACGGGTGCCGCCGCCAGCACTTCTTCCGGGGTTCGCCGCCGACGCGGAACAGAGGGCATCGGAATGGAAACAGCGGTGGAGGTCATGTCCCAATCCTACCGGTGTTCGTTATTGGCCGACGTTTGAGGGGGTCGGCGACCGCTGGCAAGGCGGAGCGCGATCCCGGCGACGAGCAGGACTGCCCCGGCCACCAGCGCCGCCACAATCCACTGCCCGAAGTTCGCCGCGGAGGCTCCGACGAATTCGCGTTTGAAAATCTCTGCCACCTCATTGCCGCTGGAGGTCGCCAGGACCGCCCGTCCGGCAGCCTCCGAACCGATCTTCCACGCAGCCGCCAGGACGAGGGCCCCGAGTCCGATCCCGGCGAGGACTGTCCACTTCCGCCGCGCGGCGACGAAGGCCAGAAGAAACGCGATCACCGAGCCCAGGGCCACGACAGCGCCCATCGGCGCGTAAGCGGACACCCGGTCGATCAGTTGGCGCTGGTCGGACTGACCGATGTCGATCCGTACCTCGGAGGGGGCTTTCAGCGGTAACGGGACCGGAGACGACTCCGAGACCCGCTTGACCACCAGACCCACCAGCGGTGCGACGTCCAAAGTTACGGACGTGCTTCCGGCCGCGTCCGCCGCCGGCGGCGTGGCGGGGCCGGGGAAGCTTAGCCGGTGGCTTTTACGCAGGGTCTCGGCCCAGGCATCGGAGTAGCCGGGCATGGAGGTCAAGGACTGCGCTGCCCCCTCCAGGATCGGCTTAACCGCATTCGTGAGCGACTCGGGAAGCTGCTGGTCACCGAACCCAATGCCGCTCACGGCGGCCGCGGCCAGTCTCCGCTGGAAGGCAGGATCCTTGCCGAGCGGCGCGGAGAGCGCGACGAAGCCGTCCTCCTGGACGATGTTGCGGTCCACCCACATGGCCGGAACCGCGACTGCCGCCATGGCAAGGCCGATCAGCACAGCAACGGCCGAGACAAAAGTGCGCACGAAAGTCTCCTAGGAGGGTTGGGATCAGTGCCATCCTACGGGGGCGTCCGGACGAACCGGAAAGCGGCGGCCATAACGTCAGCGCCTGCTGGTATTGCTATGGATAGAGTTGAAGCAGATCCCCGTCACCACCAAAGGACCCACTCCACATGCACCAGCACATGCACCTGGCAGATGCCGACGGCCGCCGGCATGTCTGAAGAAACAACCGCAGCCAGCACCCTGTCCCCCACCGCGGCGGGCACCAGCCCGGATAACCCGTGGCCCCTGCAGTTACTCTCGCAGAAACTCAAGATGTATATCGACCGCGCGCCCTCGGCGTGGGTCGAAGGCCAGGTCATTGAACTCAACCGGCGGGGCACCAACGCGTACCTTACGCTCCGGGACATCGACGCGGAGATCTCGCTGCCCGCCTCCGTGTGGACCAGCGTGCTGGACCGCCAAGCGACGCCGCTGGAGCGCGGGTCGCGGGTCGTGGCGCTGATCAAGGCCGAGTTCTGGCTGAAAACCGGCCGGTTGAACATGTCGGTCAAGGACATCCGGCCGGTGGGCCTGGGTGACCTGTTGGCCCGGATCGAGCGGCTGCGCCAGGCCCTGGCGGCGGAAGGACTCTTTGCGGACTCCCGCAAAAAGCGCCTGCCCCTGCTCCCCCACCGGATCGGCCTCATCACCGGGCGCGACTCGGACGCCAAGAAGGACGTACTCCGAAACGCGGCACTGCGCTGGCCCGCCGTCGAGTTCGAGATCCGCGAGGTGGCCGTCCAGGGGAACACCGCGGTGGCCCAGATTCTGGCCGCGCTGCGGGAACTGGATGCCCACCCGGTGGTGGACGTGATCGTCATCGCCCGCGGCGGCGGCGCCCTGGAGGACCTGCTCCCGTTCAGCAGTGAAGAGCTGATCCGCGCAGTGGCCGAAGCGGCCACGCCGGTCGTCAGCGCCATTGGCCATGAGGCGGACCGGCCCATCCTGGACGACGTCGCGGACCTGCGCGCCTCGACGCCGACCGACGCAGCGAAGCGGATCGTCCCCGATGTTGTGGAGGAACTGGCCAGGGTGAGGCAGGCACGCGACCAGCTTCGCCGCGGCGTGACCCGCCTGGTGGAACGGGAAACGGACCGATTGACGTCCCTCCGCTCCCGGCCGGCGCTGGCAGCTCCGGAGGGCATGATCACCACCAGGCTCGACGACGTCGGTCGGCTAAAGAACCGCTCCCACGCTGCCGTCAACACCGCAGTGGTCCGGGCGGCCGACCAGCTGGTCCACCTCAGGGCGCAGGTACGGGCCCTGTCACCGCAGAAAACGCTGGACCGCGGCTACGCCGTCGTCCAGCTCGACGACGGCAACACGGTCCCCGGAACCCGGCATGAGGTCATCCGCCACCCCGACCAGGCCCCGGCCGGCACTGCCTTGGCCGTGCGAGTCGCGGGCGGCAGGTTCACGGCCCGGTCGACTGGCGACGAGAACACTGGCGACGGGAACACCAACGGGTAACCCGTCCGCGGGAGAAACCACCCGGCGCCAGATACACATTGAGACAAGCACCAAGACAGGCATCAAGGTAAGGAGCAACAGCATGGCAGCAGAGAGCGCGGCCGGCCCGCAGCCGAATTCGGATATCGACGGGCTGAGCTATGAAGAGGCGCGTGAACAACTTGTCGGCGTCGTCAGCAAGCTCGAGACCGGCGGCGCGAGCCTGGAGGACTCCCTCGCGCTGTGGGAACGCGGAGAGGCCCTCGCTAAGCGCTGTGAACAGTGGCTCGAAGGCGCACGCAAGCGGCTTGCCGCCGCGCGCGACCACGCCGCCCACGAAGGCTAGCGCAGCGGCGCCGGGGACCTGCGGCTAGGAGCGCCGGACCAGCTCGCGTTCCATTTCAACATCGAGATCGGGCACCGGCCACTCGAGCGCCATTTCCTCCAGGGCGTCCAGCAGCAGCTGTTGGACCGCGATCCGGGCGTACCACTTCTTGTTCGCCGGAATCACGTGCCAGGGCGCGTGGTCGGAGCTGGTCTGTTCAAACGCCGCCTGATAGGCGTCCATGTAGTCGTCCCAGAAGGCGCGTTCCCTGAGGTCGTTGCTGCTGTACTTCCACCGCTTGGCGGGGTCCTCCAGCCGGGCCAGCAGCCGTTCCTGCTGCTCGCCGCGGCTGATGTGCAACATGACCTTGACGATCTTCGTCCCGGCGGACGTCTGCCTCGCCTCAAACTCGTTGATGGACCGGTAGCGGCGTTCCAGCTCGCCCGCATCCGCCCAGCGGTGCACGCGGTGGATCAGGACGTCCTCGTAGTGGGACCGGTCGAAGACGCCGACCATGCCGGCCGCGGGGACTTCTTTTTCGATCCGCCAGAGGAAGTCGTAGGACTGTTCCTCCGGTGTCGGGGCCTTGAAGGACTTCAGCTGCACGCCCTGCGGGTTCATCTGGCCCATCACGTGGTTGACGATCCCGCCCTTGCCGGCGGTGTCCATCGCCTGCAGGACGAGCAGCAGCCGCTTCTTCCCTCCGGTCCTCGACTCGGCAAAGAGCTGTTCCTGCAGCTGGGTGAGCCGGCTGTCGAGTTCGCTGAGCAACTGCTCGCCGGCGGCCTTGTCCCCGGCGTAACCCGGCGTGGACCCGGGGTCGACGTCGGTGAGGCTGAACTGCTTGCCTGCCCGCAGGGTCTCCGAGGGTGTCTTGTCGAAGTTCACGACAGCTGCCATTGAAGCCTCTTTCCGCTTAGGACAGCCGGCGGGCCAAGTGGCCCGAAGCGCTGCTGTCCCGAATCCTAGTTGCCCTGGTACCGGCTCAGGAACTCCGCCATGCGGTTGATCGCCTCTTCCAGGTCCTTGACGTTCGGCAGGGTCACCATGCGGAAGTGGTCCGGCCGGACCCAGTTGAAAGCCCGGCCGTGGGAGACGAGGATCTTCTGCTGGCGCAGCAGGTCCAGGACGAACTTCTCGTCATCACGGATGTGGTAAACCTCGGGATCCAGGCGCGGGAACAGGTACATCGCGCCGCGGGCCTGCTGGGTGCTAACGCCGGGGATCGCGTTCAGCATGTCGTACGCCTTGTTACGTTGCTCCAGCAACCGGCCGCCCGGCAGGATCAGGTCGTTGATGCTCTGGTAGCCGCCGAGGGCGGTCTGGATGGCATGCTGCGCCGGCACGTTGGCACACAGGCGCATGTTGGCCAGCAGGTTGATGCCTTCCAAATAGTCGGCAGCGTCCTTCTTGGGGCCCGAGATGGCCATCCAACCGGCCCGGTAGCCGCAGACCCGGTAGGCCTTGGAGAGTCCGCTGAAGGTAAGGCAGAGCACGTCATCGTCCGTGAGGCTGGCCATGTTCACGTGCACGGCGTCCTCGTAAAGGATCTTTTCGTAGATCTCGTCGGCGAAGATCACCAGTCCGTGCTTTTCGGCCAGGGCGACGATCTTGCGCAGCGTTTCCTCGGGGTAGACGGCGCCGGTGGGGTTGTTGGGGTTGATCACCACGATGCCCTTGGTCCGCGGCGTGATCTTCGCTTCGAGGTCGTCCAGGTCAGGCTGCCAGCCGGATTCCTCGTCGCAAAGGTAGTGCACCGGCTTCCCGCTGGCCAGGGCCACGGAAGCCGTCCAGAGCGGGTAGTCCGGGGTCGGAATGAGCACCTCGTCGCCGTCGTCCAGCAGGGCCATCAGCGACATCGTGATGAGTTCGCTGACGCCGTTGCCCAGGTAGATGTCATCGACGTGGATGTTCTGGATTCCGCGTGTCTGGTAGTACTGCGAGACGGCGGTGCGGGCGGAGAAAATGCCGCGGGAATCGCTGTAGCCCTGGGCGTGCGGCAGGTGGCGGATCATGTCCACCAGGATCGCGTCCGGCGCTTCAAAGCCAAACGGGGCCGGGTTGCCGATGTTCAGTTTGAGGATGCGGTGACCCTCTGCCTCCATCTGCTGGGCGGCCTGAAGAATCGGTCCACGGATGTCGTAGAGGACATTATGAAGCTTGGTGGACTGCTTGAATTCTGCCATTCATCAAATATGCCACAGCGGGGATGGACTTCAGCTGAGACTTGCCTCACGCCGCTGCCGGAACCTCCGGACGCCCTCGAATGGCGGAAACGACGGCGGCTGCCGGGCCGGGTGGATCCGGCTGGCAGCCGCCGTCGTTGGTTATCGTCTCGAGCCTACTTGACCAGGCCCTTGTCCTTCAGCCACGCCGCAGCGGCGTCCTTGGGATTCTGCTTCTGGCTGCCGCCGACCGCCCGGTTGAGGTTGATCAGGTCCTCGGTGGTGAGCTGCTTGGAGACGGCATTGAGCGCCTCTTTCGCCTTGTCCGTCATCTTCGCCTTGTTGTACAGCGGAAGGACCTGCTGGGCGATGAAGTTGTTCTTCGGGTCTTCCAGCACCACCAGATCGTTGTCCGCGATGGCCGGGGTGGTGGTGTAGATATCGGCGACCTGGACCTGGTCCGAGAGCAGGGCCTTGACGGTGACGGGGCCGCCGCCGTCGCTGAACGGCTCAAGCTTCTTGGGCACGCAGTTGTAGTTCTTCTTCAATCCCGGCAGCCCGTAAGCGCGTTCGGCGAAGGTTGCAGGGGCACCGATGACAAGCTCGCTGCAGACCTTGGCCATGTCCTCGATCGACTTGAGCTTGTACTTCTCCGCGGTGGCCTTCGTGACCACCATGGCGTCCTTGTCCTCGGCCTTGGCCGCGTCCAGCACGCCGAGGCCGTCCGGGAGCTTGCCGGGCAGCGCCTTGACGATGTCTTCGGCGGAGACCTCGGTGGCGTCCTTGTTCACGTGCAGCAGCAGGTTGCCGCTGTAGTCGGGAATGACGTCGACGGAGCCGTCCTGCACGGCCTTGAAGTAGACCTCGCGGGAGCCAATGTTGGGTTTGGTGCTGGCCGTGACTCCGGCCGCGTTAAGCGCCCCGGCGTAGACTTCGGCGATGATCTGGCTTTCGGTGAAGTCGGCTGAGCCGATCACGAGCGCCCCGCCGGCACTCCCGGAGGAGCCGCCGCTGGCAGGCGCCGAGGACAGCGGATTGGACGAGCCGCCGCACGCGGACAGTGCCAGGGCCAGGCCGACGCCGGCGGCCAGGCCGCCGAATGCGCGCCTGCCCAGTGCTCGTTGGCGGATTTCCTTCATGACGTACCTCCTTGAACAACAGCCTCCACGGTCGCGGGGTCTGTGAGATCAACCGCGGCCTGGTGGCTGCGGTCCGGTGTGCGGGCGGCTCCGCGGGTCAGGAAGAGCCGCTGGCATAGAACAAGCAAAGAGTCGACGGCGATCGCGAGCACCGCAATGAGCAGCGAGCCGCCCAGCATCTGCGGGAAGTCGGAAAGCACGAGACCGTCGAAGAGGTAGCGGCCCAGCCCGCCCAGGTTGATGTAAGCGACGACCGACACGGTGGCGATCACCTGGAGCACGCCGGTGCGGAAACCGCCGTACATGACCGGGAGCGCGTTCGGGAATTCGGCCCGGAAAAGCACCTGCAGCTCCGTCATGCCCATGGCCCGGGCCGCGTCCACGACGTTGCGGTCCACGCTGGAGATTCCCGCGTAGGTGCCCGCCAGCAGCGGCGGCACGGTCAGGATGACAAGCGCCCAGACCGGCGGCATCAAACCGATTCCGGCGAGCAGGACGAATAGCGTCAGCAGCCCGAGGGTCGGCAGCGCGCGCAGCGCCCCGGCGAGTGCCACCACTGCCACCCGCCCGCGGCCGGTGTGCCCGACGTAGAGCCCGATCGGAACAGCGATGGCGGTGGCGATCAGCATGACCAGCCCGGTGTACTGCAGGTGCTCGGCGAGCCGCACCGGGATGCCGCTGCTGCCGGCCCAGTGCTGCGGGTCAGCCAGCCAGGCGAAGGTGTCGGTGAAGACGTTGCTCATACGGACGCCCCCGATGCCGCGCCGGACAGCGGGAGCGCGGCCGCCGGTTCACTGGTTTGCCCTGATTTCCCGGTGCCCGCCCGGGCCCATGGCGTCAGCAGCCGCTCCAGCAGCACCAGCGCCGCGTCCATCAGCAGCGCCAGCACCAGGATCGCAATGATGCCGACCAGTACTTCGGTGACAAAGTCGCGTTGGAGTCCTGAGGTGAAGAGCATCCCCAGATTACCGATGCCCAGCAGCGCGGCGACGCTGACCAGGGAGATGTTGCTGACCGAGACCACCCGGAGCCCGGCGAACAGGACCGGCAGGGACAGCGGAAGGTCGATCTGCAGGAACCGTGCCAGCGGCCTGAAGCCCATGGCCACAGCGGCCTGCTGCAGGTCCTCGTCGACGGAGTCGAAGGCATCCAGGGCGGCGCGGACCAGGAGCGCCACAGCGTAGATGGTCAGCGCCACCACCACGTTGGCCGGGTCCAGAATCCGGGTCCCCAGCACGGTGGGAAGAATAATGAAAAGCGCCAGCGACGGAATCGTGTACAGCAACGAGGAGGCAGTAAGGACCACCGTGCGCAGCGTCCGGTTTTGCCTGGCCAGCTGGGCCAGCGGAAGGGAAATCAGCAGGCCGAAGACCATGGGCAGGACCGCGAGGACGAGGTGCTGGCCGGCAAGGCTGAAGACGTGTCCGCTGTTGGCCAGGAACCACTCCATCAGACCACGCCCTGCCGCACCCGGCGGTCCGCGGCGATCACGGCGAGCACCTCTTCGGCGGTGATCACGCCGGCCACGCGGCCGTCTGCATCCACTGCCACGCCCAGCCCGGACGGCGAAGACAAGGCCGCGTCGAGCGCACGCCGGAGGGTCTCGCCCTTCCGGAAGAGGGACCCGCCCGGGACCTTGGCTGGGCCGGCGCCCGGCGCACTCCAGCCCAGCGGCCGGCCGTCACTGTCAACCACGAGTTGCCAGTCGTTTGCCCCAGTACCGGTGCCGCGATCGAGTTCGTCGACACGGACGGTGTCCACCGGATGGATGGTCACGCCGTCGGAGGGGCTGAACGCCAAGTGCCGGAAGCCGCGGTCATGGCCGACGAAGGAGGCGACGAAGTCGCTGGCTGGGGCACGCAGGATTTCTTCGGGCGTGGCGTACTGCGCCAGCTTCCCGCCGGTGACGAAGACGGCCACCTTGTCGCCCAGTACTGTGGCCTCGTCGATGTCGTGGGTGACGAACACGATGGTTTTGGCCAGGTCGCGCTGGAGGCGGAGCAGTTCTTTCTGCAGCTCATCGCGCACCACCGGGTCCACGGCGCTGAACGGTTCGTCCATCAGCAGCACCGGCGGGTCCGCGGCGAGGGCACGGGCTACGCCCACGCGCTGCTGCTGGCCGCCGGAAAGCTGTGAGGGGTAGCGCCGGCCCAGCCCAGAGGCAAGGCCGACGACGTCGAGCAGTTCCTGGGCGCGCTTGCGGGACGCCGCTTTGGACACGCCGTTGAGCCGCGGAACGGTGGCGATGTTGTCCAGCACGGAGCGGTGGGGCATCAGCCCCGAGGACTGCATGACGTAGCCCATCGAACGGCGCAGCTGCGCGGCCGGAACGGAGGTGATGTCCTGCCCGTCCACGGTGATGGTGCCCGCGGTCGGTTCAACCATGCGGTTGATCATCCGCAGCGAGGTAGTCTTGCCGCAGCCTGACGGGCCGACGAGGACGGTGATGGAACCCTTGTCGATGGACATGGTGAGGTCATCGACGGCGGCCTGGCCGCCTTGATACTGCTTGGTGACGCTCTGGAACTCGATCATGGCCTCTGCCATTCCGGGCTTACCTCACTGTCGGGGGCAACATGGACGGTCCAGCCACCTGATCATATGCTTGCTGATTTTCGGGTGTAAAGCGGCTGGAACCCAGCGTAGCGTGCAGCACCGGCGAGGATGCGGCCCGCCTCGGGGAAACGGGCCGCATCCTCGCCGGCGGTGCCGGAGCTACCGTTGGCATTCGGCGCTGTCCCGGCTCTGGATGGGTGCCGGTCCCGGGCCCGGGCATGCACGTCGTTATCCGGCCCGCCCCCTGCCGTTTCCTTTACCGGCCCCTTTCCCGTTTCTCGTTCCTGTTCCTTTCGCGCCGCGCTCAATGCCGAGCCGTTCCGCGGCGCGCTAGCTGCGGCTGGCGATGACCATTTTCTGGTGCCATTCCCGCTGGTACGCCCGCTGGGCGGCAGCGTCCCGCCGACGGGCCAGCGCCGCCTGTTCGCGCTGCATCTTGAGGTAACTGGACCAGCGGCGAGCGTCCAGGCCGCCTTCGGCGAGCGCGGCCTGCACGGCGCAGCCGGGTTCGCTGCCGTGCGCGCAGTCGGCGAAGCGGCAGCGGGAGAAGAGCTCTCCAAGGTCGCCGAACATTTCGTCCATGCCGTCGTCGGCGTCGAACAACCCGTAGCCGCGCACCCCGGGCGTGTCCATCAGCACCGCACCGCCGGGCAGTGGAACCAGCTCGCGCGACGTAGTGGTGTGCCGGCCCTTGCCGTCGCCGGCCCTGACCGGGCCGGTTTCCTGCACCTGATAACCGGCGAGGGCGTTGATCAGGGTGGATTTTCCTGCGCCGGAGGGACCGAGCAGCACGATGGTGCTTCCGGGCGGCAGATGCGCGAGCAGTTCATCAAGGCCGTCACCGCGCTCGGCCGAGGTGGTGACCACCTCTACGCCGGCAGCTTGCAGCAAAACCTGGCCGACGACGTCATCCGCCACCTCTGCGAGGTCGGCTTTGGTGATCACCACCAGCGGGGTGGCGCCGGAGTCCCAGGCCGCGACCAGGGTTCGCTCGAGCCTGTTGTGGGTAAGCGGGCGGTCCACCGGCACGACCACGCCGACCAGATCCATGTTGGCTCCGAGCACCTGCGCCTCCGAGGAGGACTCGAAGGCGCGCTTCCGGCTCAGTTCGGACCGGCGCGGCAGCACGCCGAGGATGGCGGGCTCGCCCGAGTAGTTACTGCCGAGCCAGACCCAGTCCCCGGTGGCCGGGAGGTCTCCGGTTTTGGGGTAGGCGAGGTGGAACTGGCCGCTGTGGGCCGCGACGAGCACGAGGTTGCGGTCCACGCGGACCACCCTGCCCGCGCTGGTTCCGCCGGGGACGGGAGAACTGGCGAAGAGGTCCGCGACGGCGTCGGTGAAGCCGAAACGGGCCGGGCCGCGAAGGGCGGTGTGTTGTTTGCGCTGAAGATTCACTGGAAACCCTTTTTAATGGGCCCCGGGGGCGCTGCCCGCTGCGGTCACGAACGTGCGTTGGGAGAAGACCGTTCAGTGGCGGCAGGCTAGGAGAAGCGGCGGGCCGGGGCTGGAGTAATGAAGTGGCTTGGAGTTGCGCGCCGGGCGCACGGATCCGTTGCAGTCATTGCTTCCACCTCCCCGGTCATCGGGCGGCCGTCACGGCCGCGGTTTGTCCAGCGTAACGGTCAACGGCGCAGGTGGCTAGGGTTCGCTTTGGTAGGCGCGGTGCGCAGTTGCCGCCGGCTCAGGGAAGCCTGCCGTCCAGCGGCCGTTCCCGGTACAGCCGAAGAGCGGCGTCCACCAGCGAGACCCGGTTCAGTCCTGCCACCTCGGCCAGCGGCACCCACGCCGCATGGGTGGTGCTGCCGCCGACCTCATGCCGCAGTTCCCCGCCGGCGATGCTGGCCTCGTAGACCAGCCGCAGCGACTGGAAGTCCCGCACACCGCCGTCGAGCCTGGCCTCGGCGGGCCAGTGGCCGACGTCGATCCCGAGCATGGCGCCGATCTCGGCGTCGTAGCCGGTCTCCTCGAAAATCTCCCGGCGGCACCCGTCCACCGGGTGCTCCGCAAGGTCCAGGCCGCCGCCGGGCAACGTCCAGCCCTCGCGGCCGCCCTGCTTCCAGTAGGCCAGCAGGAGCGAGTCATCGCGGATGATGACTCCGTAGGCGGCGGGGCGGGTGTCGAATTGCAGGGTCATTGATCCAGCTTAACGCGGCAACCCACCGGCCCCGCCCGGGGGCACATTGCCACGGACACGCCGCCTGGCCAGGGCGCAGATACCCAATGAGCGGCCAAAACCGCCCCGGACAGCGGGTGCGGCCGCGGTCTAGAGTTTGATTGTGACGAACCTCGAAGTCCTTCCGCCTGAAGAAGTCTGCCCGGCCGCGCACAGCGTGGACGGCGCCGCAAGCGGGCCGTGCCTGCAACTGTGGCCGGCGCGGGAGGTCCCGCTGGGCGGGGTCCGGGCCATGAACGTCTCCCGGACCCTTCCGCAGCGGGGACTGCCCACGGTGGGCGCGTGGTGTTTCCTGGACAGCTTCGGCCCGGATCGGGTGGCCATGTCCGTCCTCCCCCACCCGCACACCGGGCTGCAGACCGTCACATGGCCGCTGACCGGGACCATCCGGCACCGGGACAGTGTGGGCAGCGACGTGATCGTCCGGCCCGGGGAACTGAACATCATGACAGCCGGCCGCGGCATCTCGCACTCGGAGTTCGCGGTGCTTCCCCCGGCGGCGCTTCCGGCGGGAGACGTGCCAGGCGCCCCGTTGCAGGAGTTGCCGTCACCGGAACTGCCGCTGCAGCGCGGGCTGCAGTTCTGGGTCGCGTTGCCGGACGCGGAACGGCACCGGGACCCGGCGTTCGAGCAGCACCGCGAGCTGCCGGTAATCCGCGGTGAAAGCTACGCCGCGACCGTCATCGTGGGGACGCTCGCCGGCACCACCTCGCCGGCGACGACGTACTCCCCGATTGTGGGGGCCGACATCAGCGGCGCCGGCAGGATCAGCCTGCCGCTGCAGCCGGCGTTCGAGCACGCCGTCCTCGTACTCGACGGCGCCCTGGTCCTCGACGGCGAGGAGGTGCTGCCCGGACCGCTGGGCTACCTCGGCTCAGGGCGCAGCACCCTGGAGCTCGACGCCGCGCCGGGCACGCGCTTCATCCTGCTGGGCGGTGAGCCGTTCGAGGAGGAACTGCTGATGTGGTGGAACTTCGTCGGTCGCAGCCACGATGAGGTGGCGCAGTGGCGGCTGGAGTGGGAAGCCCAGGCCGGTCTCCTCGAGGCGGACGCAGCGCAGGCCAGATTCGGGCTGGTGTCCGGGCATGGTCCCGACGCCGGCCCGGAATCCGGCCGGATCCCGGCACCGCCGCTGCCCGGGGTGCCGCTGCGCCCCCGTCGACGGCACTAAAGCAGCAGGGGGCGCTAAAGCAGCGCCCGCGTTGAAGGGCGGTTAGCCCTGCTCGGCCACGAGCTGGAGGACCCCGAAAACAGGCTCCTGCCGCAGCACCCGGACGTCGGTGATACCTGCGGCCGTCAGTGCCCTGCGGAACGATTCCTGCAGCCGCGGCACGTTCATGCCCAACCCGCTGCCCAGGATGACCGGCCCCTCGATGCCAAGCTGCCGTACGGCCTGCCCGGCCAGCGCGGCGAGGTCCAGACCGGCCTGGTTGATCAGCGCCTGGCTCGGTGCATGGCCGGCGTCCGCCGCATCGACGACCAGCCGTGCCCGCTGGGCCCAGAAGCGGCGGCCGGTCGCAGGCGAATGGAACAAGGCAATCAGCTTGTTCGGGTGGTCGACGCCGCACGAGTCCAGCAGCGCCCGGGTGAGCTCATCCGGATCAAGGCCCTGGTTCATCCGGCGGAGGCTGTGGCGTACGGCCTCGCGGCCCAGCCAATAGCCGCTGCCTTCGTCCCCGAGCAGGTAGCCCCAGCCGCCGGCCCGGGCTTCCTCGCCCTGGGCGTTCCGGCCCCACGCGGCCGAGCCGGTTCCTGCGATCACGGCGACGCCGGTGCTGGCCCCGCCTGCCGCGAGCAGGAGGCGCGAATCGTGCACGACGGTGATCCTGGCGCCCGGAACGTGCGGGGCGATCAGGGCGGCGAGCGCGGCGGCGTCGTCGTCGGTGTCGATGCCGCCGGCGCCTGCGTAAACCTGGGAAACGCTGCCGCCGCCGATCCGGGCGAACAGTTCCGCGAGGTTGCCGGCTGCCTCCCCGGCCGACACGTTCTGGACGTTGGCGCTGCCCACGGATTCATCGGCCACGGCCCGGCCACCCTCGAACCGGACGCCGCGGGTCTTGGTGCCCCCGATGTCGAGGCCGATCACGGCGCCGGAGGCAGCAGGCGAAGCGGCACCGGCCGCAGGGGGGATGTCAGAATGAGTCACCGGACAAGCCTACTGACTACCGACAGGAGCGAGCCATGTCGCAGGACATCTTCGGCACCAGGGTCATCGCCGCACCGATGGCGGGCGGAACCTCCACCCCCGCGTTCGTGACCGCCGTACACCGGGCCGGGGGCCTGGGCTTCCTGGCGGCCGGCTACAAGGATGTGGCCGCCATGGAGGCGCACATCCGCGCAGCGCGGGACGCCGGCACGCGGTTCGGCCTGAACGTGTTCGTTCCGGATCCGGCCCAGCTTCCGCCTTCGGCTGCCGTGCTGGCGGAAGTGGAGCAGTACCGGCTGCGGCTGGCAGCCGACGCGCGGCGTTACGGCGTGGAGCTGCCGCGCTTGCGCCTTGACGACGACGACGAATGGCAGGGCAAGATCGACTCCCTGCTCGCTGACCCGGTGGAACTGGTCAGCTTCACCTTCGGGCTGCCCGGGGCGGACGTCGTCCGCGCCCTGCAGCGGGCCGGCTCGGCGGTGCTGGCCACCGTCACCACCGTGGCCGAGGCGCGGCAGGCGGCCGAACAGGGGGTGGACGCCCTAGTGGTGCAGCACGCGAGCGCCGGCGGCCACAGCGCAGCGTTCGCCGCTGCAGAGGTTCCGGGGTCCGGCGTTCCGGGCACGACGGCGGAGCTGACCGCCGCGGTGCGCGCCGCCGTCGCCCTCCCCCTGGTCGCCGCCGGCGGAATCATGGGCGCCGCGGACCTTCAAAGCGTCCTGGCCGCCGGGGCGCAGGCTGGACAGCTCGGTACTGCGCTGCTCCGCACCGACGAAAGCGGCACCCGGCAGTTGCACAAGGACGCCCTGGCGGATCCGCACTTCACGCAGACCGCACTGACCCGTGCTTTTACCGGACGGCAGGCCCGGGCGCTGGTCAACGAGTTTGTCCGCGACCACCCCGATGCGCCGGAAGCTTACCCCGCCGTGCACCACCTCACCGCGCCGCTGCGTGCCGCTGCCGCCGCAGCCGGGGACGCGGAGCGGCTCAACCTGTGGGCCGGAACCGGGTGGCAGCGGGCGCGGTCCGGTTCGGTCGCGGAAATTCTGGCCGGGCTGCTCGGCTGAACGCTGCGCGGGTTCCTCCGGCTCGCGGGTTCGGTCCGGACTCGCCGTCTCCACACCGCGAGCCCGAAGCAAACCCGCGAGCGCGCGCCAACCGAGGCTCAGCTGCCGGAGCGGCCCCGGACAAAACCGGCCAGCAAGGACGGGCCCTCGCTCAGTACCAGCTCCCGGAACAGCCGTACCGGGTCGGGTTCGGCGTCCGCGCCCCCGGGCCGCTCGCGCCACGCCAGCCCGATTTCACGGAACGCAAGGCCGGAATCCAGCGCGAGTTCAACCCAGCCCAGGTCACCTGACTGGCCGGAAGTGTGACGTCCGGGGGCTAGACCGCCGGGCGGGAGAATGCTGACGCCGAGTCCGGCCGAGACCAGGCCCCGGGCGGTGTGCGAATCCTGGCTTTCGAAGGCCACGCGGGGCCGGAAGCCAGCTTCCCGGAACAAGGCATCCGTCAGCGATCGCATGCCGTAGCCGGAGCCCATGGCAACGAACGGGTCGTGCCGGATGTCCTCGAGGCGTGCGCGGTGCCGCTTGGCGAGCCGGTGCCGGTGGTGGACGACAAGGCGCAGCGGCTCCCGATAGAGGGCAGCGGACGAGATTAACCGGGTCGGCGCCGCGACGGGTGCTGTCAGGGCCAGGTCCGCATCGCCGGCTGCCAGTTCCGCCAGGCAGCCGTCCCGCGCGCCCTGGCTGAGGGCGAAGGCCGGCTGCGGATGCCGGCTGCGGAAAGCGCTGATCAGCAGCGGCAGCATCGCCTCCCCGAAGGTGTGCTGGAAGGACACCGCGATCCTGCCGCGCACCACGGCCGATTCGTGCCGGACCAGGTCCAACCCGGACTGGAACTCCCCAAGTGCCGCCTCGACGTGCGGCAGGAGCGCCTTCGCGGCAGGGGTCAGGCGCACGCCGCGCCCGTCGCGGATGAGCAGCTCGGTTCCGATGATGCTGCTGGCCCTCGCGATCCCCCTGCTGACCGTCGACTGCGGCAGCCCCAGGACGGCCGCGGTTTCCGTGATGTGTTGCGTGCGCCCCAGCTCGGCCAGCAACGGCAACAGCGGCAGCAACTGGACCAGCTGTCTGTGTTCCACGTCCATCTCGGCTCCCGGATCGTTCCGTTTCTGCTATTGCTTTCATATAAATCATGCATTGGAAGCATGGCTGTGGGGAAGCCTATTCTGGGCAGATGTCCCGTTTACCTTTCCGTCGGCCGGCCGCCGCCCCCGGGGGCCACACCGCGGCCGGCAACAGCGGCCGGCGCCAGCATGGCCAGGACGGATCGGGAAGCTAACCCCTGGTTCGGCCATGCCAAGGGCTCCGTGGGCTACCGCCGGATTCTTGCAGGTCTGGCCTTCGCCGGCGTCGCGACCTTCGCCCAGCTCTATTCCACCCAGGCGGTGCTGCCGCTCATCGCCGGCGAACTGCAGGTGACAGCGGCCGAGGCAGCCCTGACGATTTCCCTCGCCACAGTGGGTCTGGCCGTGACAGTCCTGCCGTGGTCTTTCCTGGCCGACCGCATCGGCCGGGTGCGCGCCATGGCCTGGGGCATCTCCGCGGCCACAGTTCTGGGCCTGCTGGCCCCGCTGGCACCAAGTTTCCCGGTCCTGCTGGGCCTCCGGACGCTGGAGGGCATGGCCTTGGGCGGTATTCCGGCCATCGCGATCGCCTACCTGAACGAGGAGGTCAACAAAGCCCACGCCGCGCTCGCCGCCGGCACCTACGTGGCGGGTACCACCCTGGGCGGCCTGGCGGGCCGGCTCTTGGCCGGCCCGGTCGGGGACCTTTGGGGTTGGCGGGCGGCCGCCCTCGCCGTTTCCTTGATGGCCACCGCCGCCGCTGTCCTGTTCCTGCTGCTGGTTCCGCCAGCACGGAAGTTCACCCCCGCCGCCGCCAGCGGCCTGCGGGGCGCCCTGGCGGTCCTGACCGCGCACGGCAGGAATCCGCGCCTGCTGGCCATCTACGTCCAGGCCTTCCTGTTGATGGGCGGCTTCGTAGCCGTCTACAACTACCTGGGCTTCCGGCTGTCCGGTGAACCGTTCAGCCTGCCGGCTTCATTGATCAGCCTGATCTTCCTGGCCTACCTCTCCGGTACCGTGACTGCCCGCTGGGCTGCGGCGCTGACGCAGCGCTTTGGCCGGCGCAACGTGCTGATAACCGGCACTGTCCTCATGGTGGCCGGACTCGCGCTGACGCTGACCCAGCAACTGCCGTTGATCCTGGCCGGACTGCTGCTATTTACCGGCGGATTCTTCGCGGCCCACAGCATCGGTTCCGGTTGGACCGGTGTCATCGCAAGTACCGGCCGCGCCCAGGCCGCGTCGCTGTACAACCTCGCCTACTACCTCGGTTCCAGCGTCATCGGCTGGGCCGGCGGCCTCCTCTTCCAATCGCTGGGCTGGACGGCCCTGGCCCTGGCCGTGATGGGGCTGGCCTGCACGACGGCGGTAATCACCGCCGTCGCGCATCCCGCCGGCGTTCCGACGGTTCCGCACGTGCCGGCAACGGCGGGGCCTGCAAAGCCCTAGCGGCTTGCCTCGATCGCCCCGACCAGATCCGTGATGATATCCGCCGGGTCTTCCAGCCCCACGGAAACCCGCAAGAGACCCGCGTGCGGCTTGGCCTCTGCAGCCACGGGCCGGTGGGTCAGCCCGGCAGGGTGCTGGATGAGGGTGTCCACACCGCCCAGTGAGACGGCATGCGTGATCATCTTGACGGCCGCCGGAACGCGCTCGGCGTGCCCGGCACTGGCCAGCTCAAATGCCAGCAGTGAGCCCGGTCCCGCCATCTGGGTGCCGATCAGCCCCAGCGGGTCGCATTCGGGCAGGCCCGGGTAGTAGACGCGGCGGACCAGCCCGTGCCCCGCGAGGGCGGCCGCCACCTTGGCGGCTCCGGCCTGCTGGGCGCGGACCCGGACCGGCAGTGTGGCCAGGCCGCGGTGGAGCAGGTAGGCCGGCCAGGGTGTGAGGATGCCGCCGGTGATCGCCCGGAGCTGGCGCAGCCTGACGGCCCATTCGGGGGAAGCGGCGACGACGCCGCCCATGGCATCGCCGTGGCCGCCAAAGAACTTGGTGGCGCTGTGCAGGACCATGGCCGTGCCGAGCGGATAGGGCTGCTGAAGCACCGGCGTGGCGAAGGTGTTGTCTACCACGAGCGGCACACCGTCGGCGGCCGCTACCGCAGCGGTTAGGTCCACGAGTTCCAGGCTCGGGTTGGCTGGCGTCTCCAGGATCACCAGCCCGGTGTCGGGGCGCAGTGCCGCCCGGATCCCGGCAGCTGTGGTGAAGGTGACCTCGGTGCCGAGGACGCCTGAGGCCAGCAGGTGGTCACTGCCGCCGTAGAGCGGCCGGACGGCCACCACGTGCTTCTTGCCGGTGGCGACGACGGCCAGCAGCACAGCACTCAAGGCTGCCATACCGGTAGCGAAAGCCACCGCCTCGGGAGCATTTTCGAGCACGGCCACGCCTTCTTCAAAGCGTGCGACGGTGGGATTCCAGAGCCGCTGGTAGACCGTGCTTTGCCCGGTCAGGTGCGGCCCGCCGGTAGCCATTTGTTCGTACGCGAGTCCACCGTCGTGCACCGAGGGCAGCGGCGCTGTGGTGGAGAGGTCAATCGGCACGGCGTGGACGCCGAGCTCCGTGAGGCCCGTTCGGCCGGCGTGGACCGCCAGCGAGTCTTGAGAAAGCACCGTACTCCTTACGAATATTCACCATTGAATGCGGCAAGTATCCGGCAGTTATTCGGGACGGCACAGGTGTTTCGAATGGAAGTGGCCGAAGAGCAGGTTTACGATGAACAGAGACCACATCGAGGAGGATCCGTGAGCAGCACCACGAAGAATGTTCGGTCCGGCGCGGCTGAACCTCTGGACGCCATCGACGAACGCCTGCTCGCCGCGCTGGTCGCCGACGCGCGGATTTCCAACAAGCAGCTGGCCGAACTCGTCGGCATCGCCCCCTCCACTGCCCTGATGCGCACCCGGGCGCTGTCCGAGCGCGGCATCATCCAGGGCTTCGAGGCCAAACTCAGCCTCGCCGCGGTGGGCCGCTCCGTGCAGGCCCTGATCGCCGTCCGGCTGCGGGCCCACGACCGCGAGCAGATCGACCGCTTCACGGCCCGGGTCCCCAAGCTGCCAGCCGTGCTGTCCACCTTCCACACCTCCGGCTCGGTGGACTACCTGCTGCACATCGCGGTTGCTACCACCGAGGATCTGCGCGATTGGGTGCTGGATAACCTGGCGACCGACCCGGTGGTGGGCCACACCGAGACCACCCTGGTGTTCGATCACATCCAGGGCAACCACGGCCCCCTGCCGGACTAGCCGCCCCTGCCGTACCAGCTGCGCAGGGCTCCCCGCAGGGTCACCGCAGCAAGGCCGAGGGCAAAGACGGCGCACAGCACGACGAAACCGGCGACGGCGGTGTGCAGGCCAACCACGCCGGCCGCCAGTCCGAGGCCGATCACCGGGAAGGCGCTGCCGAGGTAGGTAATGACGTAGACGGTGCTGATGATCTGGGCATGCCGGCCCGCCTCGACCTTCCCCGCGACCTCATTGAACACCGTTCTAAAGGCGACGCCCTGGCCGAGCCCCGCAGTGATGCTGGCGCCGATCAGCAGCCACGGGCTGCTCCACGCAGCGGCCGCGGCGATCAGCAGCACTGATCCGGACAACAGGAAAAGTCCGGCCGGAACCACAAACGGCCCGCGGACGGCCAGCAGTTGGCTCAGGGCGGAGGCTGCCAGGGTCAGACCAGCAAGCAGACCGATCAGCGGCCGCGAGTCGGCGTGCACGATCTGGGCGAAGTACCCCGGGGCCAGCGAGAGGCAGAAGCCAAAGACGGCGAAGCTGAGGAAGCCGACGGCCGAGGCCAGCCAGAACGCACCCCGCGCCTCGTGTGAGACAGAGGGGCGCCGCGGGGCCAGGACCTTGAACGGCTGCGGACCGGCAACCGAGCTGATCGCGGGCCTGGCCTTGAGCAGGTACAGCGGCACCAGCAGGGCCACCAGCAGCACGGAGTGCAGGTAGTACGGCGTGGACGTCGGGCCGGGCAGCAGGGAGAGCACCCCGCCGATGGCCGGTCCCGCCGCCACACCGCCGGCGGACGCCAGCAGTGTGAACCGCGAGGCCCACTCGGGGCGGCTGGGCAGCAGCTCGCGCAGGGCCGCCGAACTGGCCCCGGTGGCCAGCGCGACCGCTGCCCCCTGCAGCGCCCGGCCCGCCGAAAGCGCCAGAAGGCTGCCCGCGCTGGCGAAAACGAACCCGCCGGCCAGGCCCGCCAGCACGGCCAGCACCAGGGCGGCCCGCCGGCCGATATGGTCGGACCAGTGACCGGCGAGAATGAGCGTGGCCACCAGCGCCAGCACGTAGGCGGAGAAGGCCACGGTCACGTCCAGCGCCGAAATGCCCAGCTTGGCCTGCAGCAACGGATACAGCGGCGTAGCAAGGTTGGCGCCGACCAGCAGCGTGAAGATCACGACTCCGGCCATCACCAGCCGAGCGGTAACGGACGCGTCCCAGCCCCAGCGGTCTGCCGTGGCGGGACGCATGCGAAGTTCGCTGAAGACAGTCATGGCGTCGCCCCTGCATCGAAACGGACCGAGCGCAGACCCGGTAGGGAGGCGCAGACCCGGTAAACATTGATACCCCAAGAATGCTGCACCGATGGATCGTTCAGGCCGCTTCATATGCCAGAATTGAGCAAAACAGTCAATTGTTGGCTGTTGTAGTGAGCTGGAGTGATGATTTGAACAGTTTGGATCCCACGGACCTCAAGATCCTGCTGGAACTCATCAAAGATCCCCGGATCCAGATAGCCGAACTCAGCGACGCCCTGGGCATCGCGCGGAACACCGCCCAGTCGCGGGTCCGGCGGATGCTGCGCTCCGGGCTGCTGCACGACGGCGGCCGGGAAATCGACCTTGAAGCGGTGGGGTACGACGTCGTCGCCTTCGTCACGATTGAAGTGAACCACCGGGAGCTCGACGGCGTCGTCGGTGCCCTGCGCCTGATCCCCCAGGTCCTCGAGGTGCATGAGATTTCCGGCCGCGGCGACGTGTGGTGCCGGGTGGTGGCGACGGACACGCACAACCTCCAGTCCGCGCTCCGGTCCATCCTGCGGATCAAGGGCGTGATCCGGACCGAGACAGTGCTGGCCCTGCACACCCACATCCAGTACCGCACCGAGCCGCTCATCGGCCGTCTGGTGGAGGGCGCCGCGCTGGCCCCCGGCCGGCCCCCGCACCGTGCACGTGCGGCCGAACCCCGGACGGACGCTGGATAATAGCTCCGTGACTATTATCGACAACGCCGTTTACGTTGACGGCGTCCGGCGGGCCGAGCCGAGCAGCCTTGAACAGACCTTTGACACCCTGACCCAGCACGGGGGCATGGCCTGGATTGGCCTGTACCGGCCCACCGAAGAGGAGATGGCCGCTGTGGCAGCGGAATTCGGTCTGCACGGGCTTGCCGTGGAGGACGCCATCTCAGCGCACCAGCGTCCCAAGCTGGAACGCTATGACGACAACCTCTTCACGGTGCTCCGGCCCGCAAGGTACCTGGACGACACCGAGACCGTGGAGTTCGGTGAACTTCACGTCTTTACCGGCCGCAACTTCGTGGTGACTGTCCGGCATGCCGAAACGGCCGTCGTCGGCCAGGTCCGCCGCCGGATGGAGCGCCGTCCCGACCTGCTGTGCCACGGCCCCGAAGCCGTCCTCTACGCCCTGATGGACCAGGTGGTGGACGACTACGGGCCCGTCGTCGCCGGACTGGAAAACGACATAGACGAGATCGAGGACCAGCTTTTCAGCGGCGATCCGCTCGTGTCCCGGCGCATTTACGAACTGGCCCGTGAGGTCATCCACTTCCAGCGCGCCATCCACCCGTTGCCCGCCATGATGCAGCAGCTCCGCCGGGGCTTTGAGAAGTACGAGGTGGACACGGAACTGCAGCACAGCCTGCGCGACGTCGAAGACCACGTTGAGCGGCTGATCTCCCGCGCTGATTCCTTCCGTGACCTGCTGCAGAACGCGCTGACCCTGGACGGCACGTTGACCGCCAACCGCCAGAACGAGGCGAGCGCGGAGCAGAACGAACAGGTCAAGAAGATCTCGTCCTGGGCGGCGATCTTCTTCGCGCCCTCGTTCGTGGCGGGCGTGTACGGCATGAACTTCGAGAACATGCCGGAGCTGCACTGGACCTACGGCTACCCGATGGCGATCAGCATGATGGCGGGCACCGCGGCGGTCATGTACGGCATTTTCAAGAAGAAGGGCTGGCTCTAACCGGCCCCCGCCCGCCAGTGCTGTAGGGCCCGCTCCGGGCTGCCCGAGCCGCGTGTAGTCTGGCGGCATGAGCGCTCGGGGTGACCGTTTCCGGCACATCGTGGAGACCCTGGGCAGGCACGGGCTGGGCTTCGTGCTGGCCTGGCTGGGTCTGGACCGCCTGCACCTCCCGGGCCGGCCGCCGGCGCAGCTTCCCGGGACTGCCGGAGTTCCCCTGCCAGTCCGGGTCCGGCTTGCCCTGGAGGAACTCGGGACGGTCTACATCAAGTTCGGCCAGATCGTCTCCACCCGCACCGACGTGCTGCCGCCGGAATACGCCACCGAACTGGCGAAACTCCAGGACGCCTCCCCGGCCGTACCCGCCGACGAGGTCCGCGCCGTCGTGGCCGAGGAGCTGGGCCCGCGCGCGGAGCAGCTGCTGGCGTCCCTGCAGGACGTTCCGCTGGCCACCGGTTCCATCGGCCAGGTGCACGAAGCGACCGTCGGGAAAACCGCGGAGGGCGGGATCGGCGTCGTGGTGAAGGTGCGCCGCCCCGGCGTCGTGGCGCAAGTGAATGACGACCTGGAAGTCATGGCTGAACTCGCCAAACGGGCCGAACAAGCCTCGGCCACCGTGGCCGGTTTCCACGTGGCAGCGCTGGTAGATGAGTTTTCCCAAACCATGCGCGCGGAACTCGACTACATGCAGGAGGCCCGGAACGCCGAGCAGTTCGCGGCAAACTTCGCCGGTGACAGCCGCGTTCACATCCCCCGGGTCTTTTGGGAAACCACCACGTCGAGGGTCCTTACCCTGGAACGCGTCCACGGCATCAAAATCAGTGACATCGACGCGCTGCACGGGGCCGGGATCGACACCGCTGTTCTGGCTGTGCGGGCTTGCAACGTGCTGCTCAAGATGGTGTTCGAGGACGGCTTCTTCCATGCCGACCCGCACCCGGGCAACTTCTTCGTGGAACCGGACGGACGTCTCGGCATCATAGATTTCGGCATGGTCGGCCAGATCAACGACGCCACCCGCTGGAACCTCGTCCGCCTTCTGATGGGACTCGTCGACGAGGACGCCGGACGGCTCACGACGGCGATCGTGCAGCTGTGCGGAGCCAACGACGCCGCCGGCTACAGCGGTTTGCAGGCGGCCGTAGGCCGTCTTCTGGGACGCTACACCGGCCGGCCGCTGGCACAGGTACCGACCGTCCCGGTCCTGGCCGAGCTAGCGGGCCTGCTGCGCGCGCACCGGCTGCGGTTGCCGCGCGAAGCGGCGCTAATGTTAAAGATGCTGGTCATGGCCGATGGGCTGGGCAAGCGGTTGGATCCCGGTTTTGAGCTCACCACAGTGCTGACGCCGTTCACACGCCGGCTCATCCTCGCCTCGGTTTCCCCTGAGGCGCTAGCGGGACGCTTGAAAAAGCTCGGCTGGGAAGCGCTGCGATTCGGCACGGAGGCACCCGAGCTGGCGCGGCGGCTGCTGGAGGTGCTGGAACGCGGCGGCCTCGATGTGCATTTCCGTGCCGATGAGCTGGACCGGCTGATGGACCGGGCCGAACGGACCGGCAACCGGATCGTGGCGGGAGTGATCACGGCGGCCCTGATCGGCGCCATCGGCGAGCTCGTGTCCGTCCAGCCGGACCGCTGGCGCAACTGGCCCAAGGCGTTGTTCACTGCCGGTCTCGGCGGCGTCGGCGCGCTCGGCGGCTATCTTGCCGTGACGGCGAGGCGCCGGCGTCCGGGTTGAGCTTCTGGCTAAGGTGCGCCGCTGAGCCGCGCCGGCAGCCCGGGCGCAAAGCCCCTGCCTGAGCTAGGGTGCTGAGTGGCGGTTGCGGGCCTGGGCCACGAGTCGAAGGAAGGCGAGCACGAAGCCGGCTTCGATCAACACCATCAGCCCCAGCCAGAGCCACTGGCTGTGGCCGACGAAGTAAATGACACCCAGCCCCACCAGTACGGTCCCGAGGACGAGGGCGTAGACTGCAAAGCCGACCGCTACGCGGGCACTGCGGACCCCGGTGCGGAAGCCGAAGCCGTGCGGCTCGCCGCCAGGCTGGCCGGCGACGCGGTCCGGCGCGGCCGGCTGGAGCCGGTCGAATTCTTCCCACGGATCGTGGTCGCGGTCCTGACGCTGCTCGGCCATAGTCCTATTATCCTGCCCGCCCCGCTT
The DNA here is from genome assembly GCF_030816855.1 of Arthrobacter sp. B3I4. Lineage (NCBI taxonomy): Bacteria > Bacillati > Actinomycetota > Actinomycetes > Micrococcales > Micrococcaceae > Arthrobacter > Arthrobacter sp. B3I4. The sequence goes on along the minus strand of NZ_JAUSYK010000001.1, from coordinate 1,676,784 downwards.
AAGCGGCCCTCTGCGCCACTTCGCCCGGGCCGGCGCCGGCGGCCCCAAAGATCAGCTGGCGGGTGGCGATCTTTTCGGTGAAGTAACGGTCGTGGCTGACCACCACAACGGCGCCGGGAAAGTGCAGCAGGGCCCGTTCCATCACCTGGGTGCTCGAGAGGTCCAGATGGTTGGTAGGTTCGTCCAGCAACAGCACCGAAGCCCCGGAGAGCAGGCACTGCGCCATGGCCACCCGTGCTTTCTGTCCGCCGGAGAGGTTGCCGATCTTCTGCTTCAGGTCCGCCTCGGAGAACTGGAACATCGCCAGGAAACGGTTGACGGACTTCTTCGTGGCGGTGAGGGCCAGGCTGTCCGGCAGGGCGTTGACAGCGTGCGAGACCGTGTCGCCGTCGTCGAGATCCGCCAGCATCCGGTTGTAGGAGACGAATCCGGGACCCTTGGCCCAGACCACTTCACCGGAATCGGCCGGCTCCTCGCCGGTCAGCACCTTCAGCAAAGTGGACTTCCCGCTGCCGTTCGCACCCAGGACCGCGATCCGGTTGCCCTTGCGGACCTCGAAGCTCAGGTCCTCAAAGAGGGACTTGTCGCCGTAGGCCTTGCCCAGGCCCTCCACCCGGCACAGCACATCCTTCACGTGCAGGCCGCCGTAGATCTCGGTGACGATCTGGTCGACCGGCCGGGGCGTGCGGGCTTTCTTGATCTTGGCGAGCTGGTTGCCGAGCCCGCGGCTGGCGGACTTGGCGGCGTCCCGGCGGTCCGCGATCCCCTCTGCCTCAAAGGCAAGCAGCTCCGATTCGTGCACGAACTGCTGTTCGAGGGTCTTAAGCCGGAACTGCTTCTGGACCACGTATTCGGCGAAGTTCCCGGGATATTCGTGCAGGTGGTGGTTCTCCACCTCAATGATCCGGGTGACGACGGCGTCCAGGAACGTCCGGTCGTGCGAGACGATCACGGCGGCTCCCTTGAAGTCGCGGAACCAGCTTTCCAGCCATTCGACGCCGGCCACGTCCAGGAAGTTGGTGGGCTCGTCAAGCAGCAGGACGTCCGGGCCCTCCAGCAGGATCTTGGCCAGTGCCGCCCGGTTGCGCCAGCCGCCGGAAAGCGCGTCGATAGCACAGTGGCGGTGCGCGGCGTCAAAACCCAGCGTGGTCAGCACGGAATCGATGCGGCGGGGATAGTCCCAGCCGTCCAGGCGGTCCATGTCCTCGAACAGTGCCGCCTGGCGGTCGATCATCCGGTCCAGCTGAGCCGGCGCGGGGTCCTCGGCGATTGCGGCATCGATGGCGGCCAGTTCGGCCTCCACCGCTTTGATCTCACCGAACAGGCCGTCGAGCACCTCGGTGATGGTCGCTTCACCGTTGAGCTCGGAGAACTGGGAGAAGTACCCCACTTTGGTTCCCAGTTCGACACTCACCGCACCGGAGTCCGGAGCCACCTGGTCCAGGATCAGCTTCAGGATCGTGGTCTTGCCGGACCCGTTCTTGCCGATCAAGCCCACCCTGTCTCCGGGTTCGAGCTTGAAGAACGCCTCCCGAAGAATCTGGGTGTTGTCGAAGCGGACGCTGACGTCGTGCAGCCTGATCAGGCTCATGGTGCTGTCCTCTCGGGGTTGCCCGCGGTGCCGGTGCCGCCAGAAACTGGGAGACCCGGTGCGCCGGGGCGTGGTGCGCAAGGCGGTGACGCGCAGGCCGCGCCCGTTGGCGTGCTTGTGGGCCGGCTTTCAGACTATCCCGGACCGGCGCGGCCCCGCACACCCGGGACGTTCGTTCCCGGAACCAGCAAGGATGCCCGGCGGTTAAACGAACAAGCCCCGCGCCGCGCCTGAACTGGGTCAGTGGAACGGTGCGGGGCTATCCGGGGCCAGCTACTTGCCGGATTTGCCAGGTTTCTGGTGTGCTGCCTTCGGTGCCACGGGCGCCTGGGCCGGGACCGCCGACGTTGCGGTGCCTGCCCCATAGGACGGAGCGGCAGGGGTGGCGGCGTGCTCGCTGCGGTGCTGGGCGGCGTTGGCGAGACCGGCAGCGCGGTGCGCGGCGGCGTTCTCGTGGGCCCAGGCGCTGTTGCCCTTCTCCGCGGGTGCTGTCTCCGCGGGCTCGGTCTCTTCCGGAGCCGGAGCCGGAGTCGTCTCGGTCGGTTCCGGAGCCGGAGTCGTCTCGGTCGGTTCCGGAGCCGGAGCCGTCTCGGTCGGTTCCGGAGCCGGAGTCGTCTCGGTCGGTTCCGGAGCCGGAGTCGTCTCGGTCGGTTCCGGAGCCGGAGCCGTTTCGGTGGGGTCAGCGGTGGGCTGAGGGGTTGGCGTCTCGGTCGCCGTCGGCTCCGCGGAGACGGTGGCGGCAGGGTCCGAGGTCAGCTCGGTGGCGGCCATGGCTGCGCCGGCACCGCCGGTGACTACGACGGCGGCGACGACGGTTGCCTTACCTGCCGTGCCGAGCGGGCTGAGCCAGCTGAAAATTCCTGCCAAGGGGTGATCCTTCCAGAGTACGGATATTGGGCTGGCGGGCGATGCCATCAGACCAGCCGCGCGCAACGTTACCGAACCGGGAGCGCCGTTCCTCGCTGGAAGGAAATTCCTGTGGAATTCCTTGGGAAAAACACGGCCCGCCCGGCGAAGTGGCAGCAAACGGGGCCCGTCACCTCCGGGCACTTGCCCTCCTGCGCCCGGACGCGTATGAGGGAAGCATGGAGATGCAGTCGGGCGTCCTTCACGGTCGGGTGGCGGTCGTGACCGGTTCGTCGCGGGGCCTGGGCTACGCCATGGCCCGGCTTCTCGGCGGCCAAGGCGCAACGGTGGTTCTGGCGTCGCGGACGTCCGGGGACGTTACGGCCGCCGTCGACCGGCTGAGGGCAGAGGGGATTTCGGCCTTCGGCCGTCGGTGCGACGTGAGTGAACTGGCCGACGTCGAGTCCCTGCGCGACGAAGCGCTCCGCCACGGAGCGCTCGACATCTGGGTGAATAACGCCGGCGTTTCCGGGGTCTACGGGCCGACGGCGATGACGCCGGTGGACGACTTCACCCGCGTGGTGCGGACGAACATTCTGGGCACTTTCCACGGTTCGCGGGTCGCGTTGCCGGTGTTGCTTGCCCGCGGCAGCGGGGACCTCGTCAACGTCTATGGCCAGGGCGACCAGGGGCCGGTCGCGCTGCAGAACGCCTATGCGTCCAGCAAACGCTGGGTCCGCCAGTTCACCGAGACGTTGCGGCGGGAGACCAAAGGCACCGGCGTGCGGGTGCACGGCTTCAACCCGGGGCTGGTGACGACGGACCTGCTGGGGCGCATCACGAGCCAGCCGGGGTACGAGCAGCGCCTGGGCGCGCTACAGGTGGTGGTCGCACTGTGGGGCCAGACCCCCGGGGAGGCCGCACGCCCGCTCCTTGGCCTCGTCGGCTCGGACGCCGCCGAGTTCCGGGACCTGACCAAGTCGACCCTTTTGACCCGCGGGGTGCGCAGCGTGTTCGCCGGACGCCTGCGCCGCTCCAACCGCATGCCTTTGGACATCACCGTCCTGGGCCGGGACGGCACTTAGCCGAGACGGCCGCGGACGATTTCACTGACGGTCTTTCCGTCGAACCGCCCGGCCACCTTGGCCGTGACGGGCTTCATCACAGCGCCGATGGACCGCAGGGAAAGGTCCTGGCCGCTGGACCTGAGCGATGCGATGACCTCGTCGACGATCGCTTCGACCTCCCCGCGGGTGAGCGCCTTCGGCAGGTACGCCTCGATGATCTCCGCTTCAGCGACTTCCGCGCTGGCGCGGTCCGCTTCACCGGCCTCGGTGTAGATGCGGGCGGTGTCGCGCCGCTTGGCGGCTTCCTTCTGGAGCAGCGTCGTGACTTGGGCGTCATCGAGCTCCACCGGGGTCTTGCCGGACTTCTCGCGGGTGCCGATCTCGCCCAGGACGTTCCGCACGGTGGTCAGCGCCGTCTTGTTGCCTGCTTTCATGTGGGCAACGACGTCCTCGTGCAGTCGCTCTTTGAGAGTCATGGCGTTCCTCATTTCCTGGTTCGTGGTTGCGGCCACATGGCCATTCTCCCCCAGGCCGAATGGCTCCAGTTTCCCGCATGAGCGGGACGGGTGCGACCAGCAGGGGCGCGGACGAGGAGGGAGGTTGCCCGCTCCCCCGGTAGGCTCGTTGAAAACGCCGCAGAAAGGGGCACGATGACCGACACAGCCGACGACCGGCCGAACTCCGCAGGGAGCGGGCTGAGCGTTCAGGAGGGCGACCTTACCAGCCAGCGGCAGCTGTCCGACGAGGAACTCCTCGCCCAGCTGGCCGATACGGTCCGCAAAGAGAAAGCCCTCGTCGACCGGTGGACCGCCTCCGGGGATTGCTTCATCATTTCCGGTTCCGGCAAGGTCCACCTCCCGACCTGCTCCAGCGTGAGCGCGGTTGTCGACCGCCAAGCAGCGTGGGCGCCGTTCCTGGATGATCTGGACCGGGTGCGTGCATGGCACGGCACCGACAACGAGCCGCCGATGCCGGCGCTGATGACCCGCGCCGACGTCGAAGAGCTCACCCGCTACAGCAGCTGCCCGGAGTGCTCCCCGACGCTGGACCACAGGGACAAGCGCCCTTCGGCCCGCGGTTGGACAACCCTGGAAGCCGGCAACCTGAACTTCCGGCACTTCGGCATCCCCTTCAGCCTGGTGGAAGGCGCCGAAATCGGTGTCCTGACGAAGCTCTCCCGGGTGGAGACGGCGGACGGCCTCGACTTCGCCGCCGAATTCGACGGAATCGTTGACCCTGTCACCGATCCGCTCACCGAGGTGATGTACCGGACCGACTTTGGGCCGCAGATGTCCTAGCCCTCCAGTCTCCCGTTCAGTCCGGGCCGCACCCCCTTGTGGTAGCCCATCTTTCCGCTCCGACACGCTGCTACTTGAAATCATGACGGTAAGTAGGCTTAGGATAGGGCTATGGCCGTATCAATCGGCTGCCAACCAGAGGAGGAACACCATGGGACTAGGCGACAAGATTGAGAACGCTGCCGAGAAGGCTGGCGGTAAGGGCAAGGAAGCTGCCGGTAGCGCCACAGGCGATGAGAGCCTGCGTGCCGAAGGCCAAACTGACCAGGCCAAAGGCGATTTGAAGCAGGCCGGCGAGAAGGTCAAAGACGCCTTTAAAAAGGACTGACCTCAGCACCAGCGAGAGGCGCATCACTGACACAGTGGTGCGCCTCTCGTTTTGTCTTAAGACACCATCAGGGAGTCTTCTGCCGCGTTAGAACCGCCCGTACCGCGCGCGGGCCATCGAGTACAGGCCGTAACAGATCAGCCCGGCCGCAGTGGCGCCAAGCAGGGCGACGCCGTAAGGCTGGGACCCGAGGGTTTTCAGTCCGCCATCCAAGCCCGAAGACTTCGACGGATCCGCTGTAGCCGCCGCGGCGATGATCAGGACGCCGACGACGGCGAGGACCAGGCCCTTGGCGGCATAGCCGATGGTCCCGAGCCACTCGACAGCGGTGCGCACCTGACCGGGGTCCTGCAGGTCCTTCATGAACTTCCGGGTGACGCCGCGGTAGACGTAGTAGGCCCCGGCGCCGATGATGGCGAGACCCACCACGATCAGGAGCACCACGCCGGCTGGTGCACCCATCAGCTTGGCGGTGAAGTCGCTGGCTGACTGGCTGGAGTTCTTGTTGCCCCCGGCCGCGAAGACCGAGAACGTGAAGGCCAGGAAACCGAACACAACTGCTTTTCCTGCGGCCGCCCCCGCCTTTTGCAGCTTCTTTTTCCCGTCGGTTTCAGAGCGGGCCTCGAAGACTGCCTCGCTGATCATCCAGAGGGCCAGAGCAGCACAGGCCGCAAACCCGGCCCAGAGAAGGAGCGGGCCGCCCGGCTTGGAGGCGAGCGATCCGATCGCCCCGGACTGGTCGGCCTGGCCGCCCTGCCCCTTGTCGATCTGGAGTGCAATGGCTCCGATCAGAATGTGGACCAGCCCGATGAAGACGAATCCGGCCCGGGCGAGAGCCGTCAACGCGGGGCTCCGGCTTGCGGAGGCCGCTTCGGAGACCGCTCGATTCGCTTTCTGCGAGGCTTCGCCCATGGCCGGACCTTCCCGAGCTGAACTTGATTTTCGGTTGCCCGCTCGGCAGCACCCACTCACCGGCCTTGCGGAATGCTTTAGTGTAGGTCCCTCCGACGTATCCGGACAGGCCCCGGCCCGCCCGGGTGTTCCTCGGAGTTGCGGGATCGTGTCTCTGCTGGACTTCGCGCTCTACAAACGCCCCGGAAGGCCTAGGTGTACTGAGCCGGGACGTTGTTGACACTAGAGGCTTGAAAACGAGGAGGACCTCCGGGCTAAGTGGAGCTGTCTAATTCACACACTTCGCGCTCGGAGGTCCTCGTGTCCCACGTTAATGCCCGACTGACAGTTCATGGAAGACGCCTCATCGTTGACCGGGTGGCCGCAGGCCGGCCGGTCGCCCATATCGCCGCGGAGCTCGGTGTCTCCCGGCAGACCGCGTACCGGTGGGTCCGACGGTTCCGGACCGAAGGAACGGCCGGACTGCGGGACCGCTCAAGCCGCCCGAAGTCATCACCGGCCCGGACAAGTCCCGAGCGTGAACAAGCCGTCCTGGACGCCCGGCGCTCTGTCCGGTTCGGGCCATTGCGGATCGCGGCGCTGACCGGCGTCCCGGCCCGGACCGTGGGCAGGATCCTGCACCGCCACGGCGTCGCGCACTTGGCGGACTGTGACCCGCTGACCGGCGCTCCGATCCGGGCTGCCAGGACCACGGCGAACCGGTACGAACGCTCACGGCCCGGGGAAATGATCCACCTGGACGTCAAGAAACTCGGCCGCATCCCGGAAGGAGGCGGCTGGCGGGCCCACGGCCGCTCGGAACGGGTCCGAGGCAATGGAATTGGTTACGACTACGTCCACGTCGCGATCGATGACCACACACGCATCGGCTACGCCGAAGTCCTCCCCGACGAGAAGGGCGCCACCGCGGCCGCGTTCCTCACCCGCGCCGCAGCCTACTTCGCCGGGCACGGCATCGACCGCATCGAACGCGTCCTCACGGACAACGCCTTTGCCTACCGCAACTCCACCGCGTTCCGCCAGGCAGTCGCCGACCTTGGCGCAGTCCAGCGCTTCATCAAGCCCCACTGCCCCTGGACCAACGGCAAAGCCGAACGCTTCAACCGCACCCTGCAAACCGAATGGGCCTACCGGCAGGTCTTCACCAGCAGCAACCACCGCCAAGCAGCCCTTGCGCCCTGGCTCCAGCACTACAACACTGAACGAATCCACACCGGCATCGGAACCACACCCATCAACCGAGTGTCACCAACCTAATGGCCCAGTACACCTAGGCGGGGGCGGCCTTCCGGTTCCTGCCTTGGTAGAGGCGGCGGTAGTTTGAGGGTGTGGTGGCGAGTTTCCGGGCGAAGTGGAGCCGGAAGTTCGCCGTCGTTCCCAGCCCGGTTCTGGAGGCTATCGCCTGCACCGTCAGGTCAGTCGTTTCCAGGAGTCGGCATGCTTCGGCTAGGCGTTGATCGTTGAGCCACCGCAAAGGTGTTATTCCTGCTTCGGCGGTAAATTTCCGTGCGAAACTGCTGGGCGCCCAGCCCGCGTTGGCGGCCATGTCATTGACGGTGAGCGGTTCGGCCAGCTTCTGCCTCGCCCAGGCGCAAGTCTCTGCGAAGAGGGTCAAAGGTGCGGCGACTGCACGTTCCATGAACTGGACCTGGCCCCCTTCCCGGTGCGGAGCCACCACCATGCGGCGTGCGATGCTGTTCGCGGCCTCGGTTCCGTAGTCCTTGCGGACCAGATGAAGGCATAGGTCAATTCCTGCTGCGACGCCTGCGCTCGTGCTGACGCTTCCTTGATCGATGTACAGGACGTCCGCGTCGACGGCGACGGCCGGGTACAGGGTCTGTAGGCGCTCGGCACTCCTCCAGTGAGTGGTTGCCCGCTTGCCGTCCAGGAGGCCCGCAGCAGCGAGAGCGAAGGCTCCGGTGCACACTGAGACGACGCGGGCTCCGGCCGCCAAGGCCTGTCGTAGAGCCTCACAGACCTCGGGGGAAGGGTCATCAAGGGGTTCATAGCCGGGCACCACGATGGTATCCGCGGACCGGAAGGCTTCAAGCCCGTACTGTGCCTGGATGGAAAATCCGGAGGTGGTCGGCACCAGGCCAGGCTGCGCTGCGCAGACCCGGAAGGAGTATCGTCGCCGCTCATCCTCGTGGCCGAAGACCTGGGCCGGAATGGCGAGGTCAAAAGCGACCACCTCCGGCACGGCGAGGGCGACTACTCGGTGCATGGGGCCACAGTACCCACTCGGCAACCGGACGCGGAATCCTTTCCATACAGGGCATTTTTCACGAGTACTTCGGCTACCGCTGGATGACAGCATGGGCGCATGACAATCTCTCCGGAGCAGGAAATGACCGCAGCAACCCCCGCCAGCGCCGTAGCCCGTGACCAGGCCCATCCGCGTCGTCCTGCTCCATCACAGAAGACACGCACCGGCTGGATCGTGGCCGCCTCGCTGTTCACCGGTGTCCTCGCTGCTTCGCTGATGGCCGCCGCCCCGTTCATTCCGGCAACCGAGAGCAGCGTGACCGGAGCCGTCCTGTGGGGGCTTTCGCTGGGGTGGGCCACGCTGGCTGTACTAACGGTGCAGTTTACTGAGCAGCCACAGAAATGGGCCGTAGCTCCGGCCCTCTTTCTGGAACTGACGGGGTCCCTTCTCGTGGCGTTCGGGCCGCCAGCGCGGGAAGTGCTCGCCTGGACGTGGCCTCCCGCTGTGCTGGTGTTGGCCGTCTGGATGATCGTTCAGGCCAATCGTCAGCTTCGCAGCCGGATCGGGCGGTTTCTGCTCTACCCGGTAATCGCGATGCTGGTGGTGGCTTCTCTGGGCAGTGGCTTCGAAACCGTGCGTAAGGCGGCGGGCGCGGCAGGTTCTCCGGCACAGGGCCAGCTGGTCGACGTCGGCGGCCACCGCCTGTACCTGGAGTGCACCGGCTCGGGCAGCCCGACCGTCCTGCTCGAACCGGGCGCCGGAGGAATGTCCTCGGACCTCGAATTGATCACCCCGGCCGTTGCCCGTGACACCCGTGTCTGCGTCTACGACCGGGCAGGTCGCGGGTGGAGCGAGCCGGCAGGCACCGTGCAAGACGGCGCCCGGATCGCGGCTGACCTCCATACGCTGCTGCAGCGCGGGAACGTTCCGGGACCCTACGTAATGGCGGGACATTCGTTCGGCGGCCTCTACGCGCTGACTTTCGCCGCCCTCTATCCAGGCGATGTAGCCGGGCTGGTCCTCGTCGACTCCACCGCACCGGCAACTACCCCGGGAGCAGCGCACTCCACCCGCCCGGACACCGACACCGCGAACCGCCTATCCGCACTGGCCGCGGGCGCGTCGCGGCTTGGTCTGGGCCGGGTAGCCGGCGTTACACCGGATCATCTCAGGAGCACGGTGGACGAGTACGTGCAAGCGGGCTCCTCGGCGCAGCAGGCCGCTGCCCTGAGGGACTTTGCCGACAAGCCGCTGGTGGTTTTGACGGCAGGCAGTGGGAGCGCGCCCGGCTGGTCCGGTTCGCAGGAGGCTCTTGCCGCACTCTCGACCAACAGCCTGCACCGCGTCATCGGCGGGGCTACGCACGCTTCGTTTGTCACCGATCCTGATGACGCGCACGCAGCCGCTCAGGGAATCCTTGACGTAGTCTCCGCCGTACGGACCGCCGGACCGCTTATCCCGTAAGACGAATGAAGAGAAGCAGGGCACAAAATATGGCGACGGCCGGGCGGTATCAAAGGGCGTATCCCAAAGGCTCAAGGGCTCACAAAACCCCTGCAAATTGTGGAGCTAAGGAGATTCGAACTCCTGACCTCTTCGATGCGAACGAAGCGCTCTACCAACTGAGCTATAGCCCCGCAACAACGCCGCTCCCGCTGGGAACGGCGTTATCAACGTTCCTAGGCTACAAACTATCGGCGTGCATTGCCAGCCAGCCATCGAACGTCTGAGTGCCGTGTCGCGCTTCGGGGACCAGGTTGAGCCCGGCGCGCAGGTATTTGCCCATGCCGCCGGGCAGCGGAAAGGCTACGGGCCGGCCGCGCCGGCCGGCGACGCGTTGCCACGTCCGCGCGAGTTCGCGCATGTCGGTTATCTCAGGGCCACCGATAGTGTCGACACGGTGCCGCTGGCCGGACGGACCCGCCAGTGCCACCTCGAGCAGTGCTGTGGCGACGTCGGCCGGTGCGATCAGCTGGAATCTGGCGCCCTTCACGACCGGGATCACCCGCACCCTGGCACCTGCAGCGAAAACACCTGCCAGCAAGGAATGGAACTGGGTGGCGCGAAGCACCACGGTTTCCAGGCCAGAGAACTCGTAGACCTTTTCCTTGGCCGCCCTGGACTGGTAGTAGCCAAAGGTGCTTTGGTCGCAATTGACGATTGAGAGCAGAACGGCCATCGGCACGCCGGCGTCCTGGGCTGCGGCGAGCAGCCGCGCCCCGCCATCGGCGAAGGTCTTCAGGGCCTTGCCCGAGCGTCCCTCGAGGCAGTCGATAACGACGTCGGCGCCGGCCAGGGCCGCGGCCAGCCCCTCCCCGGTCGTGACGTCGCCGTGGAAGTACTCCGCACTGTCGTCGTGCCCGGCGCCTCCCGGCGGCGGGTTCCGGCTGAGCACCGCCACCCGATGCCCTGCGGCAAGCGCCTGCCGGACCACCTCGCGGCCGACTTGTCCGGTTCCCCCGGCAACACAAATTCGCGTCATGCCCGTCAGGCTACAGCCCGCAGGCAGCAAAAAGCCCCGGGCAGCCGAATCTGCGGCTGCCCGGGGCAGAAATCAAATCAGGCGCGGCGGCGCTGGAGGACGTCGTCGAGGTTGCTCAACGCGCTTTGGCCCTTGCCCAGCGGCTTCGCCTCGGCGGTCGCCTCCGGCTGGCGGACAGCGGCCTGCTTGAGAGATGGCTTGCCCACCGCTTTTGGCGCCTCAGGAAGGTCCAGCGGCTCCGGCGCGGCTCGTTCCGCTTTCGGCGCCTCAACATAAGTCGGTTTAGGAACTTCGACAGGCTCCCAGCGGGCACCTTCAGCGGGGTCGGGATTCCCGGCAGGGACCAAGGAGGTGTCCCCGGACGCGGCGGCCTCGGCGAGTGCCGCGCGGCGCAGGTCCTCTGCTGTCAGGGGCTTGTGCGCGGGTTTGGCGGGCGCGACGCCGGCTTCGGCATCGAACAGCGGGCTTTCCTTCACGGGGCTCGCAGCGCGAAGGCCGGCGGCCCGTTCCGCCGGGCGGGGCGCAGCTTCACGCACCGGAGCGCCCATCGCTGACCGGAAGGCGGCGTCGACCCTGCGCCGGCGGTCCCGTACGGCAAGCGTACGGAGCAGCGCGACCGAACCGACGGCGCCAAGCAGCGTCAGAGCCGGAAGCCAGCCGGAGCCAAGCCCGAAAAGCCGCAAAACACCGGAGACGACGCCGGTGAGCAGAAAGAGCACGCCCAGCAGGGCAAGCGACAACCGTCCGTAGCGGATGCGGAAGGCGGAAGGGGGCGCCGCTTCGGCCTTGCGGTCATCGGTCTCCCGGGAATCCGGGGCGGACTCGGGGCGCTGCGTCATCGTCATCGGTTTCTCCTGCGGGGCCGCCATCGTCATGGCGTATCCGGCTTGGGGGTTAGCTTTTTCTACATCTGCGGCGTCCATCAGGAAGTCTCCCGCCGGCCGCAACTGACGGCTGTTCCGGAGCAGGTAGGGAGCTACCCATACGATCCAGAGTGCAACGACAATGACAAGAATCACTGAGCTGCTGAGAGGGAAGTCCACAATCAAAACCGTATGAGCAAGTCGGCGCGGCAGGCGGCATTGCGGGCGGTGTGTCGCGAGCCAACTGGCAAAACCCGACGAATGACAAAGGGGCTGGTCAGGCCGGGTTTTCGGACTTCACGCGGTACGACTGTCCAACCACCGCGTTAGGAGGCCCTCGGGCACTTCCTCAGCGGTCAGCGCGAAGCTGCGGTGGTCCGCCCATTGCCCGTTGATATGCAAATACCGCGGCCGGAAACCCTCATCGCGGAACCCGAGCTTTTCCACCACCCGCAGGCTGGGGCGGTTCTCCGGCCGGATATTGATTTCCATCCGGTGCAGGCCCAGGGTGCGGAAGCAATGGTCCGTTGCCATGGCGACTGCAGTCGGTGCAATGCCGTGGCCCGCGCGGTCCTGATCGACCCAGTACCCGAGCGTGGCCATCATCGCCGAACCCCAGACAATCGATGAGACCGTCAACTGCCCGACGATCACGGGCTCCCTGAAGCCGGGGGTCCAGGCGGCAATAACAAAGGGCAACGCGGTGGCTTGGGCGGCCTGCGCCTTAAGCGAGCGGACCATCTGCCGGTAGTCCGGCAAGCCGCCGCCCGGGACCGGGTTGGACGCTTCCCAGGGGGCCAGCCACTTCTCGTTCCGGGCCCGGAGCTCGCTCCACTCCTTGCGGTCCCGGTAGCGGATCGGCCGCAGGACGAGCTCGCCGCACTCCAGGGTCACCGGCCAGGTGAAGCTGCCCCCCACGGGACTATTTCGTCAGGCTGGAAGCGAAGCCGGGCAGCCAGTCACGCAGGCCGGGGCCAAGGTCCTCGCTGTCGATGGCCAGCTGGACGCAGGCCTTCAGGTAGCTGAGCTTGTCTCCGGTGTCGTAGCGGCGGCCGCGGAAAACCACACCGTACACGCCGTAACCTTCGCCGTCTCCGGCGGACAGTTCTTGCAGGGCGTCGGTGAGCTGGATTTCGCCACCGCGGCCGGGCTCGGTGCGCTCGAGAACTTCGAAGACGGCCGGGTGGAGGACGTAACGGCCGATGATCGCCAGGTTCGAGGGGGCTTCCTCGGCAGAGGGCTTCTCTACGAGTTTGTTGATCCGAACGTAGTCCTCGCCCTCAACCGCCTCGACGTCGGCGCAGCCGTACGCGCTGATCTGCGAGGGGTCGACCTCGATCAAGGCCACGACGGATCCCCCGGTCTTTGCCTGAACCTCAATCATGGTGCTGAGCAGTTCGTCACGGGCATCGATGAGGTCATCGCCCAGCAGCACGGCGAACGGTTCGTAGCCCACGTGTTGTTTGGCGCGCAGCACGGCGTGGCCCAGGCCCATCGGGTCGCCTTGGCGGACGTAGTGAATGTCGCCAAGGTTGCTGGCGGCCTGGATGGACTCGAGCTTGGCGGTGTCCCCCTTGGCCTCCAGCGCCGCCTCGAGCGTCGGAACCCGGTCGAAGTGATCCTCAAGGGCGCGCTTATTGCGGCCCGTGATCATCAGGACGTCGTTGAGGCCGACGTTCACGGCTTCCTCAACCACATACTGGATGGCCGGCTTGTCCACGACAGGCAGCATCTCCTTCGGCATCGCCTTGGTGGCGGGAAGGAAGCGGGTGCCGAGGCCCGCAGCGGGGATGACGGCCTTGCGAACGGAGGCGTTGGGTGTAATCACTGGACTAATCTAACCGAGGGGGCAAAACTTCAGGTAATTGCCGCCCGCCGGTATGGCGGCCGATCCGCGGGCAGCTTGCCGGTCCGCGGGCAGCTTGCCTCCCGAGCCGAAAGGACTTGCAGTGAGCCTCAAGGACGACATCCGGTCCCGGCACCGGGAGCGCCGGTCCGCCCTCACACAGGCCGACCTGGATGCCGCCGGCGCGGCGCTGGCCGGCCACGGCGCGGCCTGGGCGTCCGCTGCCGCCGGCGGCGGGCCCGGTACCTTCGCCGCCTACCTCGGCGTCGGCGTCGAGCCCCCCACGCTGCCGCTGCTGGTGGCGCTGCACCACGCCGGCCACCGGGTGCTGCTGCCGGTCTGCGAACCGGGGCTGACGCTGAGTTGGGTCTACTGGACGCCTGCCTCGGGCTTTGTCCGCAGCCGCTACGCGCCGATCCAGGAGCCGGAAGGTGAACGGCTCGACAGCTCCGTCATGCTCGGCGCGGCCGGAGTGTTCCTACCCGCTACGGCACTGGACCGTTCGGGCAACAGGATCGGCCAGGGGGGCGGCTATTACGACAAGTTCCTTGCGGCCCTCGCCGGTTTGCCCTGGGTCCGGGCCGTTGAGGAGGCTGGCCCGCTGCCGACAGCGGCCATTGTCTATGACACCGAGATCCTGCCGGCAGGCAGCATTCCCGCCGAATCCTTTGACCGCAAGGTGGCCGCCGCCCTCACGCCCGGCGGTCTTGTGCCGCTCCCCTGACTTTCCCAGCTGCAACACGCGAGTGCTAGAATTAGCACTCAGGCCCTGCGACTGCTAACGCCGGTTGTTCTCGGCGGACGGATAGCGTTCACCTTTACCGGGGAACGGCGAACTGCCCACAGCAGCACGGGACCTGCTCGTTTGTCCTAGAGGAGGAACCTAGTGCCCACGTACGCATACGCCTGCAAGGACTGCAGCCACGCCTTCGAGATCGTGCAGTCGTTCAGCGACAGCTCCCTGACGTCCTGCCCGGAATGCCACGGAACTCTGCGCAAGAAGTTCAACAGCGTCGGCGTCGTCTTCAAGGGCTCGGGCTTCTACCGGACAGACTCCCGGGACTCCAAGGGCAGCGCCGTGACCCCCTCGCCCGCGCCGGCGGCACCTGCTGCCCCGACGCCGGCTCCCTCCGCCGCCGCCAACTAGGGCAGGTCCTTCTTCGGCGCCCCACTCCGGGCACCGGATTGTCCACATAGCCAATCCGCACGACTGACCTGGCCGGGCAGCTTCCGTAGCGTGGTTCCATGCCCCGCCGCAGGATCCGCCCACCCTTTTCGGCCCCGGCTTCCGCCAAGGAGTCGCCGTCCTTCCGGCAGCGCCGCTCCGGCCGCTCGCGGTTGTCCCGGCCGCCGCGCAGCGCTGGACGGCCCGGAGCTTTCCCTCCGCTCCCGCGCAGGCCGCGCCTCCGCCGCTGGCTCAGACGGAACCGCAGGCTTGCCGTCAGCCTCCTGCTGTGCCTCGCCGCAGGCATGGCAGTCCAGCAACTGACGCCGCAGCCGGACCCCACGGTGTCGGCCTGGGCAGCGGCCCGGGATCTGCCCGCCGGTAAGACGCTAGCGGCCGGCGATTTTGCCGCGGTCCGGGTCCCGCCCGCGGTTCTTCCCGGCGGTTCCCTCGAGCAGACGGCCCTGGCGGGGAAACAGCTCGCGGTCGCCCTGCGGCAGGGCCAGCTTCTCTCGGACTCCCTGCTCGTCGGACCCGGGCTGCTGGCCGGGAGCCCGTCCGGGGCGGGCGCCGTACCGCTGCGGATGGCGGACCCGGCGTCCGTCCAGCTCGTGTCGCCGGGACAACTGGTTAACGTGGTGATGACCAGCGGCAACGGCTATGAGCAGGCAGCGTCCTCTCAGGTGCTCGCGTCCGCAGTTCCAGTGCTCTGGACCTCCGCACAGGGAGGAAGGGCCGGTCAGTGGCTCGACGCCGGAGACGCTGACGGGCTGATGGTGGTGGCAGCGGACCCGGACCAGGCGCGGAGACTCGCCGGAGCATCCACCCAGGGCAAACTGTTTTTTGTGCTGGTGGGTCCGGGAGTTGGTTAGCCGGGTGCAGGCGACGTTTCCGTGCGGCTACACGGCCTTAGCCCCAGTGCGGGGGTTTCTGCTCCTGCAGCCAGGCGTCGTGGTCGTAGCTGCCGGGCTGGTCGCCCCAGCGGCGCGGATCGTCCTCCGCCGCTTTGTTGGGCAGCACTCCCTCAGGCGCTGCGGCGCGCACCGGCTCTTGGCCCTGCTTGTCCGGGTTGCGGGTCTGCTCATCGCGGTCAGCGTTCACGCTGCCGGCCTCCTCGTCGCTCATAGCCTCTTCGGGTGGGGCGGGAGCGTCCGGGGCTCCCCCGCGCCGCGAAACGCCGGGCTTTCCGCCCAGGTCCCGGGCGTCTTCCCCGCTCAGGTTCTCGATGTCGTCCGAGAAGCCGGGCGAGGTGCGCAGCCGGCTCGCGGGCACAGGCTTCTCCAAACCGAGGTAGCTGCCGATCCGGTCGGCACAGGCCGAGGGATCGGTAAACACCTCTATGGTCCACAGTGGCATGTACCGCCAGCCCAGCCGCTCCAGCAGCTGCGGGCGGAGACGGCTGCGCTCCCGCACCGTCATCCGACGGTACCGCTCGGTGCCGTCGGACTCAATGGCCACCGGGCTGGGGATCTCGGCATCGTCCTGGCCGATGGTGTGCATCGGGTCCGCCGCGGCCACCATGTCCAGGACGCCGTCGTACTGATGCCAGACCCGCGCCCCGCGGGCGCGCAGCCGGTCCCCGAGGTCGGCCACCAGCGGGTCCGCACCGAGGGACTGCTCGCTCGCTGCGGCGCGGGAGGCCGGGCTGCCGAGGTCGGAGTTGCCCGCGATTTCGCGGTCCAGGAGTTCGTAGAAGTCCACGGCACCGTGGCTAAGCCGGGTCACGTCCAGGTCTTCGGGGCGGAAGCAGCTGAGCACATGCAGCGAACGGCGCGCCCGGGTCATGGCCAGCGCGAACTTGGCGCGCCCGCCGTCGACGGACAGCGGGCCGAGGCTGTGCAGCGCGCGCCCGTGGGGTGTGCGGCCGTACCCGGGCGAGAAGATGATCCGGTCACGGACCAGACCCTGGGCCCGTTCCAGGTCCACGACCCGGAACGACTCGGTGCCGGCCGTGAAGAAACCGCCCAGCAGCGGGTAGTTCGGCAGCTGCAGCCGGATGGCCTCACCGATGCGGGCGGCGTGGCGCAGGCTGCCGGTAACCACCGCCAGGGACGTGCGCGGCCGGAGCCGTGCATGCTCAAAAACCAGTTCCACCACGCGGTTGACTTCGGCAATGACCGATTCGACGCCGTCCTGGTCCGCGCTGGGCAGACCTGTGCCGTCGGGCAGGTATTCCACCGTCAGGGCGCGCTCCAGGCCGGTCGCCGACTGGCCTTCCGGGAGGCGGCGAAGTTCGCCGCCGTAGAAATTCTTGCTCAGTTGACGCACGAGGTCCTCGTCCACGGCGCGGTAGACGGTCCGGAGTTTCCGGACCGGCAGCACGGCGGCCAAGGCCTGGTACGCGCTCTCCACCCGCTGGTGCGAGCTTTCCCCTGCGGCGAGCCGTTCAACGCCCACGGTAAAGCTGCGGGGGCTGGCGATCTTGTCGTCGCCGAACGCAATGACCTGGCCGGAACGGGCCACGGCCGGCAAAACGGCCTGCAGCGAGGTTGCCTCGGCGTCGAGGATAACAACTGCTTCGAAGCGTTGTTCGGCCGGCAACAGGCTGGTCAGCAGGTACGGGCTGACGGACCAGACCGGCACCAGCATCGGGATGAGCTCCGCGGACTGCGCGGTCAGGGCAGCCGGCGTTACCCGCCCGTCCTTGAGCAGGCTGCGCAGCAGCTCCGCCTGCCGGGGGTACTCGCTGAGGGCCGCGCGCCACCGTTCAGCCAGCTTCCAGCGCAGCCGGGCAGCACCGCTGGCGATGTGGGCATTGTCCGCGAGCCGGTACTCTGCCTCGAGCTGGCGGAGCGCGTCCCCGTCGGACATGGCCAGGTAATCGTCGCCGCTGATCATAGCTTCCAGCGCGGACTGCCACCAGGCCAGATCAAGCTCGGCAGCGACGGACTCAGCGGGCACCTCTCGCTCGGCGAGGTCGGTGAGCAGCTCGGCGAGGCCGTGCTCACGCATGTTTTCGATCAACAGCGTCCGCTCGGGCAGGGTCTCGAGCGTGCCGGTGTCCGCGACGAGGCGGTCCAGGCGGTCCACCAGTTCGTCGTACGGGGTGTCGTGCAGTGCACCGCCGTCGCGGGTATGCCGAAGGGCGGCACCCAGCTCGGCAAGTTCGGACCGCAGTTCCCGGTACAGCCCGCTGATCTCGGCCAGGCCTGAGGGCACTGCGGGGTGGCGCTGGCTGGTCGCATAGTCTGCCCAGGTTGCCCGCTGGTCCTGAACCAGAACCAGGGAGCTGTGCAGATCCGCGATGTGCACGCCGGGGCGGACATATTCCTTCGCGACACGGCGCAGGCGCGAGCGCTGCATGGACGGCATGTCAATGTTCCGCTCCCGGCGCCAGGAGGACGGCGCGGTGGCCGAGATCAGGTCATGGACCGGACGGTCGAAAATGTCAGGGGTGAACTTGTCCAGGCTTTCGCGGACCGCGACGAGCAGGTCGATCTGGTCACCCCACTCGGTGAAGGTTTCGCCGAGCCGGATTTCGGCATGCTCGGCGACACCGTTCATCCGTTCACGCAGCTGCGGAAGCTTCTCCGCGACGGAGCGCGCCACCTGCTGCGCCTCCTGGGTCTCCTTGCGGGTCAGCAACCGGGCGCCGTGCCACGGGCTCAGGGCCGAGGCGCGGCTAAAGCTGCCGAGCTCGGCAGCGCGGCGGAGTCGCCCCGCCAGTTCCTCGCGGTCGCGGATATTGTCCAGCACGCTGCGCTTGAGCCGGACCGTGGTCGCCGGCGCCGGGTGGATCGCGGTCAGCGCCGCGAGCGACTGCATGGCTTCGTAGGGTGAGCACCCCCAGCGCTGGCGGACGTTGTGCAGCGACGCGACATGGTCCATCAGTGCGTGCCGGTGCTCGGTCAGCGTTGCATGCAGGTTCTTCAGCTGTGGTTCAAGTGACTTTTCGTTCCGCACGATCGCGCGGACCAGCTGGCCTTTGAGCTGCAGCGGCGTGGAGTTGCCGGCCAGCTGCACCAGGGCGGAATCGAGGCCGAGCGCTTCGAGCTGGGCGGAGACCTCCCCGAGGCTCGCCCGCCGGTCACCGACCACCAGGACGCTCTTGCCCTCGTCGATCAGGGCCCCGATGGTATTGATGGCGGTCTGGGTCTGGCCGGTGCCCGGCGGAGCGCTGACCACGAGCGAATCGCCGGCCCGGGCGGCGTCCACGACGTACTGCTGGTCAGCATCGGCGTCGAGCAGGAGCAGCTCAGTGGCGGGGTCACGCTCGTCGGTGCTCGGGAACCGGTTGTCCTTGAGTTCGGCAACCTCCACCGGTGCACCGGCGGCAGCACGGGCGAGCGACGCCACGACCGGGTTGTTCGCGTTGATCCACGGATCGTCCAGGTTGCCGGAGAGATCGGCGAACGTCGAGACCAGCAGATTGTGTTCGATCTCGGCGCCGTGGATCGGCTGGATCAGCGTGCCCAGGCGGTCCAGGACGGGCTGCGGGTCGAACCGTGCCGTGCTGTACGCCATCCGGGTCACCGCGTTCACGTCGAAAACGATTCCGTGGATGTTCTTCAGATGCCGGACCAGGGCGGGATTGATGCGCGCCTGCTCGGTCAGTTGCAGTTCGTAGTCATCTTCGCCCGGACGCGCGGTAAGGGATATCGCGGCGAGCATAACCGGTGCTGAAACCCGCTGCGGCTTGCCCCCGACAGCGGACGTCCAGACCACGGTGCCGGCGGAAAAGTAGCCGGCGTCGATGCCGCGGTCATTGGCGAGCTCAAAGATTTTGGACCGGAGGTTGCGGGAGGCCCGGGCGGCGACGATGTACTGCTGCCGGTCACGGATCAGGGTGGACAGGCGGGTGCGCCGGCCGGCCATCAGCTGGGCCAATCCCGAGGGATGGGCATGGGTCAGCTCGATGGAGCCTTCCGGTGTTTTCGTAAAGCGCAGCATGGTGTCTGCTCCGGTGACGGGTTTAAGACCCGACAGCCATTTCCTGAACTCCTCGGAGCCTTCGGGGTGGCCTTGACCAACTGACACTGCTGCCTTCTTTTCTGTGCTCACGGTTTCTGTGTTCGCGCGGAACGCCCTGGACCATACCGGCATGCTTTCGAGCGTAGCCCGGATCAGGCATCAGTGGCGGGCCGCAACACTGGCTCCCACCAAATTAGTGCCACGAAATGCTTCGGCGCGCCTCTGCCCGCCAAAACGAAAGTGGCCGGCCTCTCAGGAGGCCGGCCACTGTCAGGCTATTCCCACTCGATGGTTCCCGGCGGCTTGCTCGTGACGTCCAGCACGACGCGGTTGACGCCTTCCACCTCGTTCGTGATCCGGCTCGAAATCCGGGCCAGCAGGTCATAGGGAAGCCTCGACCAGTCGGCCGTCATGGCGTCCTCGGAGGACACCGGGCGGAGCACAATCGGGTGGCCGTAGGTGCGGCCGTCGCCCTGGACGCCGACACTGCGGACATCCGCCAGCAGCACTACGGGCATCTGCCACACTTCATTGTCGAGGCCCGCCGCGGTCAGCTCGGCGCGCGCGATCGCATCGGCCTTGCGCAACAGGTCCAGCCGCTCCTTGGTCACCTCGCCGACAATCCGGATGCCGAGGCCCGGGCCTGGGAAGGGCTGGCGCCCGACGATTTCCTGCGGCAGGCCCAGCTGGGCCCCGACGGCGCGGACCTCGTCCTTGAACAGGGCACGCAGTGGTTCCACGAGTTCGAACTGCAGGTCCTCGGGCAGGCCCCCGACGTTGTGGTGGCTCTTGATGTTCGCCGCGCCCTCGCCGCCGCCTGATTCGACTACGTCCGGGTACAGGGTGCCCTGCACGAGGAACTTGATCTTTTCGCCGTGCGCCGCGGCCTCGGCGATGATGGCCAGTTCGGCTTCCTCGAACGCGCGGATGAACTCGCGGCCAATGATCTTCCGTTTGGTCTCCGGGTCGCTCACGCCGGCCAGGGCGGCCTGGAAGCGCTCCTGCTCGTTGGCTACGTACAGCTTTACGCCGGTGGCGGCCACGAAATCGCGTTCCACCTGTTCGGCTTCGCCTTCGCGCAGCAGTCCGTGGTCTACGAACACGCAGGTCAGCTGGTCGCCGACGGCGCGCTGGACGAGGGCTGCGGCCACGGCGGAGTCGACGCCGCCGGAGAGTCCGCAGATGACGCGTGAGTCGCCGATCTGCTCCCGGATGCGGTCGACCTGTTCTTCAAGGATGTTGCCGGTGGTCCAGTTAGGTTCCAGCTTCGCACCCTTGAAAAGGAAGTTCTCCAGGACCTGCTGGCCGTACGCTGAATGCTTCACCTCGGGGTGCCATTGGACGCCGTAGAGGCACTTCTCCTCGTTGGCGAAAGCAGCGACGTCCGCTCCCGCCGTCGTTGCCAGGACCTCGAATCCGGCCGGGGCTTCGTGGACCGAGTCGCCGTGGCTCATCCAGGTGCTCTGGTGCTGGGGCATTCCCTCGAGGATAGACCGGCCTTCGCCGATAACGTTCGTCTCGGTGGCGCCGTACTCCCGCAGACCGGTCTGGGCGACTTTGCCACCGAGTGCGTTGGCCATGGCCTGGAAGCCGTAGCAGATGCCGAAGACAGGGACGCCGGACTCGAACAGGTCCGGGCCCACAAACGGGGCGCCCTCGGCGTAGACGCTCGCGGGGCCGCCGGAGAGGATGATCGCGGCGGGGTTCTTGGCCAGCAGCTGCTCGGTGCTGTAGGTATGCGGAACGACTTCCGAATACACGTTTGCTTCCCGGACGCGGCGGGCAATCAGCTGCGCGTACTGGGCACCGTAGTCAACAACCAGCACGGGCCTGTGGGACGTCTGGGATGCAGTGGGAGTGGTCACCGTACTAGCCTACTTTGCCCCGATGCTCCGCCGCACATTCGGGAAGCCGCGGGTAAGCGAACTCACAGGGCAGGCCGGCTCGTGTTCCGGGGTCGCTCAATAGCGCTGCGGCGCCTGGGGATTGGAGGCCAGTTCTGCCTCCACCTCAGCATGGAACTTCTTCTCCACGAAGAAGGACAGGAAAGGCACGACGCCGCCGAGGGCCAGGACGATGAGCTTGGCGAAGGGCCAGCGCATCAGCGTCCACAGCCGGAAGTTGGACATGAGGTAGACGACATACATCCAGCCGTGCACGATCAGCACCGCGACCGAGACGTTCACTCCCCCGAGAACGCCGGGCGGTTCCGCGCCGGCGAACCCGAAGCCGAACGGCTGGCCGGTGACGGCGTTGGTTCCGCCCGCGAAGAGGTACTGGCCAAAGACGTACCGGGCAATCAGCTCCGCGCAGAGCAGCAGCAGCATGGACCCCGTGAGGTAGGCGAGCACCTTGTAGAACTTCAGCGCGGAACGGATCTGCGCCTCGGTGCCGCCGAAGCGGCGCTTCTTGCTGCCGGGGCGTCCCGTTCCGTTGGGCTGCTGCGGCTGGATGGCCGGCTTGGGCTCGATCATGATTGCACTCTCGGGTTGGTGGGTTGCGGGTCGTTGTCAGGGAAATCGCTGCTGTGCACTCCGCCCGGGGAGGCCAGTCGGGCCGCTTCCTCATCCTGGGCATCCTCCAGGTCGCGGCGGTAGTCGTCCTTGACCAGGCGCCACCAGATAAACAGTGCAAAGCCTGCGAAGACGACCCACTCGGCGGCGTAGAAGAGATTGAGCCAGTTCACCGTCTGCGCGGGCGGCTGCGGACCGATCTTCAGCGGCTTCGCCGGGCCGGAAACGGCCACGTCGGAGCCGGCGGATGCCTCGGCGCTGGCGGCGACGAAGCCGGGGTAGCTGCTGACGTCCCAGAGGTTGATCAGTTCGGCGACTGACACAGCCGTTGCACGGCCCGGTCCGGGGTCGGTGTTCGGCAGCGGCGCCTCGGATGGGATGAGCCGGCCGGTGAGCTGAACGGTGCCCGACGGCGGGGCCGGGGCGTCCGCTGCGTCGGCGACCCAGCCCCGGGCCACCGGCACCCACGTCTGCGGGGTGGCCGCTGCACCGGCAAGCGGCGGAGCGCCCTGCACGGCGAAGGCGGACACGATCCAGAACCCTTTGGCGCCGTCGTTGATTCTGTTGGGAACCAGCACCTGCTTCTGCGGGTCGTAGCGGCCCGTGGCCGTGACCATCTGATCGGAGACCGATCCCGGGAAGAACTCCCCCGGTTTCAGGACGGACGTCAGCGGCCGGGGGTCCTCGGTCGCGGTGGAGACCGGCGCCTCGGCCCTCGTAGAGCGGCCGAACTGCCACTGGCTGAGCAGCACAAAGACCCCGGATATCACGAGCGCAAACACGAGGCCTGCGATCCAGCGGGGTTTGAGGGCGGTTTTCAGCACCCCTTAACCGTACTTCGTCCGCCTGTAGAACAACGAAACGTGCTAGTGGTCGAAGAACACCAGACTGGAGTTGATCAGTTCCGCAATCACTTCGGGGTCGTAGGCGCGGCGGAGCGACTCGCGGAAGGATTCCTTGGACAGCGAGCGCGCCAGGGTGGCCAGCACCTCCAGGTGGTCCGAGAAGGAACTTGCCGGCGTCGCAATCAGCAGCACCACGGTGGCCGGCCCGTCGGCGGCGCCGAAGTCGAGGGCACGGCCGTATTTTGTGATGCCCACCGCGATCGATATGCGGGACACAAATTCGCTGCGGGCATGGGGCAGGCCGACGCCGCCGGGAAGACCGGTGGCCAGCTGGTGCTCGCGGGCATTGACGTGCTCCAGGAACCCCTCAAGATCGGAGATCCTGCCGGCGTCGTACATCCGCTGGGCGAGCTGGGCGGAGGCGTCGAACTTGTCCTTCGCGTCCAGCTCAAGGATCACCATCTGCGGCGTGGTGAGGTCGGCATCGTACCGGTCCAGTGGTTCCGCCAAGAGGTGTCCCTTTCGATATGGCGTTGGTGCACGCCGGCCGGTGGTCGCCGTACAGCGCCTTCGATCAGCGCAGCGGAACGATGTCCTCGACACCCAGACGCGCCGCATCCGCGGATTCGTCGTCCGGCTGCTCCTGGCTCAACCTTTCAGCGTCCACCCGGGCCAGATAGTGCTTGATTTCGCTCTCGCGCTGCGCATCGCTCCAGCCGAGAACCTCGCCCATCAGCTTAGCGACTACCGGCGCCGCGGACACGCCGCGGTCCCAGGCCTCGATCGAGATTCTAGTTCGGCGGGTCAGCACGTCCTGGACGTGGCGGGCGCCTTCGAACTTCGCGGCGTAGACCGCCTCGGCCGCCAGATAGTCGTCGGCTCCTGGCAGCGGCTCGGCCAGGTCGGGGTTCTCACCAATCAGCGCCAGGACTTCCGGTGCCATCGAACCGTAGCGGTTGAGCAGGTGCTCGACCCGGGCCACGTGGACTCCGGTTTCCTCGGCCATCCGGTTGCGCTTGTTCCAGGCGGCCTTGAAGCCGCTGGCGCCCAGCAGTGGGATGCCCTCGGTGCACGACGGCGGAACGCGCTCGTCCATGCTGCGCGTCGCCTCATCCACGGCGTCCTTCGCCATCACCCGGTAGGTGGTCCACTTGCCGCCGGCGACGACGACGAGGCCCGGCACCGGGTGGGCCACCACGTGTTCGCGGGACAGTTTGGCCGTCGAGTCGTTCTCCCCC
Organism: Arthrobacter sp. B3I4; assembly: GCF_030816855.1. Classification (NCBI taxonomy): domain Bacteria; kingdom Bacillati; phylum Actinomycetota; class Actinomycetes; order Micrococcales; family Micrococcaceae; genus Arthrobacter; species Arthrobacter sp. B3I4. The sequence goes on along the minus strand of NZ_JAUSYK010000001.1, from coordinate 1,652,673 downwards.
GCCAGCAGTGGTCGAAGGCCGGCGTAGACGCCCTCGACGTCCTCGCGGGTGAGGGGCCGCTTCAGGACCTTGTTCACGTGTTCGAGGATGTAGTCGATGTCCTTGCTGGACGCCGCGGGGTGGGCCTTATCCAGGTGCCAGTCGGTATCGGTGGTGCCGATGATCCAGTGCCGGCCCCACGGTATGACGAACAGCACCGACTTCTCGGTGCGCAGAATCAGGCCGACCGTCGATTGGAAGCGGTCCCGGGGCACGACGAGGTGGATGCCCTTGGAGGCACGGACTTTGAGTTGGCCGCGGTCGGTGACCATGGCCTGGGTTTCGTCGGTCCAGACGCCGGTCGCGTTGATGACCTGCTTGGCCCGGATGTCGAAGCTGGAACCGTCCTCGCGGTTGACGACCTTGGCGCCGACCACCCGCTCGCCCTCGCGCAGGAAGTCCACGACCGACATTTGATTCACGGCGTGGGCACCGTAGTATGCCGCCGTGCGTACGAGGTTAGCGACGTACTTGGCGTCGTCGACCTGGCCGTCGTAGTAGCGGATCGAACCGACGAAGGCATCGTCCTTCAGACTCGGCGCCGCACGAAGGGTGCCGCGCCGGCTCAGGTGCTTGTGGAACGGAACTCCCCGGCTGTGGCCGCCCGTGATGGACATGGCGTCGTAAAGGGCGATGCCGGAGCCAACGTAGGGCCGCTCCACGAACCGCTTGGTCAGCGGGTAGAGGAACGGGACCGGACGGGCCAGGTGCGGGGCGAGGACGGAGAGAATCAGGCCGCGCTCGTGCAAAGCCTCCTTGACCAGGGCGAAGTCCAGCATTTCCAGGTAGCGAAGGCCGCCGTGGATGAGCTTCGAGGACCGCGACGACGTGCCGGCTGCCCAGTCGTTGGCCTCGACGATCGCTACGCTCAGCCCGCGGGTCACCGCATCCAGCGCGGCCCCCGCGCCGACGATGCCGCCGCCGACGATGAGAATGTCGAGTTCCTTGCCGGGTTGCGTGCTCGCCTTGAGGGCCGCCAGGGACGCTTCGCGCTCCGCCGGGCCGAGCGCGCCGCCAGCCATCGGAGCACCACCGGGAAAACTGTTCATCTCACGCCTCCATCCGGATCAAACCTCGTAGTGCACCACACTACTTCCTAGTTCTCCGGATGGGCAGGGCCGGGGCCGGCCCTGCCCCAGGGTCAGTTTCCCTCGTACGGCGAGACGACGACGTCGACGCGCTGGAATTCCTTCAGGTCCGAGTAGCCTGTGGTCGCCATCGACCGGCGCAGCGCACCGACGAGATTCGAGGTGCCGTTGGTGTGGTGGCCCGGCCCGAACAGGACTTCCTCGAGCGGTCCGACGGTGCCTACGTTGACCCGGTCACCGCGGGGAAGCTCGAGGTGGTGCGCTTCCTGGCCCCAGTGCCAGCCCTTTCCGGGGGCCTCCTGGGCACGGGCGAGGGCGCTGCCGAGCATCACGGCGTCGGCGCCCATGGCGATCGCCTTCACGATGTCACCGGAGCTGCCCATGCCGCCGTCGGCGATCACGTGCACGTACCGTCCGCCGGACTCGTCCATGTAGTCCCGGCGGGCGGCTGCGACGTCGGAGATGGCGGAGGCCATCGGCGAGTGGATGCCCAGGGCGCGGCGGGTGGTGGTGGTGGCGCCGCCGCCGAATCCGACCAGCACGCCCGCGGCGCCGGTGCGCATCAGGTGCAGGGCGGGGGTGTAGCCGGCAGCGCCGCCGACGATCACGGGAACGTCGAGTTCGTAGATGAACTGCTTCAGGTTCAGCGGCTCGTGGTCCTTGGAGACGTGTTCTGCCGACACTGTGGTGCCGCGGATGACGAAAATGTCGACGCCGGCAGCCACCACGGTCTTGTAGTGCTCCTGGGTGCGCTGCGGGGTCAGGGATCCTGCAACCGTGACGCCGGCGGCGCGGATCTCCGCCAACCTGGAGGTGATCAGTTCCGGCTGGATCGGGGCCTGGTACAGCTCCTGCATCCGGCGCGTGACGGCGGGGCTGTTGGTCTCGTCTTCGAGGGCGGCAATCTGGTCCAGTACCGGCCGCGGATCCTCGTAGCGGGTCCACAGCCCCTCCAGGTCCAGGACGCCGAGACCGCCGAGCCGTCCAAGCGCGATGACCGTTTCCGGCGACATGGCTGAATCCATCGGTGCGGCGATGACGGGCATGTCGAACTTGTAGGCATCGATCTGCCAGGAGACAGAAACGTCCTTGGGGTCGCGCGTACGGCGGTTGGGGACGATCGCAATGTCATCCAGGGAGTAGGCACGACGCCCACGCTTGCCACGGCCAATCTCAATCTCGTAAGTCACGTCCCCACTTTACTTGACACCTCCGCCGGCCCGGCAAAGGGCCAACGGCAAACCGAGAGTCGACCCCGAGTTGACTAATGTTGTCAAGAGTTTACAAAACCTGAAAAGGACCTTACGGTTACTTTCGGCCGGCCGACGTTATTACCGGTAGCCTCCAACCCGAGTTCCAGGCATTCCGCAATGCCCGGTCACAGAAAGCAGAACCCATGGGAAGTACATCACTCAGGAAGTCCCGCGTCCTTGTCCTGTCGCTGGCCGCCGTCGTCGGCACCATGAGCCTGGCCGTCAACCCGGTCCTCGCCGCCCCGGGCACCGGACCCGTCGCCGCTGAGAACGCCCCGGCACCGGAGGTCCACGCCGGCGAGGCCTATACGCAGTTCATCGTCAGCTTCAAGAAGTCCCCCGGCAACGCCACGCCCAACGGCCGCGCGAATGCCTGGGGCAAGGCTGCAAGGCAGCAGGGCGTCAGCGTGCGGGAACTGCGCACCCTGGCCACGGGCGGAACCCTGATCGCGTCCGACGCGGCCCTGTCCGACCAGGCGGCCAAGGATTTCATGAATGAAATCGTCGCCTCCGGGGCGGTTGACGCCGTCGAACCCGATGCGCGGATGACCGCGGTGCTGGCACCCAACGACCCGCGCTACAGCGAGCAGTGGGACTTCACGGCGGCAAACGGCATGCGGATCCCTGGCGCCTGGGACGTCTCCACCGGGTCGGGATCGACCGTCGCCGTGATCGACACCGGCATCACCGCCCACCCGGATCTGGACAGCAATGTGCTGCCGGGTTACGACTTCGTCTCCGACGCCACGGCGGCCCGCGATGGTAACGGCCGCGATGCCAACGCCCAGGACCAGGGCGACTGGTACGCCGCCGGGGAATGCGGCCAGACCGCCGCCTCCAATTCCTCCTGGCACGGCACCCACGTGGCCGGCACCATCGCGGCCGTGACCGGCAACTCCACCGGCGTGGCCGGCGTGGCACCGAATGCCAAGGTCCTGCCGGTCCGCGTGCTTGCCAAGTGCGGCGGATCGCTCTCGGACATTGCCGACGCGATCATCTGGGCCGCCGGCGGGACCGTCTCCGGCATCCCGGCCAACGCCAACCCTGCGAAGGTCATCAACATGAGTCTCGGCGGCTCCGGCGCCTGCGGCACCACCTACCAGGCCGCCATCGATTCCGCCGTGTCCCGGGGCACCACCGTCGTCGTGGCGGCCGGCAACAGCAACCAGGACGCCTCCGGCTCCCGCCCGGCCAACTGCAACTCCGTGGTGACCGTCGCGGCCAGCAACCCGAGCGGTTCCCTCTCCTACTACTCCAACTACGGCGCGACGGTGGATTTGACCGCACCCGGCGGTGACACCGGGGTCAGCGGCGGCGGCATTCTTTCCACGATCAACACCGGGACCACTGCCCCGGGCGGCGCCGGGTACGCCAGCTACCAGGGGACCTCGATGGCGACCCCGCACGTCGCCGGTCTCGTGGCGCTGATGAAGGCCAAGTCCCCCGCCCTGACCCCGGCGCAGGTCGAGTCCACGCTCCGGCAGGGCACCCGCGCCATGCCGGGCGGCTGCACCAAGGGCTGCGGCGCCGGGCTCTCCGACGCGACGGCCACCATGGCTCTGCTCGGCGGCACCACCCCGCCGCCGCCGTCGGGAAACCTGCTGCTGAACCCCGGCTTCGAGAGCGGCGCGGTGTCCTGGACCTCCGACCACGCAGACACTTTTGAAACCGGAACCAGTGCGCGCACGGGCAGCGGCTTCGCGGGCCTGAACGGCTGGGGCCAGTCGACGTCGTACCGGCTGGACCAGACCATCTCCATCCCGTCCTCCGTGGCCGGTTCCACCTTGTCCTTCTACCTCAAGACGCTGACGGATGAGACCACCACCGCGACCGCTTACGACACCCTGAAGGTCCAGGCCGTCAGCGGGGGTGTCACCACGACGCTGGCCACCTATTCGAACCTGAATAAGTCCACCGGCTACGTGCTGAAGACCCTGGACCTGTCCGCCTTCAAGGGCAAGAGCGTCACGCTGCGTTTCCTGGGCGTCGAGGACTCCTCGCTGAAGACCTACTTCTTCATCGACGACACCTCGGTGACAACCTCCTAGCACCGCGCCTGCCGCGAACCACCCGCACCAAGAACGGGCATGCCCTCCTTTCCCCGGAGGACATGCCCGTTCTTGTTTGGCGCGGTTGCTCGGACGGTACGCTGGCGGCATGGGTACACGCTGGGTCTTCGACGGCCACATCGCCGGACTGGGAACGGAATCAGGCCTCCGGGTGGTGGCGGGCATCTGGCAGCTGTCCCCCTTTGGTTCCTTCGCCGACGCCATGGTGGAACTGCCCTCCGGCCACCGAGTCCTGCTTGCTCCGACCGCCGAGATCTGCGACTTCATTGCCGCGGTCTACAACTTTGATGAGACCCGGGTGGTGGATGTCGCGGCCTCCCTAGATAACCGGCAATTGAGCCTCGACGCCGGTCCGCTCGGCGTCCGCGCCGCCGTCGGCGTCCGCGCCAGGCTCGGAAGCCTGGTTCGCCTGATCCCGCGGCCGGTGGCGGTGCATCCGTACTGGCTGCGGGCGGTCAGCCCGCTCGCAGCCCGGATCAGCCCCGGCGCGAGCACTGCCGGAACCGCCAAGGGCGGACGGCAGGAGTATTACGGCGTAACGGACCTGCACCGCATCAGTTCCGCCCAGGTCGGCTGGGACGGCGCCGACGCCGGGGCTCTCGCCGCCATCCGGCCCGCCGTAACGTTTGGCTTCAGCAGTGTTCCCGCGGCACCGAGCCTGGCACGGGTTCGCACCACCGTGACGGGCCCCTAGAGCCCCCCGGCTTCGTCCACGGCGAGTTGGGACTCGAACATCCGGAAGTAACGCCCGCGCAAGGCCACGAGTTCCTTATGGGTACCCTGCTCCACCACGCGGCCGTCCTCCAGCATGTAGACCACGTCGGCTTTCTCGATGGTCGCGAGCCGGTGGCTGATGGCGATGATCGTACTGTCGCGGTCTGCAAAGAGCCGGGTGAAGATCCGGTGCTCGGCGAGTGCGTCAATCGCCGAGGTCGGTTCGTCCATCACCATGAAAGTAGCGTTCCGGTAGAAGTTGCGGGCCATGGCGAGGCGCTGCCACTGGCCCCCGGAGAGTCCGCTGCCCTTACGACCGCGCGGATCCTCCATCCAGTTGCTGACATGGTTATCCAGCCCGTTGGGCAGCTTGTTTATGAATTCGAGGGCCTCCGCGTCGGCCGCGGCCCGGCGGATCCGTTCGTCGTCGCGGGGGGCGTCCACGTCGCCGAAGAGGATGTTCTCCGCGGCGGTGGCGAACTCGTATTTCAGGAACTCCTGGCTCAGCACGGCCAGGTGGCGGTGCCAGGACTTAACGTCGACGGCGGCGAGGTCGACGCCGTCGAGCAGCACCTGCCCGGAGTCCGGCCGGTAGAGTCCGGCCAGGATCCGGATCAGGGTGGACTTGCCCGCGCCGTTCTCACCGACGATGGCGATGTGCTGGCCCTGGCGGATGGTCAGCGAGATGCCCTTGATGACTTCCAGTTCGCTTCCGGTGTAGGTGAAGCGGATGTCCCGCAGCTCCACCACTCCCGGTGCTTGAAGCAGGGGCGGGGCGTGCCCGGAGTGCACCGGCAGCGCCATGAACAGCTCGTAGTCCTTGAGGTTCGCCAGGTCCTCGTCGATGGAGCTGAGCGAGGAGACCAGGCTGTTGGCCGTGGACAGTGCGCGGCTGACGATCTGCTGCACATAGAGGAACTGCCCCACCGGCTGAGCCCTGGCGATGATCTGCCCGACCACCCAGATCAGCGACACCACTTCGGCGCCGTACTGCAGGGCGTCCGCGGCGAGCTGTTTGGGGATGTAGCGCTTCTGGAAATCCAGCCGGCGTTTCTCATCGGCATCCCGGAGCCGGGAACGCAGCCCCATCAGGTACCCGACCACCCCGTAGAGCCGCATCTCGGCGATGTGCTGCGGCCGCAGGAGGTTGGTTTCGATCATCCGGCGCTGCCGTCGGGAGTCGACCTGTGTGTTCCAGTGCGCGATCTGCTCCCGGGAAAGCCGGAACTGCAGGTAGACGCTGGGCACGATCGCGACCAGCACGATCACCGCGATCCACCAGCTGACCAGCAGCAGCGCCCCGACGGCCAGGATCACCGAAACCAGCTGGGTGAAGATGGCCGCGATCCGGTCCAGGACCCGGGCGTAGGAGTCAGAGAACCGTTTGGCCCGGTCGTACAGGTCCACCGTTTCCTTGTCGTCGTAGCGCCAGAACTCCAGGGCCAGGAACCGTTCGTACATCAGGTCGCCCACGATCGCGCCGACCCGGAAGCTCATCAGTTGCTGGATGTAGCGGTCCACGCTGCTGAACGCTCCCCAGAAGAGGCCGAGCGCCGCCGTGATGATGACATAAACGATGGCCTGCTGCCCGGCCGCGGCGTTCCCGGCGTAGGCGGCTGCGAGCGCCGTCGTGGTCAGCGCCGCGAAATACGTGGTGACCAGCGGCAGCAGGGCCGAGATGAGCGAACCCACAACCTTCATGATGACGGCGGCGGGAGAGGCCCGGAAGCTCACCCGCAATACCTGCGCCACGGCCCGGGCGTAGGGGCGCAGCGCCAGTTTGCGCTTGGGCTCGCGCGCCGGCAGGAGTTCGGACATGCGGGTGCTGACTAGCGTGAACCGTAGTTCGGTGCCTCCACCGTCATCTGGATGTCATGCGGGTGCGATTCCTTCAGCCCCGCCGGGGTGATCCGGACGAACTTGCCGCGGGCCTTGAGCTCGGGGACGGTCGGGGCGCCGGTGTAGAACATGGTCTGGCGGAGGCCGCCGACCAGCTGGTACGCCACCGAGGCCAGCGGCCCCGCGGTAGGCGACCCGGCCCTCGATGCCTTCCGGGATGAGCTTGTCGTCGCCGGAGACGTCGGCCTGGAAGTACCGGTCCTTGGAGTATGAGGTGTTCTTCCCGCGGGTCTGCATGGCACCGAGTGAGCCCATCCCGCGGTAGAGCTTGAACTGCTTGCCGTTGACGAAAATCAGGTCGCCCGGGGACTCGTCGCAGCCGGCCAGCAGGGAGCCGAGCATCACGGTGTCGGCGCCGGCGACCAGGGCCTTGCCGATGTCGCCGGAGTACTGCAGGCCGCCGTCGGCGATCAGCGGCACGCCCGCCGGGATGGCGGCCTTCGCGGATTCGTAGATCGCGGTGATCTGTGGAACCCCGACGCCGGCCACCACGCGGGTGGTGCAAATGGATCCCGGGCCCACGCCGACCTTGATGCCGTCGGCACCGGCGTCGATCAGTGCCTGCGCGCCTTCGCGGGTGGCCGCCTGGCCACCGATGATGTCCACATGCGCGGCAACCGGGTCCGACTTCAGCCGGCGGATCATGTCCAGGACGCCCTGGGAGTGGCCGTTGGCGGTGTCCACGAAGAGGGCGTCCACGCCGGCGTCGATCAGGGCCATGGCGCGCTCCCAGCCGTCACCGAAGAACCCGATCGCGGCGCCGACGCGCAGCCTGCCCTCGTCGTCCTTGGTGGCCAGCGGGTACTGCTCGGCCTTGGTGAAGTCCTTGGTGGTAATCAGGCCTTTGAGCCGGCCCTGGTCATCAACGAGCGGGAGCTTCTCGATCTTGTTGGTGGCGAGCTTGTGCGAGGCTTCTTCGCGGCTGATGCCCACGTGGCCGGTGACCAGCGGCATCTTGGTCATGACGTCGCTGACCAGCCGGATCGGGAAGTCCGTTTCGGGCACGAAGCGGGTGTCGCGGTTGGTGACGATGCCCAGCAGGCGCATGCCCTCATCCACCACCGGCAGGCCGGAGACCCGGTAGTGCGAGCAGATTTCGTCCAGTTCGGCGAGGGTGGCCTCGGGCCCGATGGTCAGCGGGTTGGTGATCATGCCGGATTCGCTGCGCTTGACCCGGTCCACCTGATCCGCCTGGTCGGCGATGGAGAGGTTCCGGTGCACGACGCCGAGGCCGCCCTGCCGGGCCATGGCGATCGCCATCCGGGACTCGGTCACGGTGTCCATCGCGGCGGAGAGCAGCGGGGTGTTCACGGTGATGCGCTTGGAGATCCGCGAGGAGGTGTCAGCCTCGGACGGGATGACGTTCGTGTGCCCGGGCAGGAGCAGCACATCGTCGTAGGTCAGGCCGATGAAGCCGAAGGGGTCGTGTTCGGGCTGGGTCATGAGTGCGCCTCTTACCTTGTTTTCTGGGTTCACGGGTAGGGGTTGCAGCAGATGACCAGCCCGTCATTACGGGCATGGCCTGTGCAGAAGTGTTGAATAAATAGTAGAACCTCGGCGCCGATCCCCATATTCCGTACGGCCGGTGTGAGCAACGGCATCTCCCGTTCCCGGCCGGGCTAGTTCCACCCCGTCGCCGCGAGCAGCCGCTCCTCGAACATCGGGATCATGGTCTGCACGTACGTCTTGGTGAGGTGGTTGTCGTCCTTGTAGACGTACACGTTGCCGACGACGGCGGGGCAGGTGCCGTCGGCGCAGATGAAGTCACTCATGTCCATCAGGCGGAGCCGCGCCACTTTGCCGCGGTAGGCATCCAGTGGTGATGACGCGGCCAGGGACTGCATCAGCGGAACGTTGCAGTCGGCCGCGTCGAGGCCCTTCTTCTGCACGCATTCGGGCATGTTCAAGGTGAACCGCGGGTTGTCGCGGATACCGACGACGTCGATCCCGGCGTCAGTGAACGGTTTGATGCCCTCGAGGTACGCCGGAACTTCCGTTTCGTACGGCGCGTCCTTGTGGGTCAGCGAGGCGACGGTGAAGACGGCGTCGGGCCTGTGCTCCAGGACGTACTCGGCGCTGGCCTTGTTGAAGGCGTTGCAGTCGGCGTCGCGCTGGGGTGATTCCCCGCCGAAGCGGCAGTTGCCCTTGAGCAGGGTAACGACTTCCCAGCCGTGGCTCTTGGCGATGGGGCCCAGCGCCGCCATGTACTGCTGTGCGTGTGAGTCGCCGAGCACCACGATCTTCTTGCTGGCGGAATCGGGCCGGCTGTTTTGCAGACAGCCCTGCAGGAGCGGGTTGCTGGGCACGTTGTTGCCTGTGCAGAGCCCGTCGATGTCGGCCCATTCGTTTTTCATGGCGGCAGGGACCGGAATGATCTTGGCTGCGGGCGTTGTTTTGCCGGCGTTCTCCGGTGCCAGGGCAGCCGCGCCGGGGGTCAACTCCTTGGGCTGGGAGGCCGCCGCGGCCTCATCGGCAATTATGTGGCTTTGCCAGAGCGTGACCGGCGCCGCCAGCAGCGCACCGCAGGCGGCGATGACGACGGCGGTGCGCCAAGTTTGTCGTTGCGGCCAGTGCCATTCGCGCAGCGGCCTTTCCACGAACCGGGTGGTGAGCACAGCCAGCAGCACGGAGACGGCGACAATCGCCAGCCCCTGCCACAGGTCGGGGGCGCTGAGGCCCATTCCGGCCAGCGCCAGCACCAGCAACGGCCAATGCCAGAGGTACAAGGCGTAGGAGTTGTCCCCCAAAGCGACCAGCGGCCGCCACGAGAGGAAGCGGTCGACGCCGAAGCGGCTGCCGCTTTGCCCGGCGACGATAATCGCCGCGGCAGCGAGCGTCGGCCACAGCGCGACATAACCCGGGAAGGACCGGTCCACCGTCAGCAGCAGCCCACAGGAGAGCATCGCTGCCAGGCCCGCCCAGCCCAGCACGACGCGCAGGGCCCTGCCCGGCTTGAGGTGGGGCAAGGCGAGCGCCAGTAAGGAGCCGAGGGCGAACTCCCAGAGCCGGGCCCGGGTGTCGAAGTAGGCGTAGGCCTGGTTGTTGGCGGTCTGGTCGATGGAGTAGGCCAGCGAGGCGGCAAACACCGTCCCGAACGCCAGGGCCAGGAGCAGCCGGAAGTTCAGCCGTTCGTCGACGCCGGTCCAACGGCGGAGTGCGCGGTGCAGCAGGGCGGTTCCGGCGAAAATCAGGGGCCAGAGCAGGAAGACCTGGCCCTGGATGGAAAGCGACCAAAAGTGCTGCAGCGGGCTGGCGCCGGAGTGGTCCTGGGCGTAGTAGTCGACGGCCGTGTCGGCGAGCAGCCAGTTCTGCCGGTACAGCAGGGACGCCCAGGCCTGGTCGAGAATGTCCGGCCAGCGGCTCGCCGGCAGGATGGCCCAGGTGCCGGCCAGCACGCCGAGTACCACGACGACGACGGCGGGCAGCAGGCGCTTGAGCAGGTGCAACCAGTGCTGCAGGAGCCGGAGCGGTTTTCCGCTCTCGACCTTCCGGGCGAAGCTCAGGGTCATCAGGAACGCCGAGATGAGCAGGAAGACGTCCACGCCGCCGGACACGCGGCCGAGCCACACGTGGTAGGTGACGACCATGAGGACGGCCAGGGCGCGCAGGCCCTGCACCTCGGGCCGGTAGCGGGATTTTCGGGTCGCCGGCGAGCCGGCCGCCGCGGACTGCGGACTGGCTGGACCGGGCTCGTTCGACACGTCGTGCTCCCTCGGGCATGCTTCCAAAAACATCAATGTTACTGAACCGTAATTTTCATTGCCAATCCGTGGCCGCTCCGGCGCCACGGCACGGGCCGGCACGGCTAGTCTGTTACGAGTCGAAGGAGGCCACGGTGATCGTTCAGGTGCGGATGTGTGTCCCGGAAGAGCTCTCGCAGGCTGTGATCGAGTCCTGCTCGGGCGAGCCCGGGGTGGCAGAGGTGGCGTTGCACCGGGGCGCCTCGGTGGTGCCGCCGGGTGACGTCATCCTGGTTTTTCTGGCCCGGGAAGCCGTCGAGGCACTGATCGAAAAGCTTCATGCCCTGAACGTCCAGGAGCGCGGATCGATTTCGGTCACCACACCGGAACTGCTGCTGTCCGACCGCGCGGACAAGGCCGTGGCGGAGGCGCCCGGTGAGGGCGCGGACGCCATGATCTGGGATGAGGTGTCACGGCAGACCGGGGAGGACTCCAAGCTGACCTGGAGCTTTCTGGCGTTCCTGGTCCTGGCAACCCAGCTTGCGGCGATCGGGATCGTCACCGATTCCACCATCGCGATCGTCGGGGCCATGGCCGTCGGCCCGGAGTTCGGCCCGCTCGCAGCGCTGGCCGTGGCGGTCGTGCGGCGCCAGTGGCGGCTGGGACGCCGCGCGGCGCTGGCCCTTGGCGTGGGTTTTCCGGTGGCCATGCTGGCGGCGGCCCTGACCGCCTGGCTCTCCGTTCCGCTGGGGCTCTTTCCCACCGACGCACTGGACCGGGGTTCGGCAGTGGAGTTCATCTACCACCCGGGGCCGTACTCCGTAATTGTCGCCCTGCTGGCCGGAACTGCCGGCATGTTGTCCGTCATCAGCCGCCGGTCGACGGCCCTGGTCGGCGTCTTCATCTCGGTGACAACGGTCCCGGCAGCCGGCTATGTGGCGGTCGCCCTGGTGCTGGGTGAGTATCAGAAGGCGGCGGGGTCCGCGCTCCAGCTCTTCCTGAACCTGATCGGGCTCGTAGTCTCGGCGGTTGCAGTGCTGGTGTTCTACCGGATCATCACCAAGCGGCTGCCCCGGGACGCCGCGGTCCGCTTGCGCCGGAAGACGCAGCAGCCCCGCCGCTGAGGGAAGTGGCCGGCTAGTCCCACCCGGTGGCAGCCAGGAGCCGGTCGCGGAACATCGGTGCCAGGCTGGCGGCGTAGGTCCGGCTCAGGTGGTTGTTGTCCAGATACACAAACATGTTCCCGACGGCGCCCGGACAGGCGCCCGGTTCGCAGATCAGGTCGGTCATGTCGATGGTGACGACGCCCGGCGCCGTTTCCTGCAGAGCATCGAAGGGGCTGGTGGCGGCGACCAGACCTTCCCGGCCGGGCCTGCAGTCCGGCGCGTCGGCGCCCTTGGTCACGACGCAGTCCGCCATGTTGAAGCCAAACCGGGGGTTGTCCCGTACGAGAACCACGTCAATGCCCAACTCTGCCCAGGTCTTAAGGCTCGCCTCGAGGCCGGGGATCAGCGTCTCCTCTGCCGAGGAGGGCGCCGCCGCCGTGCCGACCACCACAATGGCGTCCGGCGGGTTCCGTTTGATCTCTGCAGTGACCCGCGCGTTGAAGCGGTCGCAGTCGGCGTTCTCGTGCTGGTCGGTGGTGCTCGGCTTACAACCGCCCAGCAGCATCGCATAAAGTCGCCAGCCCTTGTCCTGGCTGACCGGCATAATGGCGGGCAGCCACTGTTCGGCGTGCGAGTCGCCCCAGACGAGCACGGACCTCTTGCCGGTGCCGTTCTGCGGGATTTCTGCACAGGCCTCACGGAGCACCCGGTCCTGTGGCTCCAGCCCTCCGCTGCAGGGCTGGGGCAGGCCCGCCCAGTCCTTGCCGAGGTTCTCCGGGGCGGGAAGCAGGACGGCGTCAGCGTCCGCCTGGTTGACAAAGTCGGGAAGCAGCGCGCGGGCACCCGGATTGTTTCGAACGGCCTTGGCGAGCACGGCCTGGTTCTCAAAGTAAAGGTTGAGCTGGAGTCCGGCGAGCGGCACGGCTGCGACGGAGAGGGCGGCCGCAATCGCGGTGACGGCGCGGCGCCGCCGGAGCTCCGGCCACTTCCACTGCCGCCAGGGCTTCTCGATGAAACGGGTGGTCAGGTAGGCCAAGGCCAGCGAGACCGCGATAATCACGGCCCCGGTCAGTGGGCCCGCGTGATCGCGGCCGGTTGCAGCCAGGGAGATGACCAGGACCGGCCAGTGCCACAGGTACAGCGCGTAGGACATGTCCCCGAGCCTGACCAGGGGGCCGGTGCTGAGGAAGCGGTCGGCTCCGTACCTGCTGCCGGTCTGGCCGGCGACGATCACGCAGGCTGCAGCCAGGGTGGGCCAAAGGGCGATGCTTCCCGGAAAGGAGGCTTGGACGTCGAGCAGGAAGCCGCAGCTGAGCATCGCCGCCAGGCCCAGCCAGCCAAGCCCGACGCGCCAGGGCTGCGGTATCCGAAGCGCCGGCAGGGCTAACGCCACGAGGGTGCCCAGCGCAAACTCCCACAGCCGCGCGGGGGTATCGAAATACGCCTCGGTCTGGTTGCCATCGGTGAACGCTATTGAACGGGCCAGGGAGACGACAAAGATAAGGGCAAAAATGTAGCCCAGCAGGGGTCGGTATTTCAGCCTGTGGCGCCGGGCGACCAGTGCGGCTCCCACGAAGATGGCCGGCCAGAGAAGGAAGACCTGGCCCTGGATCGAAAGGGACCAGAAATGCTGGAAGGGGCTGGCGAGTCCGTGGTTGGAGGCGTAATAGTCGGTGGCTTGGGCCTGCAAGAGCCAGTTTTCCGAATAGAACAGGGAGGCCCAGCCCTGGCCGATGATGTCCAGCCAGCGGGTCCGGGGCAGGAAGAGGACGCTGGCCGCGATCACTGCGACCACCACGACGACGGCGGCCGGGATGAGGCGCCGGAAGAGGTGCAGCCAGTGTTTGAGCAGTGCCGTCGGGCGGCCGTCGTCGTAGCGGCCGACGAACTGCAAAGTCATGAGGAAGGCCGAGACGAGCAAGAACACGTCCACCCCGCCGGAGACGCGGCCGAACCAGATGTGGTACGTCATGACCATGAGGACGGCCAGCGAGCGGAGGCCCTGGATCTCGGGCCTGAAACCGGGCTTCCTGCCCGGCTTGGGTGGGGCAGCTGCCGGGACCGGCGCCTCAAGCCCTGTTTGCTGCCTCATTTTGTAACCTCTCACCGGGAACGTCACGGAAGACCGCGCACCCCGGAAATCTGCAGCGTCCATCTTAGCCAAGGCCTGTTGCTTCTGACCAATCGCCGCCCTCGTGCGGTTACCGATTCAAGCAGGCCGAGCTGTGCGGTTCCTTTGAACCGGGCACGCCGTCAACCGGCGCAGGGAACGGCGCGCGGCACAGAAAAGGGACGTTCCGGCGGAAGGCCCGAACGTCCCTGATCGACTGTCTTAGTGCTGGTGTCCTGCGTGCTCGTCCTCTTCGGCCGGCTTCTCCACCACGAGGGTCTCGGTGGTGAGGACCAGCGCGGCGATCGAGGCAGCGTTGCGGAGGGCAGCGCGGGTGACCTTGACGGGGTCGATGACGCCGGCGGTGATCAGGTCCTCATAATCGCCGGTCTTGGCGTTGAAGCCCTGGTTGACTTCGGCTTCAGCAACCTTGGCGACGACGACGTAGCCGTCGAAACCCGCGTTCTGGGCGATCCAGCGCAGCGGCTGGGTCAGCGCCCGGCGCACAATGCCCACGGCGGCTGCCGCGTCGCCGTCGAGCGCCTGGACGGCGGGATCCTCGTCGAGCGCCTTGAGGGCGTGGATGAGGGCGGAGCCGCCGCCGGCCACGATGCCCTCTTCAAGGGCAGCGCGGGTGGAGGACACGGCGTCCTCGATGCGGTGCTTCTTTTCCTTCAGCTCCACTTCGGTGGCAGCTCCGACCTTGATCACGCCGATGCCGCCGGCGAGCTTGGCAAGCCGCTCCTGCAGCTTTTCCTTGTCCCAGTCGGAGTCGGTGCGGGTCAGCTCGGCGCGCAGCTGCGCGACCCGGGCTGCTACGTCCTCTGCCGAACCGGCGCCGTCGACGATGGTGGTGTTGTCCTTCGTGACGGTGATGCGGCGGGCGGTGCCCAGCACCTCAAGGCCCACGGTGTCCAGGCTGAGGCCCAGTTCCGGCGAGACGACCTGTGCACCGGTGAGGGTCGCGATGTCCTGCAGCATGGCCTTGCGGCGGTCGCCGAAGCCCGGGGCCTTGACGGCGACGACGTTCAGGGTGCCGCGGATGCGGTTGACGATCAGCGTGGAGAGGGCTTCGCCGTCGACGTCCTCGGCGATGATGAAGAGCGGCTTGGAGCTCTGCAGCGCCTTTTCCAGCAGCGGCAGGAATTCCTGGACCGAGGAGATCTTGCCCTGGTTGATCAGGATCAGGGCGTCTTCGAGCACTGCCTCCTGGCGTTCGGCGTCAGTGACGAAGTACGGGGAGAGGTAGCCCTTGTCGAACTGCATGCCCTCGGTGAGGACCAGTTCGGTCTGCGTCGTGGAGGATTCCTCGATGGTGATCACACCATCCTTGCCGACCTTGCCGAAGGCCTCGGCCAGCAGCTCGCCGACCTCTTCGCTCTGCGCGGAGATGGCGGCGACGTTGGCCACCTGGGTTCCCTCGACCGGGCGGGCGTTTTCCAGCAGGCGGGCGGCAACGGCCTCGACCGAAACCTCGATGCCGCGCTTGATCTGGCCCGGGGCGGCACCGGCAGCAACGTTGCGCAGGCCTTCCTTGACCAGAGCCTGAGCCAGTACGGTGGCGGTGGTAGTGCCGTCGCCGGCGACGTCGTTGGTCTTGGTGGCGACCTCCTTGGCGAGCTGGGCGCCGAGGTTTTCGTACGGGTCGTCCAGTTCGACTTCGCGGGCGATGGTGACACCGTCGTTGGTGATCGTGGGGGCGCCCCACTTCTTGTCCAGCACGACGTTGCGGCCGCGCGGGCCGAGCGTCACCTTGACCGTGTTGGCGAGCTTATCGATGCCGGCTTCGAGCGACCGGCGGGCAGCGTCGTTAAACGCGAGCTGCTTTGCCATGGTTTTGTCCTTTCAAGACAGAACCCCGCGCAGCCGTCCGTTCAGAGCGAAGGAGCGGCGCGCGGGGTCCAAGGGAGTTACTTTACGACGATCGCCAGAACGTCGCGGGCGGACAGTACGAGGTACTCGACACCGCCGGTCTTAACTTCGGTTCCGCCGTACTTGGAGTAGATGACAACGTCGCCCTCAGCGACGTCGACGGGAACGCGGTTGCCGTTGTCGTCAAAGCGGCCGGGGCCTACAGCAACAACTTCGCCTTCCTGCGGCTTCTCCTGGGCGGAGTCCGGGATGACCAGGCCGGAAGCCGTGGTCTGCTCGGCTTCGAGCGGGCGGACAACAATACGATCCTCAAGAGGCTTAATAGAGACCGACAAGGACCTCTCCTTTTCGTCAGCAAATTCGTGGACTTTAAAGCTGTGGTGCCAAGGCGTACAGACCGTCGTCGCGGTGCCGGCCGCAGCCTGGCTGTGAAGCTTCAGGTGTTAGCACCCGCCTAGGGAGAGTGCCAATGACGACTCTATGTAAGGAGTTAGCACTCGGTCAAGGTGAGTGCCAGAAGTTCGCCCCGGGCGGAGGCCGCCGCGCGCGCTCCGGGCCGCTACCGACCGGCGAGGTCTTCGTAATCCCAGTCCTGGCCGTCGTCGTCTTCGTCGATGCGCGGGGAACTGTTCCGGTTGCGGTACAGCAGCAGCCCGCCGGCAAGGGCCGCCACGGCCCCGAGGACCAGGAAAACGATGCCGCCCGCCCGGGCGGCGGCATAGGTCCCGCGGATGGCCCGCGCTTCATCGGTGCTGTCCTGGACGTTCTTGCCGCCCACGGAATACACGGTCGCGTTGAAAGAGTCGAGGAAAAAGATAATGACGAGCAGGGCGATACAGACGACGGCGACAACACTGCCGGCGACGAGCGCGGGCCGGGCGTAACGGGACAGTTGGCGGCGGCCCCGGCTTTCCCCGCCCCCGGACTCCGGGTTTCCTGGCGTGCCGACGTCGTGCGTGTTCCTGTCATCCATGCCGTCCAGCCTAGTGCGCGTGCCGGCCGCTGCCCGCCTGAACTACGCTGGATTGCATGGCTGAGACTACGCAGGACCAGATCGCGCCGCTGCTCAATCCGGAGGGCTGGGAACTGCTGGCATCGCTGGGTCCGTACCGCGAAGAGGAAGCCTTCCGGCTGAACGCCTCGCTGCGGAAGGCGGGCCACTCCCCCGAGCTGGTCTCGGCCGCCCTGACCCAGTCGAGATTGCGGACCAAGGCGGAAGCCAAGTTCGGCGAATTTGCCCGGCAGATGATCTTCACCCGCGCCGGGCTGGAGCAGGCCACCCGGCTCACCGTCGCGGCCAGGCACGCCCAGCGGTTCGCCGCCGCCGGGATCACCCACGTGGCGGACCTGGGCTGCGGCCTGGGCGCCGACGCGATGGCGCTGGCTTCCCTTGACCTCAAAGTCACCGCCGTGGAGCTGGACGAAACCACCGCCGCGTGCGCCACCATGAACCTGATCCCGTTCCGCAACGCCACTGTGGTCCATGCCGACGCCGCCGCCGTGCCCCTCGACGGCATCGACGGCGTCTGGCTCGATCCGGCCCGCCGGACCACCTCGAGCTCCGGCACCAAGCGGCTTTGGGACCCGGAAGATTTCTCCCCGCCGCTGTCCTTCGTAGAGTCCCTGGCCGCGTCCGGCCGCGCCGTCGGCGTGAAGATGGGTCCCGGCATGCCGCACGCGTCGGTGCCGGCGGACTGCGAGGCGCAGTGGGTCTCCGTGGGCGGGGACGTCACCGAGGTGTCGTTGTGGTTCAATGCGGTGCGCCGTCCCGGAATCCGCCGCGCCGCGCTGGTCCTGGGCCCGCAGGGCGCCGCGGAACTCACCAGTGCGGAGGACTTCGACGCCGGCCCGGCGGCCCCGGTGGGTCCGGTGGAGGGCTACCTGTACGAGCCGGACGGGGCCATTATCCGCGCCGGTCTGGTGGCCGACGTTGCGCTCCAACTGGGCGGGCACCTGCTGGACGAGCACATTGCCTACATCTGCGCGCCGGAGCTGGGCGACACCCCGTTCGCCCGGGCGTACCAAGTGCTGGAGGTGATGCCGTTCAACGTCAAGGCACTCAAGGCCTGGGTCAAGGACAACGGCATCGGCGTCCTGGAGATCAAAAAGCGGGGCGTGTCGGTCACGCCGGAAGAACTGCGCAAACAACTCCTCCCCGGCGGAAAGAACGCCAGGGACACGGGCAAAAAGCCGGCCACCCTGGTCCTCACCAGAATCGGCGAGGAGCGGGTGGCCATCTCAGTGCAACCGGTCTAGGACTGCAGCTCTCCGGCGGCCCCGCCGGTCCGCGGCCGGGTTACTGCGCGCGCATGAACTCCTCGGCGGCCCGAACCTGTTCGTCGCTGGGCCGGATGCCGGTATAGAGCACGAACTGCTCAAGGGCCTGGATGGTGGCGACCTCGGCGCCGGTGATCACCGGCTTGCCGGCCGCCCGGGCGGCCTTGATCAGTGGCGTCTCGGCGGGCAGCGCCACAACGTCGAAGACGGCCTTCGCCGCGTCCACCGCTTCCTGCGGGAAAGCCAACACGTCGGCCTCGGGCCCGCCCGCCATCCCGATCGGCGTCACGTTGATGAGCAGGTCCGCCGCACCCTCACTCGAGGCCGGGACCGCCGCGCGCCACGCGAACCCGTAAAGCTCAGCGAGCGCACGGCCGGCCGTCTCGTTCCGGGCGATGATGGTGACGTTCCGGAAACCGGCGTCGCGCAGCGCCGCCGCCGTGGCCTTGGCCATGCCGCCGGCGCCCAGCAGCCACACCGAGTAGTCCGCAGGGATCCTGTTGCGCTGCAGCAACTGCTCGATCGCCGTGTAGTCGGTGTTGTAGGCCGTCAGGGTGCCGCCGTCGTTGACGATGGTGTTGACCGAATCGATGGCTTTTGCCGACGGGTCCATCACATCCACGAGGGCGATGACGTCCTCTTTGTAAGGCATTGACACCGCGCACCCGCGCAGTCCCAGCCCCCGAACCCCGGCGATTGCCTGCGCCAGGTCCGCGGGCGCGAAGGCTTTGTAGATCCAGTTCAGGCCCAGCTGCTCATAGAGATGGTTATGGAACCGCGTCCCGTTGTTGCTCGGCCGGGCCGAGAGCGAGATGCAGAGCGTCATGTCTTTATTCAGGATGGGCACAGCACCATTAAACGCCACCGGGCCCCCTTCAGGGGCAGCCCGTCCCTGGAGCCTGCGTCCCGACGGCGACCGGCAGTTTCCCGGGTGCAGCGGCTGCGCCGGCCAATACGCCGAGTAAGGCGTCGAAGGCCTCCTGGCTCCGGCCGTACAGGGCGATTTTCGCCGGGGCGACGGACTTCTCCAGCGGCCACGGCGCATCGAGCGACACCGCCACGTCGGCGGTGGCGGGGGATCCGCCGTATCCGATGAGCGTGACGAGCGGACCGGCGCCGATGCCGATGCCGGCGCGCCTGGCCGCGGCTGCGAACCGGGCCCGGTCCTGTTCTGAGCCGCCACTGACCCGGACGCTGGCCGGGATGATCGGACGGTTGCAGGGCCCCGCCAGGACGGTGATGGCCTGCTGCGAGACCTGCTCCGACAGGGCCGAGCCGCTGCCGGGGGCCCTGGCCGGTGCCGGCTGGCTGCGGCCCCGCCAGAGCTGCATCGTTGCCACCCGCTGCGCCGCCTCGTTGAGGCGTGCTGCCGGCAGGGTGCCGGTCCGGACCGCGTTCACGATGGCGGCATGGGCGGCGTCGACAGACGCCGGCATGAGCACCAGGTCGGCGCCCGCGGCCAGCGCCAGCGGGGCGGCGGCGTCGTTGGGGTACTGCTGCACGATGGCGCCCATGTTCAGGGCATCGGTCACGGCGACACCTTTGAAGCCCATCCGGCGCAGCTCTGCGTAGGACGCCGGCGAGACGGAGGCGGGCACGCCGGGTTGCAGTGCCTTGACGGCGATATGTCCCGTCATGACCATCGGCAGCCCCGCGTCGATGGCCGCCTGGAACGGTTTTAAGTCCTTGGCGCGCAGTTGTTCCAGGCTCGCCCCCTGAACCGGCAGCCCCTCGTGCGAATTCACTGTTACCGAGCCGTGGCCCGGGAAGTGCTTCGCGGCGGGAACGACCCCGGCGTTAAGCATGCCCTTGGCGAAGGCGGTGCCGACAGCGGCGGCGGTGTCCGCGCTGCCGGAGATGGACCTGGCGCCGATCGTGGGATCGGCGGGACCCATGGTCACATCCGCCGTCGGGCCGAAATCGACGTTGAAGCCGACGCCGGCCAGTTCCGCAGACATGGCCCGGCCCGCATCGGCCGCGAGCGGTCCGTTGCCGGCTGCTCCGTAGCTCATCGGGGCCGGCCACTCGGTCAGCGGGGCTCGAAGCCGGGCAACCGTCCCGCCTTCCTGGTCCACGCCGACCAGGCCGGGCCAGCCGCGGCCGTCGGCGCGTGCGGCCCGCTGCAGGCGGTCGGTTGCCGCCCGCATGGCGGCGGTGTCCACCTGACCGTCGGGAGTTCCGGGGACGTTATCGCCCATGATGATCGAACCGGCCAGATGCAGCCGTTCCACGGTCCTGGCGTGCGCTTCGGCGTCGAGGCCGGTGAAGAACGGCAGCAGCACCTGCCCGGCTTTTTGCTCCAGGGTCATGGCGGCGACAGCCCTGCCCGCGGCATCCGCGTCGCGCTGGTCCGGGCCCCAACCCAACGGGCGGAGCTTGCCGGCGGCGCTGGCCGGCTGCAGCGGCCTCAGGCTCGGGGGCGCGGCTGCGGTGGCTCTTCCCGGGACCGCAGACAACGCTGCCGGGAGGGAGGCGGCCGGGCGGGAGTCCGAAGGCTCTGTAACGGCAGGGGCTGAAACAGCCGGCCCCGAACCCGCCGGACCGGGACCGCCCGCTGCTGAACCGGCCGGGCCGGCGCAACCTGCTGCGCCTGCCGCAAGCCCGATCAGAGTGGCCAAAGTCGCGGGTAAAAGGGTTCTCCTGTGAAAACTCTCACGTACCAGCTGTAACTTGACCACCAGCTCGATGCTACCCCTGCACTACACTTGGAGCACCGTTGCCTTCCCGCCGCACCCGCCTGGCCACCGCAACGGCTGACAACACCGGCCGGCGATAACGCCGCCAAAATATGCGAAGGGACCACATGAAGATTGATTTCGCTTCATCACGGCAATCAACTCTTGGTGTGGAATGGGAACTCGCGCTCGTCGACGCTGAAACCGGTGAGCTGGCCTCCGTGGCCGCCGAGGTGCTCCGCGGCGTGGCCGCCCGCCACCCCGAACTGAACGAAGATGACGAGCATCCCCACATCAAGCAGGAACTGCTGCTGAACACGGTGGAACTGGTCACCGGCATCTGCACCACGGTCGCGGAAGCCAAGACGGACCTCAACAGTTCCCTCGCGGCGCTGCGCGAGGTCACCGACCCGATGGGCGTGGAAGTCTTTTGCGCCGGAAGCCATCCCTTTAGCCCGCCGCAGCTGCAGCCAGTCACTGACAAAGCGCGTTACGCCAAACTCATCGACCGCACCCAGTGGTGGGGGCGTCAGATGGTGATTTACGGCGTCCACGTCCATGTGGGGCTCGACAGCCGGGACAAAGTGCTTCCGGTTCTCGACGGCCTGGTCAACTACTTCCCGCACTTCCAGGCGCTGTCCGCGTCGAGTCCGTTCTGGGGCGGCGAGGACACCGGCTACGCCTCGCAGCGCGCGTTGATGTTCCAGCAGCTGCCGACCGCGGGCCTGCCGTTCCAGTTCTCCAGCTGGGCCGAATACGAGTCCTACGTCCAGGACATGTTCACCACCGGGGTGATCGACGCGATCTCCGAAATCCGCTGGGACATCCGCCCCGTGCCCAACCTCGGCACGATCGAGATGCGCATCTGCGACGGTCTGGCCACGCTGGAGGAGGTCGGCGCGATTGCCGCCCTGACCCAGTGCCTGGTCGATGACTTCTCCACCACGCTGGACAACGGCGGGACCATTCCCACCATGCCGCCCTGGCATGTCCAGGAAAACAAATGGCGTGCTGCCCGCTACGGGCTGGACGCGATCATCATCCTCGACGCCGACGGGAACGAACAGCTCGTCACCGAACACCTGCGCGAGACGCTGAAGCGGCTCGAGCCCGTCGCCGCCCGGCTTGGCTGCAGCGCCGAACTCGCGGACGTCGAAAAAATCATCCAGCGCGGCGCCGGCTGCCAGCGGCAGCGCCGGGTGGCGGCCGAGCACGGCGGTGACCTGCGCGCCGTCGTCCTGGACCTGGTCGACCAGATGCGCACGGGGCCGGAAGCCTAGTCCCCCGGCCGGGCTCCGGCGGTCAGACGCACACGGACGTCAGGCAGAGACGGACGTCACCGGCATCGACGAATCAGGCGCGAAGCCGATCCCGCTGGGGGCAGTTCCGGACATCACCAGCTGGGCACCGAGCGCGGCCACCATGGCGCCGTTGTCCGTACACAGCGAGAGCGGCGGAACAGTCAGCCGGATACCCGCGGAGGTGCAGCGCTGCTCGGTGAGCTGGCGGAGCCGCGAGTTGGCGGCGACTCCCCCGCCCAGCAGCAGTTCGGTGATGCCGTTTTCGCGGCAGGCCAGCACGGCCTTCGAGGTGATCACGTCCACCACCGCCTCCTGGAAGGCCGCGGCGATGTCCGCTACCGGCAATTCTTCACCGCGGCCCTCGAACTGCTCCACGCAGCGTGCGACGGCGGTCTTGAGTCCGCTGAACGACCAGTCGTAGCGGTGCGGGCCGGGTTCCTCCGCGGTGCCCATGTACTTGGGCTGGGTGAGGCCGCGCGGAAACCGGATGGCTTTGGCGTTGCCGGTGCGCGCGAGCTTGTCGATGGCCGGGCCGCCCGGGTAGCCGAGCCCCAGCAGCCGGGCGACCTTGTCGTAGGCCTCGCCGGCGGCGTCATCGATGGTGGAACCAAGCAGTTCGACGTCGTCCGTGATGCTGCGGATCCGCAGGATCTCGGTGTGGCCGCCGGAGACCAGCAGCGCCCCGAGGTTCTCCGGAAGGGCAGCCGGCGCGGCTGCGCCTGCCTCCGGGGTGTCCGGTTCGAGCAGGCCGACACCGACGTGCGCGACCAGGTGGTTGATCGCGTACAGCGGCTTTCCGGTAGCGACGGCGAGCGCCTTGGCTGCACAGACCCCGACCATCAGCGCACCGGCCAGGCCGGGGCCGGACGTGACGGCAATGGCGTCGACGTCGTCCAGGGTGACGTCCGCGGCTGCGAGCGCCTCCCGGAGCGTGGGCACGAAAGCGTCAAGGTGTGCTCGTGAAGCGATTTCGGGAATGACCCCGCCGAAGCGGACGTGCTCCTCCATGGATGAGGAGACGGTGTTGGCCAGCAGCCGGGTGCCGCGGACAATGCCGACGCCGGTTTCGTCGCAGGAGGATTCGATGCCCAGCACCAGCGGCTGGGATTCTTGCCGGTTCATGCTGGGCCTGTTTCGGTAGACGGTGTGGTGTGGCTCGTGTCCGCGGTCTGCAGCTGGAGCCGCATGATCAGCGCGTCGACGCCGTCGCGGTAATAGCGCGGCCGGACGTGGATCTGCTCGAAGCCGAAGCGCCGGTAGAGCTGCTGGGCGCGGGGATTGTCGGCCCGCACTTCCAGCAGCACATCGGCGGCGTGCCGCAACCGGCTTTCCTCGATGAGCTCGGTCAACATGGCTGACCCAATGCCGCGGCCTTCGTGTTCGGGCACGACGGCGATGGTCTGGACGTCCGCGATGGGCTCGATGCACATCAATCCGGCGTAACCGACGATCTCACCGTCGGCCTCGGCGACCAGATACCGCCGGGTATCGGTCTGGGACAGTTCGTCGACGAACATCTGCACGGGCCAGGCGTCCACCGGGAAGAGGCTGGCCTCCAGCGCGTGCACAGCCGGGATGTCAGCCGGCACCATCGACCTCAGGACGGCGCCGGTCCGTTCCGGCTTAGCGGCCGGGGCGCTCACAGCGCGCGCTTCCGCGGGCCGGGAACCTGCGCATCGGATTCGCGCAGGTACAACGGGGTGGTGTCCAGGAGCTGCCCGCCCGCGGCCAGGCGTGCCAGCGCGAACTGGCCCAGCGACAGTGCCTCGGGTTGCCGGCCCGCAAATTCCGGGACAGCTTTCAGCACGTCCGCATACAGGCCGGCACCGGCACCGTAGACCGGAAGGTCGGGCAGGTCGGCGGCGAAGCCCACGTGCGGCCCGTCCAGCAGCTGCGGCAACTGGCCGCCGGCGAGGGCGTACCGGGCCCAGTAGACTTCCTTGCGCCGCGCGTCGGTGGCGACGATGAACTCCGCGGCGGATTCCGTCGATTCGGCCACCTCAAGGGCAATCGCATCAAGGCTCATCAGCCCGTAAAGCGGCTTTTGCCAGACAAAAGCCAGGCTGCGCGCGGTGACAATGCCCGAGCGGAGGCCGGTGAACGGCCCCGGCCCCACCCCGGTGACAATGACGTCGACGTCGGCGCCCCGGAGGCCCGCGCCGGTCAGCAGCCGGTCGATGCCCGGGGCGAGAACCTCGGCATGGCTGCGGGTGTCCTCGGTGGCGAAGCTGGCCACAGCGGATTCCAGCGAGTCGTCGGAAACGAGTGCCGCGCTGGCGACAGCCGAGGTATCGATGGCGAGAATGAGCATCTTCAGTCCGTTTCCGGGGTCGCGGGAGAGGCAGGCAGACCGGCCAGGGCGGCCGGCGGCTCCGCCCAGCGTGGGCCAAAGCCGCGGAACACCACGGTGCGGGGCTCGTCGGCGTCGTCGGTGTCGAAGTCCAGCACCGGGCCTGCGGGGGGATGGTCGCTTTGCTGCGAGCCCGTGCCGGCGCTGTTGCCGGCGGTACCGGCGCTGCCCAGCTGGCGGTAGAGCTCCACTTCGAGCCGGCTCTCGCTCAGGTGTTCAACCCGGTCCCGGCCCCACTCCACGACGGTCACCGCACTGTCCAGCGTGTTCTCCAAGTCGATGTCATCGACCTCGGCGGCCGAGCCAAGCCGGTACGCATCAACATGGACCAGGTCCGGGCCGCCCGGGCGCGGTCCGTCCGGCAAATTGGGGTGAATCCGGACCAGCACGAACGTGGGCGAAATGATTCCGGCCCGGACGCCGAGGCCTTCGGCCAGCCCCTGGGTGAAGGTGGTCTTCCCCGCGCCAAGCTCGCCGGTGAGGACCAGCAGGTCCCCGGCTTGCAGCTCGGCACCAAGCGCGGCCGCGAGGGCGTGGGTGCCGGCGGCAGTCCCGACGTCGAGCGTCCGCTCCCAGGCGGGGCCGCTCACTGCATGGTCCCGGCGCCGGGCATTGGCGCTTCGTTGATGTAGCGGCGGGGCACGCGCGGGCTGATCCGGGTGACGATCTCATAGTTGTTGGTGCCCGCTGCCCTGGCCCAGTCCTCGGCGGTGGGGCCGCCGTCGGTCCCGTCACCGAACAGCACCGCTTCCGCGCCGAGCAGCGAGGTCCCGCCGGCGGAGACAGAGAGCGGGCCCAGGTCGATGACCATCTGGTCCATGGCGATGCGGCCCACCACGGGGTAATTCACACCGGCCACCCGGACGGGGCCGCCGGTGGCGACCCGCGGCACGCCGTCGGCGTAGCCCAGCGGGACCAGGCCGAGCGTGCTGTTGCCGCTGGTGCGGTAGTTCAGGCCGTAGGAAACGCCCTGGCCCGGCGGCACGTCCTTGCAATGCGAGACGAGGGCCCGGACCGTCATCGCCGGACGCAGCCCGACTTCCGCCGAGTTTTGCCCCTCGAACGGGGAGAGCCCGTAAATGCCCAGCCCCACCCGCACCAGGTCGAAGTGGGTATCCGGCCGCGACAAGGTTGCCGGGGTGTTGGCAAGGTGGCGGACCTCGGGGTCGACGCCCGCATCCTGGGCCATGGCCAGGACCTCGCGGAACACGGCCAGCTGCTCGTCGGTCTCCGGTCGTTCGGGTTCGTCCGCGACGGCCAGGTGGGAGAAGATCCCCACGACCCGCAGCAGCCCTTGGTCCTGGTACTCGATGGCCTCGCCCAGCAGCGAGTCCCACGTCGCCAGGGTGGCGCCGTTGCGGCCGAGCCCCGTGTCGACTTTCAGGTGGATCCGCGCGGGGCGCTCCTGCTCCCGGGCGGCGGCCACGATGCGGCCCAGCTCCCAGCCGGAGCAACCGATGTCGATGCCGGCGGCCACGGCGGCGCCGAAGTTACTTTCGGGGGTGTGCAGCCACGCCAGCATCGGCGCCTCGATCCCGGCGGCACGCAGGGCAAGGGCCTCGGAAATGTGCGCGACGCCCAGCCAGGTGGCCCCCGCGCTGAGGGCGGCCCGGGCCACAGGGACGGCGCCATGGCCGTAAGCGTCGGCCTTCACCACGGCCATCACCTTGGCCGGGGAAGCCACGGACGCCAGCCGGCGGACGTTGTGCCGGATGGCCTCAAGGTCGATTACCGCCGAGCGCTCCTCGACGCGGGACGGCGCCGCGTCCGCGAGGGGCTCAAAATCACCTGTTGCTGCTGGGTATATCACCCAACGATTCTACGGGTGGCCACAGACGCTGCTGAATCCAGGTCCCGCACCGGGTCTCCTACGCGTCGGACAGGTGGGCCAGGGTTGCAGAGGCCCGCCGCTGGGCCTCCGCCGGCACGTCACGGACGATTTCTTCCAGGAACCGGTAGCGCCGGAGCCACTGGCTGCCCTGGCGTTCCTTGCGGGCGTTGGCGCGCTGCCACCAATCGGCCAGGTCGCCCCAGCCCGGCGCGGCCAATGAGCCACCCACATGCTGCACGGCCAGGGCGGCGCACAGGTTGGCGAAGCGGAGCCGGTCCCCCAGCGGCCAGCCGGCCAGGCAGCCAACGATGAACGCGGCCCCGAAGCAGTCACCGGCCCCGGTGGGATCGAAGGCCGGGACCGGCAGCGACGGCACCCACTCTTCCTCGCCGGTTTCAGAGTCCACTGCCATGGCGCCCTGCGCTCCCAGCGTCACGACGGCGACCGGAACCTTATCCGCGAGCGCGTAGAGCGCCCCCCAGGGGTTGTCCTTTCCGGTGAAGGCCATCGCTTCCTGCTGGTTGGGCATGAAGGCGTGGAAGTACTGCAGATTCTTCAGCCGGGCCTGGGCCCACGCGCCCGTGGGGTCCCAGCCGACGTCGCCGAAAAGCCGGACACCGGCCCGGTGCGCATCAGCAGCCCACGGTTCAAGCTCCTCCGTGAGGTCGGCGACGGCGGCGAGGGCCGGTGGCGGTGAACCGATCAGTTCCGTCGACGTGACCGGGGCCGGGTGTCCGTGCGTCACCATGGACCTGTCCCGCTCCACGCTGAGTGACACCGTGACCGGCGAATGCCAGCCAGGGACGCGCCGGGACAGGGAAAGGTCAACGTGCTCCTGCCGGTCCAGGATCTTCCAGTTGTAATCGCCGTAGCCATCGTCGCCGAAGGCGGCTGCAAGGCCGGTCCGCAGACCGAGCCGCGCCGCGGCGATCGCCTGGTTCGCCACCCCGCCGGGGCAGCTGCCCATCCCCTCGCTCCAGACTTCCGTCCCGGGCTGCGGCGCGTGCGGCAACCCGGTGAAAATGATGTCCTGGAACACGGTGCCCGTCAGCAGCAGGTCAAAACCCTCCGCCCCGGGCGTGCGGACGGCGGCAAGCGGGTCGAAGCGAGGCGCTGGAATGGCGTCCATAGAACGCACACTACGCCGTCCCGGCGGGCGGCGACAGCCGGACATGCCGGTCCCGCAAACCTGCCCGGCATAGACTGCTGGAATGCGGCTCATGATTGCTGGCGGCGGCGGTTTCCGCGTGCCGCTTGTTTACCGGGCGCTCTCCGCCGGCCCCTTTGCGGGGCTGGTCCGGGAGCTGGTGCTCTATGACGTCGACGCCGGCCGGCTCGCCGCCATTGAGGCCGTGCTGGCCTGCCTGCGGGAGCAGGCGCCGCCCGGCTCCCAGGGCCCGCCGGTACGCACCACCACCGCACTGAACGACGCGCTGACCGGCGTCGACATGGTCTTCGCCGCTATCCGTCCCGGCGGCACGGCGGGACGGACCCTCGACGAGCGGGTGGCGCAGGACCTGGGCCTGCTGGGCCAGGAGACGACCGGCGCCGGCGGGATCGCCTACGCGCTGCGCACCATCCCGCCGATGCTGGAGCTCGGGCAGGCCATGCAGCGGCTCTGCCCCGGCGCCTGGCTGGTCAATTTCACCAACCCGGCCGGCATGGTGACCGAGGCGCTGGTCCCCGTGCTGGGGTCCAGGGTCGTTGGGATCTGTGATTCGGCCGGCAGCCTGGTGCGCCGCGCGGCCCGGGCGGCCGGCGTCGGGCTGCCCGAAGGAAGGCTCGACGGCGTGGGCTACTACGGGCTCAACCACCTGGGCTGGCTGTATCGGCTCGAAGCCGGCGGCGAGGACGTCCTGCCCGGCCTGCTCGCCGACGCCGGGGCGCTGGCAGGGTTCGAGGAGGGCCGCTTGTTCCCGCAACCGTTCCTGGCCGCCCTGGGCTGCCTGCCGAACGAGTACCTGTACTACTACTACGAGACCGCCCGCGCCGTCGCCGCGATGCGCGCCGCAGCGACGACCCGCGGGGAGTCCATCCACCGGCAGCAGGTTGAGCTGTACCCGCGGCTCGCCTCCGCCGGCGCGGACGCGTACCGGTTGTGGGACGCTGCCCGCCGGTCCCGCGAGGAAGGCTACCTGGCGGAGGCCCGGAGCGGCGGCGAGCAGCGGGACGAGGAGGATCTGGCCGGCGGCGGGTACGAGCGCGTCGCGCTGGCCGTGATGCGTGCCCTCGCCGGCGGCGGCGACGCGGAACTGGTCCTGAATACCCCCAACACGGTCCCCGGCCCCGGCGGTGTGCCGGACGCCGCGATCCCCGGCCTACCGGCGGACGCTGTCGTGGAGGTGCCCGCCCGGGTAGGGGCCGGCGGCGTCGTCCCCCTCCCCCAGGCTCGACCGGCGGAGGCGCAGCTGGCGCTGATGCTGCGGGTCAAGGAGGTCGAACGGCTCGTGGTCCGGGCCGCTGCCCCGGCCGGCGCTGCTCCGGCCGGTCCAGGCTGGGCCGGCCCGGGTACGCGCAGGGAAGCCGCCCTGGCGGCGTTCGCCCGGCACCCGCTGGTTGATTCCGACGCCCTGGCAGCCCGGCTGCTCTCCGGCTATGAGGCGGCGTTCCCGCAGCTCAGGGAGCTCTGGCGCCGGGACTCCTAAAGCCTGCGGTACATCACGTGCAGGCCGACGTAGCCCTGGCTTGGGTGGTTGAAAGCCTCCGGGGTCGTGGCCAGGACCTCGAAGCCCATCGCCTGCCACGCGGCCACGGCCCGGGTGTTGGTTTCCACCACGGCATTGAATTGCATGGCCCGGAACCCTGCCGTCCGGGCTGCCTCCAGGGAGTAGGCGCACAGTGCGCGGGCCAGGCCGCGGCCGCCCTGCCCGGCACGGACCATGTAGCCGGCATTGGCGACGTGGCTTCCGCCGCCGCGCTGATTCGGGTGCATTTCCCCGGTGCCCAGCACGACGCCGTCGAGCTCGCCCGTCCCTACCGCGACGAAGGTGCGGCCCGGGGGCGACTGGAACCACTTGGCTCGGGCCTGGTCCTCGGTGGTGTCCCGGTCCCAGGCAAACGTTTCGCCGGCGCGGACCACCGGCTCGACAATCTGCCAGATACCGGGCCAGTCCTCGCCGGTCGCCTCGCGGATGAGCCAGGGCACCTGCCGGCTTTCGTCATTTGTGCTCACAGCGGCCACGTTAGCAGCAGCCCGCCGACCTCCCGCCGCGGACCGGCCCCCGGTTCAGGAGTAGTGTTTTACCGAATCCACGTCGCAGCAAGGGAAGGGAGCACGATGCCGCTGGTCCGCCGGGTCGCCTTCCTTTCCCTGCACACCTCGCCGATGGAGCAGCCCGGCTCCGGCGACGCCGGGGGCATGAACGTGTACATCCGCGCCCTCGCCGCAGCTCTGGCGGAGGACGGCGTCGAGGTCGAGATTTTCACGCGGTCCACCGCCGCGGGCCAGGCCGCCGTCGAACACCCCTCCCCCGGCGTGTGCGTCCACAACGTGCTGGCCGGTCCGCCGCACAAGGTCCCCAAGGAGGAACTGCCGGCGCTGCTGCACAGCATGGTGGCCGAGATTGACCGGATCAAACAGCTGCAGCCGCACGGCCGCTACGATGTCATTCATTCGCACTACTGGGTCTCCGGGGCCGCGGGGCTGGAGCTCTCGCAGCTCTGGGGAGTGCCGCTGGTGCACACCATGCACACCATGGCCAAGGTCAAGAACCTGCTGCTGGAGTCCGGCGAGCAGCCCGAGCCGCGCCGCCGCGAGGAAGGCGAGCACCGGATCGTCGACGGCGCCACCCGGCTGATCGCCAACACCGGCGCGGAAGCCGCCGAGCTGGTCTCGCACTACGACGCCGACCCGGACCACATCGACGTCGCGCCCCCGGGCGTCGACCTGACCATCTTCACCCCGGCTTTCCGGGGCCGTGCCCGGAGCCAGCACGGGGTGCCGCCGGGCCGCTTCCATCTGCTGTTCGCCGGGCGGATCCAGCGGCTCAAGGGCCCGCAGATCCTGATCAAGGCCGCCGCCTTGCTCCGCGCCCGACGGCCGGACATTGACCTGCAGCTGACGATCCTCGGCGCGGTGAGCGGGAACAAGGACTTCGATCTCAAGGCCCTGATCACCGCGGCCGGAATGGACGACGTCGTGACGCACCACCCGCCGGTCAGCGCGCCCAAGCTGGCGGGCTGGTACCGCTCCGCCGACGTCGTCGTGATGCCCTCCTACAGCGAGTCCTTCGGGCTGGTCGCCCTGGAGGCCCAGGCCTGCGGCACGCCCGTGGTCGCCACGAAGGTAGGCGGGCTGTCGCGGGCCATTTTCGACGGCCGCACCGGACTGCTGGTCGAAGGACACAAGGCCGCGGACTGGGCCGACGCCCTCGAAGCCCTCCACGACGACCCGGCAACCCG
Organism: Arthrobacter sp. B3I4; assembly: GCF_030816855.1. Lineage (NCBI taxonomy): Bacteria > Bacillati > Actinomycetota > Actinomycetes > Micrococcales > Micrococcaceae > Arthrobacter > Arthrobacter sp. B3I4. The sequence continues at coordinate 1,622,008 of NZ_JAUSYK010000001.1, read as the reverse complement.
CGAGGACATGGGCCGGGCGGCATCGGTGCACGCCCAGGGGTTCGGCTGGCAACGCACCGCCGCGATCACGCTGGAAAGCTACCAGGCCGCGCTGGTCCAGTATTTTGGAACACGAAGCAGCATTCCCGCGGGCCACACACCCTGACCCGGCCCGCCCGCACTGCCGGCCACGACCGGCCGAACCACGACCAAGCCACGAGCTTAAGGACAACGATGTCTGAGAACACCACGGAAACCGCAGCCGCCGCACTTCCCGACGGCGGGCCATTCCCAGACGGTGCCGCTGCCGCAACTCCGGGCGGCGCGCAGGGCGCTACCCCGGCCGCAACGCCGGCTGAAAGCCCGGTCCCGACCGATCTGGAGATCGCGCAGCGGGCCGCCATCCGGCCCATCGAGGAGGTCGCCGCCGCTGCCGGCATCAATCCCGAGGCCCTGGACTTCTACGGCCGGTTCAAGGCCAAGATCGATCCGGCCAGGCTCGCCGGCCGCGGCTCGCAGCCGCAGGGCAAGGTGGTGCTGGATTTCAGCGATGTCCCCGACTCCGGCCGGCGAGGGAAAGTCCACGGTGACGGTGGGTCTGGCGGACTCCCTGGCCCGCGCCGGGCACCGGGCGATGATCGCGCTGCGTGAGCCCTCGTTGGGTCCGATCCTGGGCATGAAGGGCGGCGCGACCGGCGGCGGCTACTCCCAGGTCCTGCCGATGGATGAAATCAACCTGCACTTCACCGGCGACTTCCACGCCATCACCTCGGCCAACAACGCCCTCATGGCGCTCGTGGACAACCACATCTACCAAGGCAACGCGCTGAACATCGATCCGCGCCGGATGACGTTCAAGCGGGTGCTGGACATGAACGACCGGTCGCTGCGCGAAGTGGTGATTGGCCTCGGCGGTCCGACCCAGGGCGTCCCCCGGCAGGACGGCTTCGACATCACGGTCGCCTCGGAAATCATGGCGGTGTTCTGCCTTTCCACGAACTTGGACGACCTGCGGGCCCGGCTAGGCCGGATCACCTTCGGCTACACCTACGACCGTGAGCCCGTCACGGTGGCCGACCTCGGCGTTCAGGGCGCCCTGACCATGCTGCTCAAGGATGCCCTGAAACCGAACCTGGTGCAGACCATCGCGGGCACCCCGGCCCTCGTCCACGGCGGCCCTTTCGCCAACATCGCGCACGGCTGCAACTCGTTGATCGCCACCCAGACCGCCCGCAGCCTCGCCGACATCGTCGTCACCGAGGCCGGCTTCGGCGCGGACCTGGGCGCCGAGAAGTACATGGACATCAAGTCCAGGGTCGCCGACGTCGCGCCGTCCGCCGTCGTCGTGGTGGCTACCATCAGGGCGCTCAAAATGCATGGCGGCGTCGCCAAGGACCAGCTCAAGAAGCCCGACGTCGAAGCGCTGGCCGCCGGCGTCGTGAACCTGCGGCGGCACGTGCGGAACGTGGAGAAGTTCGGGATAGCCCCGGTGGTGGCGATCAACAAGTTCGGCACCGACAGCCAGGAGGAGCTCGACTGGCTGCTGGACTGGTGCGCCGCCGAAGGCGTGCAGGCCGCGGTGGCGGATGTTTGGGGACGCGGCGGCGGGAGCGACGGCGGCGACGAACTGGCCGCGAAGGTGGCTGCGGCGATCGACGCGCCCCACAGTTTCCGGCACCTGTATCCGCTGGAGATGCCGGTCGAGGACAAGATTCGGACCATCGTGCAGGAGATCTACGGCGCTGACGGCGTCGAATTCTCCGTACCGGCACTGAAGCGGCTCGCCGAAATCGAGAAGAACGGCTGGTCGTCGATGCCGGTCTGCATGGCGAAGACGCAGTATTCCTTCAGCGACGATGCCGCCAAACTCGGCGCCCCGAAGGGCTTCACCGTGCATGTGCGGGACCTGATTCCCAAGACCGGGGCCGGCTTCATTGTGGCCCTCACCGGCGCGGTGATGACCATGCCGGGGCTGCCCAAGGTGCCGGCGGCGATGCGGATGGACGTCGACGCCGCCGGCAACCCCGTCGGCCTCTTCTAAACCCCTCCCTCAGATCCGGCGTCCACTCCCCGACCCTCCCTCAGCTCCGGCGCGCCATTACCCGACCCTCCCTCAGCTCCGGCGCCGATTTACCCAACGCCCCCTCAGATCTGGTGCAGTGCCGACAGTAAGCGGCGGCTCCTTCACTTGGCGCTTTCGATGGCGAGTGGGGCACCTGTGGATAACTTCTGCGCGGATTGTCCGAATGGGTTCACAATCCCAGCATGAAACGCCGCACGGAACTTCCGGTTCCCCTCAGCGCAGCACCTTTCACCTTCGCGGATGCGAGATTGTTAGGCATATCGAGATCGAGGCTCAGACAGTCCGATATCAATCACGTCAGCAGGGGTCTCTACCGGCCCGCCGGGTGGAGCTTCGAATTGGAGGCCGCGGCCCGCGCGTTGTCCGACGCGTCGCCCGGAGCCTGGATCTCGCACGTAACAGCCGCGAGACTTCGATGCCAGATTCTGCCACCTTGGCTGTCAGACACCGAGGAGCTACACCTGAGCAAGCCGCGCGCGCTGCCCGAGGTCCGCCGCAAAGGCATTGTCGGGCACACGGTGCTGACCTTGGACGATGAGGTCGAAACGGTGGACGGCATCCGTATCAGCACGCGTTCTCGGACGTGGCTCGATCTCGCCCGGCGGCTGAGCCTTCCCGAGCTGGTCTGCATGGGCGATGAGCTTGTCCGGATCCCGCGGTTCCAACTCGAGGGGCGGCGCGAGCCCTTCGCGACCACAGATCAGCTGCGTTCTATGGTGATACGCCACCCAAACTTGCAGGGAATCGTCCGTGCGCGGGCGGCCCTTGATTTGATGCGGGTTGGATCCGATTCCGGACCCGAGACCCTGCTACGTCTGGCGATGGGTGATGCCGGTCTGCCGGAACCGGAGCTCCAGGTCGCGCTCCACCCGGGGCGCCTTGGTTCCCCGACCGCCGATCTCGGGTACCGCCGTCGTCGCGTCGCCATTCAGTACGACGGCGGCCACCACTTGCTTCCCGCGCAAATTTTCAGCGACCGACGGCGTGACAAGGCGTTCGAAGCAGCCGGATGGATCGTCCTCGTCCTGACAAAGGACGATCTGGCGGACGACTTTAGGAACGCGATCTCTAGGATTAAACGGAGTTTGCGGACCGCCTCTCAAAGTCCGGCGTCGGCCGCCGGCTTTTCCAACACCGGCTGAGCCAAGCGCCTGCGCACTCCAAAGAAGACACCGCCTGGGGTCGGGACGGAGCGTCGCAACCCAAACGACCAAACCTGAGGGAGCGTCACAACCCAAACGACCAAACCTGAGGGAGCGTCACAACCCAAACAGCCAAACCTGAGGGAGCGTCACAACCCAAACCTGAGGGAGCGTCACAACCCAAACAGCCAAACCTGAGGGAGCGTCGGGAAACGCACGACGCCCCCGCACCGGGGTGCGGGGGCGTCTAGGGCAACCAGGGAAAGCGGAAACCCGGGGTTAGCGCTCCAAATCGCCGCGGATGAAGGCCTCGACCTTTTCGCGGCCCAGGTCGTCGTTGAACTGCTCCGGCGGGGACTTCATGAAGTAGCTCGACGCCGACAGCAGCGGACCGCCGATGCCGCGGTCCAGGCCGATCTTCGCGGCGCGGACGGCGTCAATGATCACACCGGCCGAGTTGGGCGAGTCCCAGACCTCCAGCTTGTATTCGAGCGACACCGGGGCGTCGCCGAAGTTGCGGCCCTCGAGGCGCACGAAGGCCCACTTGCGGTCATCGAGCCACTGCACGTAGTCCGACGGACCAATGTGCACGTCCTTGGCGGCGAGCTCGGCCTCGACGTTGGAGGTGACGGCCTGAGTCTTGGAGATCTTCTTGGACTCGAGACGGTCCCGCTCGAGCATGTTCTTGAAGTCCATGTTGCCGCCGACGTTCAGCTGGTAGGTGCGGTCCAGCGTGACGCCGCGGTCTTCGAACAGCTTCGCCATGACGCGGTGCGTGATGGTGGCGCCGATCTGGCTCTTGATGTCATCGCCCACGATCGGCACACCGGCTGCGGTGAACTTGTCGGCCCAGGCCTTGGTCCCGGCGATGAAGACCGGCAAGGCGTTGACGAAGGCCACACCGGCGTCGATCGCGCACTGGGCGTAGAACTCGGCCGCTTCCTGGGATCCGACCGGGAGGTAGCAGACCATCACATCGACCTCGGCGTCCTTGAGGGCCTGGACGACGTCGACCGGCTCCTCCGGGGACTGCTCGATGGTCTCGAGGTAGTACTTGCCGAGGCCGTCGAGGGTCGGGCCGCGCTGGACGGTGACACCGGTCGGCGGGACGTCGGCGATCTTGATGGTGTTGTTTTCGCTGGCAAGGATGGCGGCGGACAGGTCCTGGCCCACCTTCTTGCCGTCGACGTCGAACGCTGCAACGAACTGGACGTCGTTGACGTGGTACTTGCCGAACTGGACGTGCATCAGACCAGGGATCGTGGTCTCCGGGTCAGCATCCTGGTAGTACTGGACACCCTGGACCAGCGAAGTGGCACAGTTACCCACGCCGACGATTGCAACACGAATCGGATTTGCAGACACGAAACTCCCTTTGAGAACGAACTTCACGTGCCCGGCGCGGACGCACTCTGATGTACGACGGCGGCCCACGGGCACAGCGCCATGCGGCGCCCTTGCATTCTAGTCAACGGCGCCGGGACCTGGCTTGTTCCCGGCCCCGGCGGCTTCCTACTTCTGCGACCAGAGGTTGATATCAGATTCCACGGCGAACTCGTCGATCGCGTCCAGCTCATCAGCCGTGAACCCCAGGTTGTTGACCGCAGCCAGGGTGTCCTCGAGCTGGCGGACGCTGGAAGCACCGACCAGCGCCGACGTTACCGGGGAACCCTTCACCTGGTCACGCAGGACCCAGGCGATGGCCATCTGAGCGAGGGTCTGGTCGCGGCCCTCGGCGATCCGGTTGAGTCCGCGCACCCGGTCCAGCTTTTCACCGGTAATGGTGGCTTCATCCAGGGACTTGTTCTGGGCGGCGCGGGAGTCTTCCGGAACACCGTTCAGGTAGCGGTCCGTCAACATGCCCTGGGCCAGCGGTGAGAAGGCAATGGACCCGGCGCCCACCTGCTCCAGCGCCTCATAGAGGCTGGGGCTGCCGTTCTCGGTCCAGCGGTTCAGCATGGAGTAGCTGGGCTGGTGGATCAGCAGCGGCGTGCCGAGCTCCTTGAGGATCCGTGCCGCCTCAACCGTCTGCTCCGGGGTGTAGGAGGAGATCCCGGCGTAGAGGGCCTTGCCGGAACGCACAGCCTGGTCAAGCGCGCCCATGGTCTCCTCCAGCGGCGTCTCCGGGTCCGGGCGGTGGCTGTAGAAGATGTCCACGTAATCCAGGCCCATGCGCGTCAACGACTGGTCCAGGCTGGCGAGCAGGTATTTCCGTGATCCCCACTCGCCGTACGGCCCGGGCCACATGTTGTAGCCGGCCTTGCTGGAGATGACCAGTTCGTCCCGGTACGGCGCGAAGTCGTCCTTGAGGTGCCGGCCGAAATTGGTCTCGGCGGAACCAGCCGCCGGGCCGTAGTTGTTGGCGAGATCGAAGTGCGTCACGCCCAGGTCGAAGGCGCGGCGCAGGATGGCCCGCTGCACCTCGAAGGGCTTGTCGTCGCCGAAGTTGTGCCACAGGCCCAGCGAAATGGCCGGCAGTTTCAGTCCGCTGCGGCCCACCCGGCGGTACGGCATGGAGTCGTAGCGGGTCTCCGCTGCAACGTAGGTCATGGTTGTTCCTCCCGAAGGTACGGCTTGTCTGGTGATGCGCCTTAGCGCGCGACGACGGCGGCGCTGTGGCCGGGCAGCTTGAGCCGGCCGTCCTCGAGCGCGACGGCGTCCTCGGTGGCCAGCAGCAGCGAGCCACCCTCCACGCTCACCGGGCGGGGTTCGGTGGAGAAGTTCAGTGCCACTTCCACGCTGCCGCGCCGCAGCAGCAGCCAGCCCTCGTCCTCGCTGAAGTCGACCGCGGTCTCGGCGAAACCGGCCCCGGCGAGCTCCGGCGTCGAGCGGCGCAGCGCGATCAGCTTCCGGTACAGCTCCAGCAGCCGCGCGTGCTCCCCCGCCTCCGCCTCGGCCCAGTCCAGCTTGGAGCGGGTGAAGGTTTCCGGGTCCTGCGGGTCGGGGACGACGGCGGGATCCCAGCCCATCCGTTCGAATTCCTTGATCCGGCCCTCGGCGGTGGCCTTGCCCAGCTCCGGTTCCGGATGCGAGGTGAAGAACTGCCACGGCGTGGTAGCGCCGTATTCCTCGCCCATGAACAGCATCGGGGTGAACGGAGCGGTCAGGGTCGCGACGGCGGCGAGCGCCAGTTGCCCGTAGCCCAGGCTCTGCGAGAGCCGGTCGCCGGTGGCACGGTTGCCGATCTGGTCGTGGTTCTGGTTGCACACCACGAGGGCGGCCGGGTGCACGAGGCCGGTGTCGATCGGCCGGCCATGGTGCCGTTCCCGGAAGCTGGAGTAGCTGCCGTCGTGGAAGAAGCCCTTTTCCAAGACCTTCGCCAGGGCGCCAAGCGAATTGAAGTCCTCGTAGTAGCCGGTGGTTTCGCCGCTGACGTTCACGTGGACGGCGTGGTGGAAGTCATCGCTCCACTGTCCGGCCAGGCCGTAACCGTTCAGGTCCCGGGGGTAGAGCAGGCGCGGGTTGTTCAGGTCCGACTCGGCGATCATGGTCGCGGGACGCCCGGTTTCGGCGGCGACCCTGTCGGCGAGGGCGCCGAACTCCTCCAGCAGGTGGACCGCGCGCTCGTCCTTGAAGGCGTGGACGGCGTCGAGCCGGAGCCCATCGACGTGGTAGTCGCGCAGCCACATCGCGGCGTTGTCGAGGATGTAGTCGCGGACGACGTCGGAACCTGGGCCGTCCAGGTTGACCGAATCACCCCAGGTGTTGCCCTCCCCGGACTTGAGGTAGGGCCCGAACCGGGGCAGGTAGTTGCCGCTGGGGCCGAGGTGGTTGTACACCACGTCCTGGATGACGCCCAGCCCGGCGGCATGCGCGGCGTCCACGAAGCGCTGGTACGCGGCGGGTCCACCGTAGCCTTCATGGACGGTGTACCAGAGGACGCCGTCGTAGCCCCAGTTGTGGGTGCCGTTGAAGCCGTTGACTGGCAGCAGCTCAACGAAGTCGACGCCGAGCCCGGCAAGGTAGTCGAGCTTCCCGATCGCCGCGTCGAGTGTTCCCTCGGGGGTGAAGGTGCCCAGGTGCAGTTCGTAGATCACGCCCCCCTGGAGTTCACGGCCCTTCCAGCCAGCGTCGGCCCACTGGTGGGAGCCGGGGTCGAAGGTCCGCGAGAGGGAGTGCACGCCCTCGGGCTGCCGGCGGGAGCGCGGGTCCGGCAGCGGCGTGCCGTCCCCGTCCAGCAGGTAGCCGTAGTCCACGTCGCCGGAGGCCGGAGCCTCCGGCGCAGTCCACCAGCCGTCCTGCCCGCCCACGGACCGGCTCATCGGGTAGCGCTGCCCGTCGGCGAGCAGGGTGACTTCCTGTGCCTCCGGCGCCCAGAGGTCGAAGCGAACGGGTCCGTGTGCGGGCAGAGTCATGCAGTTTCCCCTATGTCGGTTGGTGGTACGTGTTTCAGACGGTCGGCACGAGCAGGGCCACCGGATAGTCGCGGAGGATGTCCCCCACCTCCACCGTTCCGGGCCCGAAGGACTTGCCGCTGAGCTGGTCGGTCATGGCGGCGCTGAGGCGGATGGCGGTGTCCTGCCAGCCGCCGCGCTGTTCCAGGCCACGGGGCAGCCGGGTTGCCAAGGTGATGGCTCCCGGCCCGCTGTCACCCCGGTCAAACGCGATCAGGTGCTCTGCTGCGGCACCGGTAGCCTCGACGGCGCTGTACCCGGTGAACAGTTCCGGCCGGTCGCGCCGCAGGCGGAGGGCCCGGGACGTCACCAGCAGCTTCGCCGCATCGTCGCGGTACGACGCCGGGAGCTCGCCGGCGTCGAGCGCGGTGAGCGCGGCGCGGCGGGCGCCGAAGTCGAACGGCCTGCGGTTGTCCGGGTCGGTCAGTGAACGGTCCCAGAACTCGGTGCCCTGGTACACATCGGGCACCCCCGGCATGGTGAGCTGGACGAGCTTGGCACCGAGAGCGTTGACGGAGCCGTACGGGTCCAGCAGTTCCACCAGCGAATCCAGTTCGGCGCGCACCTCGGAGTTGTCGAACGCGGCGTCGACGGCGGCCGTCAGCTTCGCTTCGAAGTCCGCGTCCGGGTCAAGCCAGTCGGTGGAGTTGCCGGCCTCGCGGGCGGCTTTCTGGGCGTAGGACTGGAGGCGTTCCCGGTCCGCCGGCCAGACACCCGCGATGGCCTGCCACAGCAGGTTCGCCAACGGGCCGTCCGGCAGGGGCGCCAGTTCCTGAAGCCGGCGCAGGGATTCAGTCCACTCGGTGGCAGCCTCGGCGAGCACCGTGATCCGGGCCCGGGTGTCCTCGCTGCGCTTGGTGTCGTGCGTGCTGAGCGTGGTCATGGACAGCGGCAGGCGCGCCTGCCGGCGTTCCATCCGGTTGTGGAACTCACCGGTTGGCAGCGCGAACTCGGTCGGCTCCGCGCCGACTTCCGTGAGGGTCCCCAGCCGGGTGTAGCGGAAGAACGCGGTGTCTTCCACGCCCTTAGCCATCACCATGCCGGAGGTCTGCTGGAAACGGCGGCCGAGCTCTTCGTCCGCGCCAGGGCCGGCCTGCAGCAGCAGGGGCAGCAGCGCCTTCACGGCGGCTTCCAGTTCGGGCCGCCGGCGGACCGCAAGCTCGCATGCTTCACGCAGCACGTCTTCGCCTTCGGGCAGGTAACTGCGGTAGACGGGGAACGCTGCGATGACTTCGGACAGCGCGTCGGCACTGGCCTCCGTGCTCAGTCCGGCGTCGGCCGGAACCAGGCGGGCGAGCCGCAGCATCTCCGAATGCAAGATCCCGTCGGTGATCCGCCGCTTCGTGCCGCGGATCATCTCCTGGTAGTCCGGGGTTTCCCCGCCGCGCAGCGATGCGTCCAGCGCGTCCAGGCCGGTCTGGCCGGCCGGGTCAACGAACACGCGGTCGACGTCGGCGAGGGCGTCGTAGCCGGTGGTGCCTTCGCATTCGAAGCTGGCCGGAAGTTCTTCCCCGGGCTCGAGGATCTTCTCGATCAGCAGGTAGGCACCGCCGGTCACTTCGCGCAGGCGCCGCAGGTAGCCCTCCGGGTCCGCGAGGCCGTCCGGGTGATCAATCCGCAGGCCGTCCACAAGGTCCTCACGGAACCAGCGCACGATCTCCTCATGGGCCTCGTCGAAGACCTCCGGGACCTCCACCTTGATCCCGGCGAGGGTGTTGACGGCGAAGAAGCGGCGGTAGTTCAGCTCGTTGTCGGCGCGGCGCCAGCCCACCAGCTCGTAGTGCTGCCGGTCGTGCACCTCACGCGGGTTGTCCCCTGCGGTGTAGCTGCCTTCGGCGAGCGGGAAACGGTGGTCGTAGTAGCGCAGCTCCCCGTCGCGGATTTCCAGGGCATCCACGTCGGAATCGTCGCCGAGTACGGGGATCCGGATCCGGCCGCCGCCAAAGTCCCAGTCGACGTCGAACGCCTGGGCGTACGGCGACTGCCGGCCTTCCTTGAGCAGCGACCACCACCACGGGTTCTGGACCGGGGTGGCGACGCCGACGTGGTTGGGCACGATGTCCACCAGGACGCCCATGCCGTGTTCGCGGGCCGCCTTGGACAGCGCCAGCAGCCCTTCCGGGCCGCCGCGGTCCGGGTCCACCGTCAAAGGATCGGTTACATCGTAGCCGTGGTCCGAACCCTTTTCCGCAGTGAGGATCGGCGACAGGTACACCCAGTCCACCCCGAGGTCCTTCAGGTACGGGACCTTTTCAGCGGCATCGAAGAGGGTGAAGCTGTTGCGGATCTGCAGGCGGTAAGTGGAGACCGGGGCCCTCATGCCTCAGTGGCCCTTGCCTCGCTGGCTTCCGCGGCCTTGGTCTGGGCCTCCACCATCTCCCCTTGGGCTTCCTCCTGCTCGGCCATGGACGCCAGGGAAGCGGCGGCGGAGTAGTCAACCTCTTCCTCCGGGCCGGAGTACGCGCGCAGCACCACCATCGACTTTGCCTGCAGGTTCAGCGTGGCGCCCGCCTTCAGCGGTTCGTAGTCATCAGCCTGGGCGGCGGTGTCGAACAGGACCTCCCAGTACTGCGAGAACTCCTCGGCGGGAATGCAGAAGTCCACGGCGTCGTCATGGGCGTTGAAGGCCATGAGGAAGCTGTCGTCGGTGATCCTGCGGCCGCGGGAGTCCTGCTCCTGGATGCCGTCGCCGTTGTAGAAGACACCGATGGTGCGGCCGAAGCCGCTGCCCCAGTCCTCGGGCAGCATTTCGGTGCCGTCAGTCTTCAGCCAGACGATGTCGGGCAGCTTCTCGCCCTCACCACGAAGCACCGGGCGGCCGTCGAAGAAGCGGCTGCGGCGGAACGTCGGGTGGTCGTGCCGGATCTTGTTGACGAAGGCGGTGAACTCCACCAGCGGCTGGTCCATGGCTTCCCAGTGGATCCAGCTCAGCTCGGAGTCCTGGCAGTAGGTGTTGTTGTTGCCCTGCTGCGTCCGGCCGAGCTCGTCGCCGTGCAGCAGCATCGGCACACCCTGGGAGAGCAGCAGGGTGGCGATGAAGTTGCGCTGCTGGCGGGCGCGGAGGGCGAGCACCTTCTCGTCGTCGGTGTCACCTTCGGCGCCGCAGTTCCATGACCGGTTGTGCGATTCGCCGTCGTTGTTGCCTTCGCCATTGGCCTCGTTGTGCTTCTCGTTGTAGGAGACCAGGTCCCGCATGGTGAAGCCGTCGTGGGCGGTGACGAAGTTGATCGACGCCACCGGGCGCCGGGCGGAGCTCTCGTACAGGTCCGCCGAGCCGGTCAGGCGGGAAGCGAATTCACCCAGCGTGGACGGTTCGCCGCGCCAGAAGTCGCGCACCGTGTCGCGGTACTTGCCGTTCCACTCGGTCCACTGCGGCGGGAAGTTGCCCACCTGGTAGCCGCCGGGCCCGACGTCCCAGGGCTCGGCAATGAGCTTTACCTGGGAGACGATCGGGTCCTGCTGGATCAGTTCGAAGAAGGTGGAAAGCTTGTCGACGTCGTAGAACTCGCGTGCCAGCGTGGAGGCGAGGTCGAACCGGAAACCGTCTACGTGCATTTCCGTCACCCAGTAGCGCAGCGAGTCCATCAGCAGCTGCAGGGAGTGCGGGTGCCGGACGTTGAGCGAGTTGCCGGTGCCGGTGTAGTCCATGTAGTGCTTCTGGTCACCGTCGACGAGGCGGTAGTACGCCTGGTTGTCGATGCCCTTGAAAGACAGCGTGGGGCCCAGGTGGTTGCCTTCGGCGGTGTGGTTGTAGACGACGTCGAGGATGACTTCGATGCCGGCGCGGTGCAGGTCGCGCACCATGGCCTTGAATTCCTGGACCTGGTGTCCGACGTCCCCGGAGGAGCTGTACGTGTTCTGCGGGGCGAAGAAGCCGATGGTGTTGTAGCCCCAGTAGTTGTTGAGGCCCTTCTCCACCAGGGTGCCGTCGTTGACGAACTGGTGCACCGGCATCAGCTCGACGGCGGTGACGCCGAGCTTCTTGAGGTGTTCGATCACGGCCGGGTGCGCCACGCCGGCGTAGGTGCCGCGCTGCTCCTCGGGAACTTCGGGGTGCAGTTCGGTCAGCCCCTTGACGTGCGCCTCGTAGATAGCCGACTCGTGGTACGGGATCCGCAGCTGGCGGTCGCCGTCCCATTCGAAGAACGGGTTGATGACGACGCCGTGCATGGTGTGCGGCGCGGAGTCGGCATCGTTGCGCGAATCCGGGTCACCGAACTCGTAGGAAAAGAGCGCCGGGTCCCAGTCGATCTGGCCCTGGATGGCTTTGGCGTAGGGGTCCATAAGCAGCTTGTTCGGGTTAAAACGGTTGCCGTTCGCGGGGTCGTACGGGCCGTGCACGCGAAAGCCGTACTTCTGGCCGGGCTGGATCATCGGCAGGTAGCAGTGCCACACGTAGCCGTCGACCTCGGTCAGCTCGATCCGGGTCTCGGTCAGGTCATCGGCCAGGAGGCAGAGCTCCACCCGTTCGGCGAGTTCACTGAACAGGGCAAAATTGGTGCCGGTGCCGTCAAAAGTGGCTCCCAGCGGGTAAGCCGATCCGGGCCAGACTTCCATGTGTACTCCTCGTGCGTTGCGAACTATCTCTAGACAGACTACTTGTAAGCAGGGTTACTAATTGACCACGGGTCCCGCGCGGGCCTTTGTTACAGCTTCGCGATGACCTCCGGCAGCGTCCGGGCAAGGTCCGACGCCGCGAGCGGGCCGCCGTTGGACGCCAGGACCCCGGCGCGGCCGTGGAGGCTCGCAGCCATCGCGCCGATGGCTGCCCACCGGTCGGGACCGTCGATGCCGCGGGCGGCAAAGGCATCAGCGTTGTCGGCCACCTGGGCGAGCAGGGAGCCAAGAATGCCGGCCAGCACATCGCCGCTGCCGGCGGTCGCCATCCAGGGGCTGGCTTCGGCCTGGCTGAAGACCGCTCCCGACGGCGCGGCGACGAGGGTGGTGGCGCCCTTGAGCAGCACGGTTGCCCCGGTCCGGCCGGTGGCCTGCCGCACTGCGGCGAGGGTGTCGTCCTCCACGGCGGCGCGGTCGGGGCCGGAGTCGTAGCGGTCCAGGAGGGCGGCCAGTTCCCCGGCGTGCGGGGTGAGGACAGTCCGGGCGGAAAGGCGGCGGGGCAGGACCGGCAGCGCCCCGGCGTCGGCGACGGTGGGCAGACCGGCGGCTGCCGCCTCGCGGACGCGGTCCAGTTGCTCCTGCGCCCCCTCGTCCAGGCCGGAGCCCAGCAGCCAGGCCTGGACGTGGGCCTCTGCGACGCTGGTCCCGCAGACCACTTCCGGGCAGGACTGGCGGACCAGGTCGGCAACTTCGGGCGGCCCGACGTAGCGGACCATGCCCGCCCCGGCGGCGAGGGCGCCCCGGCAGGCAAGGACAGCGGCGCCGGGGTAGCGGACGGAGCCCGCCACTACACCCAGCACGCCGCGCGAGTATTTGTGGGAGCGCCGGGCAGGGTGCGGGAGCAGGGCTGCCAGGTCCTCGTCCTCGAGGCGCCGGAGTTCCGGACGGGCCAGTTGGCCCTCGATCCCGATAGGAATGGTCCGGATCCGCCCGGCGAAGTCCGCGCCGGGGTCCGTGAGCAGCCCGGCCTTGGGCGCCCCGAACGTCACGGTCACATCGGCGGTCAGGACGGGGGCGTGCGCCTGGCCGGTGTCGGCGTTGACGCCGCTGGGGACGTCGCAGGCCACTACGAGTCTGTGCCGGCTGAGGTGTCCCGCTGCGCGCTGCAGTTCGTCCAGCAGGAGCGCCGCGGCCCCGCGCAATCCGCCCTGCGCGCCGGTTCCGAGGATTGCGTCAATGACGACGTCGGCGCGGGCGGCTTCCGCGGCGAGGGCGGCCGCGTTGGCCTCGCTGAGGATGGTGTCGCGGCCGCCGGCGGTACGGAACGCTGCCAGGCCGGCAGGGTGCCCGTCCCCGGCGGTGAGGACCGCCGTCGTGCGCATACCCCGCCGTGCCAGCAAGGCCGCGGCGTAGAGGCCGTCGCCGCCGTTGTTGCCCTTGCCCACAAGTACCGTGACGTTGGAGCCGTAGCGCCGCCGGCCGCGGAGGTGCAGCTCGTCGACGACGGCGTTGGCGAGGCCGTACGCGGCGCGTTGCATGAGAACAGCGCCCATACCGGGGTCCGCACTGTCCTCAAGAAGCCGCTTTTCGACGGCTCGGATGTGGGTTCCGGTATAGGCGCTGATCATGGTGCTTAGCCCTCGGCGATCACCGTGGCGGTGGCGATGCCGCCGTCGTGGCTGATCGAGAGGTGCCAGCGTTTGACGCCTTTGGCCTGGGCCACGGCGAGCACCGTGTCCTTGACCTGGACGGTGGGTCCGTGCTGGTCCAGGCCAATCCAGCAGTCCTGCCAGTTCATGCCTGCGGGAGCTCCGAGCACCTTGGCCACGGCCTCCTTGGCGGCGAACCGCGCGGCCAGGGAGCGGGTGTTCAGTTCCCGTTCGGCCGGGACGAACAGCCGGTCGCGCAACCCGGGGGTACGCTCCAGCTGCCGGCCGAACCGCTCGATATCTACGACGTCTACGCCAATGCCAACAATCATGCGGTTATTCTACGGTCACGCTCTTGGCCAGGTTCCGCGGCTGGTCGACGTCGTAGCCCTTGGCGCTGGCGAGAGCCAGAGCGAAGATCTGCAACGGTACGGTGGTCAGCAGCGGGGCCAGGAGCGTCGGCGTCTCCGGAACGTAGATGACGTGCTCGGCGAAGGCCTTGACCGTCTCGTCGCCCTCTTCGGCGATCACGATGGTCTTGGCCCCGCGGGCACGGACCTCCTGGATGTTGGAGACGACCTTGGCATGCAGGGAGTCCCTGCCGCGCGGCGACGGGACCACGACGAAGACCGGCTGGCCTTCCTCGATCAGCGCGATCGGGCCGTGCTTGAGTTCGCCGGCGGCGAAGCCCTCGGCGTGGATGTAGGCGAGTTCCTTGAGCTTGAGTGCGCCTTCCATGGCGACCGGGAAGCCGACGTGGCGGCCAAGGAACAGGACGGACTTGGCGTCCGCCATGGACTGGCCGAGTTCCTTGATCTGGCCCTCGTTGTCGAGGATCCGCTGGATCTTTTCCGGGATCTTGCCGAGGTCGGAAAGGATGTCCTTGATCTCGCCCTGGAACTTGTTCCCCCGCAGCTGGGCAAGGTAGAGCCCGAGCAGGTAAGCGGCGGTGATCTGCGCAAGGAATGCCTTGGTCGAGGCCACCGCGATTTCCGGGCCGGCGTGCGTGTAGAGCACGGCGTCGGACTCGCGCGGGATCGTGGAACCGTTGGTGTTGCAGATGGACACCGTCTTGGCGCCCTGTTCCTTCGCGTAGCGGACAGCCATCAGCGTGTCCATGGTCTCGCCGGACTGGGAGATGGAGACGATCAGGGTGTTGGCGTCGACGATTGGGTCCCGGTAGCGGAACTCGTGCGAGAGCTCCACCTCGGTGGGGATCCGGCACCAGCGCTCAATCGCGTACTTCGCGACCTGGCCGGCGTAGGCGGAGGTGCCGCAGGCGAGGACGATGATTTTGTCGACGCTCTTGAGCAGTTCCGGATCAATCCGGAGCTCATCAAGGGTCAGTTTGCCGTTGACGTCGGAGCGGCCCAGCAGGGTCTGGAGCACGGCGTCGGGCTGGTCGTGGATTTCCTTCTCCATGAAGGACGGGAAGCCGCCCTTCTCCGCGGAGGCCGGGTCCCAGTTGACGTGGTATTCCTTGCCCTCGGCGGGGGCGCCAAAGAAATCAGTGATCTGGACGGAGTCGGCGGTGATGGTGACGATCTGGTCCTGGCCCAGTTCGACCGCGCGGCGTGTGTAGTCGATGAAACCGGAGACGTCGGAGCCGAGGAAGTTCTCCCCCTCGCCCAGGCCCACCACCAGCGGGGAGTTGCGGCGGGCTGCCACGACGACGTCCGGCTGGTCAGCGTGTACGGCCAGGAGGGTGAAAGCGCCTTCCAGGCGCTGGCAGGCGAGTTCCATGGCCTTGGTCAGGCCACCGTTGGCGTTGTCGCCGCCGAGCTTGTTGCGGTAAATGTCTCCCAGGAGGGCCGCCGCCACCTCGGTGTCCGTCTCCGACTCGAAGGTCACGCCGTTGGAGGCGAGTTCCAGCTTAAGTTCCGCGAAGTTTTCGATGATGCCGTTGTGGATCAGGGCGAGCTTGCCGCCGTCCGACAGGTGCGGATGCGCGTTCTGGTCCGTCGGGCCGCCGTGCGTCGCCCAGCGGGTGTGGCCGATCCCGGTGACGGCGTCGGGCAGCGGGTGGGCTTCGAGTTCGGCAATCAGGTTGCTCAGCTTTCCGGACTTCTTCCGGGACGAGATGGCACCGTCCGCGACGACGGCGATGCCCGCGGAGTCATAGCCGCGGTACTCAAGGCGCCGCAAACCCTCCAGGACAACATCCAAGGCTTTATGGTCACTATTTACCCGGCCAGCCGAGTGGCCTACATATCCAACGATTCCACACATGGACACAAGCCTAACCGGTTTCGACCGTGCCCGGCGTAGGAGCGGCCGTTCAGACCGCCGCCACGGCCCCGGGGCGCCCATTTCGCTCTGGGCGCGGTCAAGGGCAGAATCTCTAGGGTGACTTCGCAACGCAATGATGCGAACGGCGAGGGCGTCTCCCCGTTCGTTGAGCTGGACCGGCAAACGTGGTCCCGGCTCGCTGCCCAAATGGAGCAGCCCCTCAATGAAGAGGACGTGCTCCGGCTCCGCGGCCTGGGTGATCCGCTCGACATGAAAGAGGTGCGGGAGGTATATCTGCCGCTCTCCCGGCTGCTGCACCTTTACGTCGAGGCCGCGAACCAGCTCCACGCGGCGACCACCACGTTCCTCGGCGAGAAAACGCAGCGCACGCCGTTTGTGATCGGCGTCGCGGGCTCCGTCGCCGTCGGCAAGTCGACCATCGCCCGCGTACTCCGCGAGATGCTGCGGCGCTGGCCCGGCACGCCGAACGTGGAGCTCATCACCACCGACGGCTTTCTGTACCCGCTCGCCGAGCTGAAGCGCCGGCAACTCCTGGAACGCAAGGGCTTCCCGGAATCCTACGACCGCCGCGCGCTGCTCCGCTTTGTGAGCGAAGTCAAAGGCGGCGCGGAGGAAGTGCGCGCGCCCTGGTACTCGCACGTCACCTACGACATCGTTCCGGGCAAGGAAGTGGTGGTCCGCCGTCCCGACGTGCTGATCGTCGAGGGGCTCAACGTCCTGGCCCCGGCCCGCCCGCGGCACGACGGCCGCCAGGGACTCGCACTGAGCGACTTCTTCGACTTTTCGATTTACGTTGATGCCAAGACGTCGTACATCGAGGAGTGGTATGTGGACCGCTTCCGCAAGCTGAGGACCACGGCCTTCGCGCAACCGGAGTCGTACTTCCACCGCTACGCGACGCTCTCCGATACCGAGGCTGAAGAGACAGCCCGCGGCATCTGGAAGCGCATCAACGAGCCGAACCTGGAAGAAAACGTCCTTCCCACCCGGGGCAGGGCGCAACTCGTGTTGACCAAGGACGCCAACCACTCCATCCGGCGCATGCTCCTGCGCAAGGTTTAACACACGTGTACCACGACGCCCCCGGCGTGGCAGGGCCGCCGGATCTCCCAAGCCGGCGGATGTTCGCACGGGTCGTCGCAGCAACGGCCAGCACCGCAGCGTTGGCGGCTCTGGCCGCCTGCAGCCCCGGGGTCCAGCCGCCGCCGTCGCCGTCCGGCACAGCCGTGCCAACTGGTCCGGCCTCCTCGTCCGCCTCAGGTTTCGACTCCCCGCCGGCGACGCCAGGCCCCTCGGCGACGCCGACCCTGGCCCCAACACCCACCGGCACCGCCAACCCAGCCCCAGCTGCTCCGATGCCGAGCTCCCCGGCAGCCTCCGCGCCCGGGAGGAAATACTCCCTGACCGATCCGGCAAGCCCGTGGGTAGTGGTGAACAAGCATCGCCCGCTTTCCCCCGCGACCTATGTGCCGGGCGATCTCGTGCAGCCCGCCGTCCGGCTCGCGACCTCCGGCGAGGCAACGTTGCTCAACAGCACGACGGCGGCAGCGGCGGAGCGGATGTTCGCCGACGCAGCGGCGGCCGGCGTCGTCTTGACCCTGGCCAGCGGCTACCGTTCCTACGCCACCCAGGCCGCGACGTACAACAATTTTGTGGCCTCCGAGGGTCGCGCCGCAGCCGACACTGCTTCAGCGCGTCCGGGATATTCGGAGCATCAAACCGGCTGGTCATTCGACATCGGTGACGGCGGCGGCGTCTGCAGCTTCCAGCCCTGCTTCGCCCAGCAGCCTGCGGCGGCCTGGGCGCAAGCCAATGCACACCGCTTCGGGTTTGTGGTCCGCTATCCCTGGATGTTCCACGAGATCACCGGTTACTACTACGAACCTTGGCATCTTCGTTACATCGGGGTGGACGCTGCCACGGACATGCGGGCCAGGGCGGTCGTCACCGTCGAGGAGTACTTCGGTCTGGAACCGGCCCCCAGCTACCTCTGAGGGCCGCCAAGCCTCACTCAGTCAGCGGCGACGGCGAGGGCGAGTTCTGCCCGGACCACCTCAGCCAGCCCTTCGGCGACCTTCTGCGCCGTTTCGTGGTCGGCTGCTTCCACCATGACGCGGACAACGGGCTCGGTGCCGGAGGGCCGCAGCAACACCCGGCCGGTGTCCCCGAGCTGCTTTTCGGCCTGGGCCACGGCAGCGGCCAGGGTTTCGTCGCCCTTGACGCGGGTCCGGTCGACGTCCCTGACGTTGATCAGGACCTGCGGGAGCTTGACCATGACGGCGGCCAGGTCCTTCAGCGGGCGGCCGGTCAGGGCCACCTGCGCCGCGAGCTGCAAGCCGGTGAGCACGCCGTCGCCGGTGGTCGCGTGGTCGGCGAAGATCACATGGCCGGACTGCTCGCCGCCGAGGCTGAAGCCGCCGTCGCGCATGGCTTCGAGGACGTAGCGGTCACCCACACCGGTTTCCCGGAGTGAGATTCCGGCGTCCCGCAGGGCGATCTTGAGCCCGAGGTTGCTCATCACGGTCGCTACCAGGACGTCGTCCTTGAGCTTGCCCGCTTGTTTAAGCGCCACCGCCAGGATCGCCATGATCTGGTCACCATCCACTTCGTTGCCTTCGTGGTCAACGGCCAGGCAACGGTCCGCGTCGCCGTCGTGGGCAATGCCGAGGTCCGCCCCGTTGGCAACCACGGCCGCCTTGAGCGGAGACAGGTGCGTGGACCCGACGCCGTCGTTGATGTTGAGTCCGTCCGGTTCGGCGCCGATGGTGATCACCTCAGCCCCGGCCGTCTTGAACACCTGCGGCGAGCAACCGCTGGCGGCCCCGTGCGCGCAGTCAACTACGACCTTGATGCCCTCCAGCCGGTGCGGCAGCGTGCCCAGCAAGTGCACGATGTAGCGGTCCTCGGCGTCGGAGAAACGCTGGATGCGGCCCACCTCTCCACCGATCGGCCGGGTCGGCTCCGCGCCGAGCTGCGCTTCGATGGCATCCTCGACGTCGTCGGGCAGCTTCTGGCCGCCGCGGGCGAAGAACTTGATGCCGTTGTCCGGGGCGGGGTTGTGCGAGGCGGAGATCATCACACCGAAGTCCGCGTCCAGGTCCGCCACCAGGTACGCCGCGGCCGGGGTCGGCAGCACGCCGGCGTCATAGACGTCGATCCCGGAGCTGGAGAGCCCTGCTTCGACAGCCGCAGCGATGAACTCGCCGCTGGCCCGCGGGTCACGGGCAACGACGGCGCGGGGCCGGGTGCGGTTGGGATTGCGGTCGTGGCCAAGCACGACGGCAGCGGCTTGTGCCAGCTGCATCGCCAGCTCTGCGGTCAGCAGGCCATTGGCCAAGCCTCGGACACCATCTGTTCCAAATAATCTAGACATCGTGTCCGAGTTTAGTCGATGGTCGGCAGCGGCACCGATTCGGGGGGGCTGCAGGACCGTTTAACGACGAAAGCCCGCCCCGCGAAAGCGGGACGGGCTTGCGTGCAAGCGTGGGCAGGTGCCCGGCTTGGCCAGGCGCTGTTTAGCGCTTGGAGTACTGCTGAGCCTTGCGTGCCTTCTTGAGACCAGCCTTCTTACGCTCGATAACGCGGGCGTCACGGGTAAGGTAACCGGCCTTCTTGAGGGTGGCGCGGTTGTTGTCGACGTCGATCTCGTTCAGCGAACGGGCGATACCGAGGCGCAGTGCGCCGGCCTGGCCGGAGGGGCCACCGCCGTGGATGCGGGCGATGACGTCGTAGGCACCTTCGAGATCGAGGATCTTGAAGGGCTCGTTGACGTCCTGCTGGTGCAGCTTGTTCGGGAAGTAGTTCGACAGCTCGCGGCCGTTGATGGTCCACTTGCCGGAGCCCGGTACGACGCGAACGCGTGCAACGGCTTCCTTGCGGCGGCCAACAGCTGCGCCGGCAACGGTCAGTGCCGGACGTTCCTTCTTCGGCGCTGCTGCGTCTGCAGCACCGCTTTCCGAGGTGTAGCTGGTCAGGGTTTCCTCAGCCTCGACGGCTTCGGTGGTCTCTTCGTTCTGAGCCACGGTTCTCCTTGTGTTAAGTAAGTTGTTTGGTGGCCAGGACTACTGGGCGACCTGGGTGATTTCGAAAGTCTTGGGCTGCTGGGCGGCGTGCGGGTGCTCGGCACCGCGGTAAACCTTCAGCTTGCCCAGCTGCTGGGCAGCGAGGGAGTTCTTCGGGAGCATGCCCTTGATGGCCTTCTCCACGGCGCGGACCGGGTTGGACTCCAGCAGCTCCGCGTAGTTGACGGAGGTCAGGCCGCCCGGGTAGCCGGAGTGGCGGTATGCGCGCTTCTGCTCCAGCTTGGCGCCGGTGAGGGCAACCTTTTCAGCGTTGATGATGATGACGAAGTCGCCCATGTCCATGTGGGACGCGAAGGTGGCCTTGTGCTTGCCGCGCAGCAGGATTGCGGTCTGGCTGGCGAGACGACCAAGGACAACGTCGGTGGCGTCAATGACATGCCACTGGCGGTTAATATCGCCGGGCTTCGGGGTGTACGTACGCACGGTGTTTGCCTCGTTCTTGTTCTGGCGTTCTTGTTTTAGGCGTCACACGGAGGTGCACCTACTATCTATGCGCTACCGGAACAGAGGTGAGGGCTCCATGTAACCAGTCATCCTGTGGTCTCGAATGTGCACGTTGAGTAGCTATCCTGCAACCGGATTCTCAAGCGGGCACGCATCATCGAGATAGGACACGCACAACGACTACCAAGAATAGCGGAAGCCCGGGCTATGGGTCAAAATGGGGTTTCCGGTGGCGTGCGACCTGCGTGCCGCGCAGTTCCGGCCCCGCAGTGTTCCTGGAGGTTCCGTGCCCGATCCCGCCCTCGCAGGGTCCGCGTCGCTGCTCTTCCTTGCCGGGACCGCTGCCCTGGGGCTGTGTTTGGCCCTGCTGGGCGACGTTCTTATCCGGCGGAGTCTGCCCCGACTGACGCCGCACCCCTCCCCCGCGCAGCGGATGACGACGTCGGCCGCTGCCGCGCTGCTGTGTGCACTGCTGGGCTGGCGCTTCGGACTGTCGCCGGCGCTCCCGGCATTTCTGGTTCTGGCAGTTGGCGGCGTGCACCTGGCGCGGATCGATATTTTTCACCACTTGTTGCCCAATCGGCTGGTAGTGCCGCTCTTGGGGGCCGGCATCATCTCGTTCGCGGCCGCTTCGGTGGCCCTGGGCGCGTGGGGACAATTCGGCCGCGGACTTGCCGGCGGCACCATCCTCTTCTCTTTCTACTTCATCCTGGCTCTCATCAGCCCCAACAGCATCGGGATGGGCGACGTTAAGCTGGCCGCGCCCGTCGGCCTGTATTTGGGCTACTTGGGCTGGTCCCAGCTCTTTTACGGCGGTGCCCTGGGTTTCGTGGCCGGCGGCGTCGCCTCCTTGGCTTTCCTGCTCAGGAAGCGCACCAACAAACCGCCGGAGGTGGCGTACGGGCCCTCCATGCTGGCTGCAGCCTTCGCCGTCATTCTGGTCACCGCGTAGCTCACGTCTCCTGCTTCTGCGCAGAGGCACTATCCGGCCCTGAGCTGCGGCCCCGGCCGAGACCGCCTTCTAAACCAAGTACACCTGCTGGGTGGAACAAGTAGAACACTTGTTTGTTTTATCGGAAGTCGAGTAGCCGCTTTCATTGCCGGGCTTCTAACCGGCATGCAACCGTTGTTTCAGCGGGGTTCCCCGGGGGTAGCAAAAGGGGCGTTGCCGGAATCCTGCCAACCGTTCGAATCTCTTAAAGGACATTCAAGATGGCAGGTCTCGTGGTCTCCCTGGTCTCCTTTGTCGCCCGCGCCAAGATGTGTCTGCAGTCCGACAGCGGAGCCAACGCCACCGCATACTCGCTGCTCGTGGCATTGGTTGCTTTAGGAATCATTGGCGGCGCGAACCTGTTTGCCGCACTTGGTGGCTAATTTCCCACTGCGCACGGAATATACCTTTGCCCGCCAGCGGGCTTTCTAGGACGTGAACGCAGGATAGGCGCAGGGAAGATACAGGAATAAGGCAGTTTGGGAAGCCTTGGCACAGGATGCTGAAAAGTCGGATCGACGGCGTGTCGGAGCTTGCTAAGTTCCTCTCAGTGCTGGTGCAGGGCCAGCCGCCCAACTCGCTCAGGAGTCCCCTAATGCGTTCCTTTTTCTCCAATATCGCAGCCCGTCTTCGCCGCGACCAGCGCGGCGCCACCGCCGTCGAATACGGCATCATGGTTTCCCTCATCGCCGTCGTGATCATCGTCGCCGTGACGCTGCTCGGCAACAACTTGGTCACCACCTTCAACGGGGTCGCTTGCAGTGTCAAGGGTGGCACCATGTCCACCGCGACCGCCACCGTCCCCAGCGCCTGCTCCAAGTAGTTTTCCCACCGTTCGTCACAGGCCCATGCGGGCCGCACTTACCGCCCAGGAGGCATCTGTGCGCTTTTCCCTTAGCACCCTCACTGCCCGCCTTCGCCGCGACGAGCGAGGCGCTACAGCAGTTGAATACGGCATCATGGTCTCCCTTATCGCCGTCGTGATCATCGTCGCCGTCACGCTCCTCGGCGGGAACTTGAAGTCCACCTTCGAAAGCGTCGCCTGCAGCGTTAAGGGCGGCGCCATGACGGCTACGGCGACTGCCGCCGACGGGACCACCAGCCCGGCTTGCAGTAAGTAACAACGCTCCAGATCCGGCAGACAGGGTTGGGGAAGGCTCCGGCCTTTTCCAACCCTGTCTCTGTCAAACGCGAGTAGCCAGCACCCAGGAAGGCGGTCCCCGTGTCTAAGACAAAAGAACGGGGTGCCGTCGCGGTGGAGTTCGCGTTGCTGGCACCGGTCTTGGTCATGATCCTGCTCGGCATAATGGAATTCGGGCGCGCGTATAACGTCCAGATTTCGCTTTCCAGCGCGGCCCGGGAAGGTGTCCGGGTGATGGCAATCAATAACAATGCGTCCGATGCCCGCACCGCAGTGAAGAACGCCGTGACTGGACTACAACCGCCCCTCGCCGATTCGAATATCACCGTCGCCCCCACCACATGCACCTCCGGCGCGCAGGTGACGGTCAAGATCACCTACACACTGGCGACGATGACAGGCATTGCCGGACCGTTCCCGATGGAAGGCAAAGGAGTCATGCTGTGCGGCGGCTGATTGAGTCCAAGGGTGAGGACCGCGAGCGCGGCGGGATAGCGATAATGGTCGCGATCCTCATGGTGGTGTTGCTCGGCTTCGCGGCCCTCGCCGTAGACGTCGGGATGCTGTACGCCGAGCGGACCCAACTGCGAAACGGTTCCGATGCGGCCGCCTTGGCCGTTGCGCAAAAGTGCGCCAAGGACATCAATGACGCCGACTGCTCGGCGACCTCCACGCTGGCGCGGAGCCTGGCCAACGGCAACGCTGGCGACGGGGCCAGCAACATCCAATCGTTGTTGCTGGACAAATCAAACCGCACCGTCACCGTCGCAGCAGCGGCGCAAGAGCCGGGCAAGGACCCTAACCGGGTCTCATTGTTCTTCGCTGGGGTGCTTGGGTACAGCTCCGCCGAAGTCTCGGCCTCCTCGAGCGTCACTTGGGGCAGCCCACGCAAAGGCCCAACGCCGTTTCCCGTTGCTTTCTCCATCTGCCAGGTCCAAGGTCACGTCGACGGCACCCTGCAACTACTGCAGAACCACGGCAGCAATGCCAACCCGGACTGCAACTACGGACCCTCCGGAGCCGCCGTGGAGGGCGGCTTCGGCTGGCTGGTCAGCGATCCGGGCGTCTGCGGCGGGCTGATCGACCTTGCTCTCGCCGAGGGCGGGAGCGACCCTGGTAACAGCTCCCCCGCCATTTGTGCCGCCACTCTGAACGGCTGGGCCGCCGACATCACGGCCGGCAAGGAGGTGGTCGTCCTACTTCCCGTTTTCAACCGCGTCACCGGTACCGGCAACGGCGCCACTTACGGGCTCACGACCTTTGCCGCTTTCAAGGTCAAAGGCTGGAAATTCAGCGGCAACAGCTCGCTCCCGGACACATTCCAGAACACCACCCCCGCTGTGCCAGCATCGGTTGCCTGCGACGGCAACTGTCGCGGCATCATCGGCAGCTTCATCAAGTACGTTTCCCTCGCCGACGGCTTCACCCTCGGTCCGGTGGACGCCAACGGCGCCACCATCGTCCGTCTCACTCAGTAATACGTTTCACCCCGCAGTCCCCGACCGGTTCAGGAGCAGTTTTTGAAGTCACGCTTATTGGCAGGAGTGGCCGCCGTCGTGCTGGCCATCGTTGGTGCCATTCTCGTCGTCAGTTACGCCAACGGCGCCGACAGCCGGGCAGTGCAGAACCTGGAACCGGTCAGCGTAATGGTGGTGCAGAAGGCCGTCCCCGCCGGCACCCCGGTCGCAACGCTGACGGCCTTCGTCAGCAGCCAGGAGCTACCCGGTAAGGCTGTTTCGAAGACTGCGTTACAGAACCTCGACGGGCAGGCCGGCAAAGTCACGGCCGTCGAGCTCTTGCCGGGCGAGCAGCTCGTTGCAGAGCGCCTCATCCAGCCAGAAGAGCTCAAGGCGAGTGGGTCGGTGGAGGTCCCCAAGGGGCTGCAGGAAGTTTCCTTCCAATTGGAACCCCAGCGCGTCGTCGGGGGCCGCATCGCTCCCGGTGACCACGTCGGCATCTTTATCAATCTCAAAGGCGGCGGACTGGAGGCGAAACCGGATAAGGAGACGACGCAGCTTACGGTCCACAAGGTCCTCGTGACCTCTGTTCAGCGGGCGCCGGTGGCGACGCCCAGTCCGGCGCCGTCAGCCAGTGGGTCTGCTGCCCCGGCTGAGGACACTTCGCTCCCGACGGGTTCCCTGCTTCTCACAGTTGCCGTCAACGACGTGGATGCCACAAAGATCGTCTATGCAGCCGAGTTCGCGACCATGTGGTTGAGCAAGGAACCACTCGACGCCACAGACAGTGGCCGTCCTGGCATTATGACTAAGCCGGAGGTCTACAAGTGAGCCGCTTTGTCCTCATCACGCCTAACGCTGACTTCGATGCCCGGGTGCGCCAGGCCGTCGCCGGCGGCCTACCGGGCGGTGTTCAGACCTTTGCCTTCGTCAACCCTGCCGACCCCAGCGAGCTTTTCGCTAACCTCGACCAGGAGCGGCCGGAGGTGCTGATTCTGGGACCGGGCGTACCGGTCGAGGACGCCCTCCTGCTGGCCACGGTCTTCGACGTGCAACTGCCCGAACTCAGCGTCATCCTGGTCGGGGAACCTGACCCGGACTTCGTCTTGCTCGCCATGCGCGCCGGCATCCGTGACATCCTCAGCCCCGCGTCAGACCCCGCCCAGATCCGGGTGCTGCTGGAGCGGGCCTGCCAGTCGTTCGCCAGCCGCAACCGCACGTCGGCGGTGAAAAGCCCGGACGCTCCCAAGGGTCTGGTGATCGGCGTGTTCTCGCCCAAGGGCGGCGTGGGCAAGACCACCATCGCCACCAACATCGCCATCGGACTTGGGCGGGTCGCCCCGATGGGCGTCGTCATCGTGGACCTGGACCTGCAGTTCGGCGACGTAGCGTCCGGTCTGTATCTGAACCCCGAGCACACCGTGACCGACGCCGTCTCGGCCGCGGCCAGCCAGGACTCGCTGGTCCTCAAGGCTTTCCTGACGGTCCACCCCAGCAGCATCTATGCCCTTTGCGCGCCCCGGACTCCGGTGGAAGCTGATGACATCACGCCGCAACAAGTCAGCCGGCTTCTCGAACAACTTGCCGAGCAGTTCCAGTACGTGGTCGTCGATACTGCCCCCGGCTTGCCTGAGGTCGGGCTGGCCGCGATGGAGCAGTGCACCGACGTCGTGTGGGTCAGCGCGATGGACGTCCCCAGCATCCGCGGGCTCCGCTCCGGGCTGGAAATCCTGCGCAGGCTGGACCTCCTGCCCGACTCCCGTCATGTGGTCCTGAACATGGCGGACTCCAAATCCGGTCTTAGCGTCCAGGACGTCGAGGCCACCATTGGCGCGCCCGTGGACGTCAGCATTCCACGTTCCAAGGCCGTTGCCTACTCCACGAACCGGGGGATCCCGGTGCTCCAGGACGGACGCCGGGATCCTGCCGTGAAGGGACTCCGGCAGCTGGTGACCCGCTTTGATCCGGCCTGGCGGGCCACGGCGCAGAAGAAGCTGCACCGACGGGTGGTGGTCTGAGATGAAGCTCTCCGAGCGCCTCTCCGCGGCGGAAGCCGGCCCGGCCGCACGCAGCGGGCCATCACCATCGCCGACGTCGGTGCCCCCGCAGCCGCCTGCCCCGGCCACGTCCCCCCGTCCGGAGGCCGTACGCCCCGAGGCTGCGCGCCGTGAGCCATCGCGCCTGGCTGCGGCTACTGCACCGACTTTCGCCGACGCACCGGACACCGCCCGTGCCAAAGGGCAGCAGCCGGTGGACGCCCTGGCAGGGCTCAAGGAGCGGGCAGCCACCGTCCTGTTCGAACGCATGGGTGCGCGTTTCAGTGATTCAGCCCTCAAAGAGGGCGAGTTGCGCGCCACGGCGCGCGATGAGCTGATCCGCATCATCGACGCCGAACAGGTTCCCCTCTCGGCCGAGGAGCGCAGCCGCCTGGTCCGCGATGTCGCGGACGATGTGCTTGGCTATGGCCCGCTCCAGCGCCTGCTGGATGACCCTGCGGTTACCGAGATCATGGTTAACCGGATGGACCAGATCTATGTTGAGCGGAAAGGCCAGCTGACCCTGACCGATTCTCGTTTCAGCTCCGAGGACCACCTGCGCAAGGTCATCGAGCGGATCGTCTCAAAGGTCGGCCGCCGGATCGACGAATCATCACCGCTAGTGGATGCGAGGCTCGAGGACGGTTCCCGCGTCAATGCCGTCATTCCCCCGCTCGCGGTCGGTGGCTCTTCGCTGACCATCCGAAAGTTCAGCAAAGTGCCGCTCACGGTCCGCGACCTGATCGGTTTCGGAACGCTTACCCCGGAGATGGCGGAGCTGCTCAACGCCTGTGTCCGGGCCAAACTGAACATCATCGTCTCCGGCGGCACCGGCACCGGCAAAACCACCCTGCTCAACGTCCTTTCCTCCTTCCTCCCGCACGATGAGCGCATCGTCACCATCGAGGACGCGGTCGAACTCCAGATCCAGCAGGAACACGTGGTCCGTCTGGAAAGCCGGCCGCCGAACACCGAGGGCAAGGGCGAGGTCACCATCCGCGACCTGCTGCGCAACTCGCTGCGTATGCGGCCGGACCGGATCGTGGTGGGCGAGGTCCGCGGCGGCGAGTCCCTGGACATGCTGCAGGCCATGAACACCGGCCACGACGGTTCCCTCTCCACGGTCCACTCAAACTCGCCGCGCGACGCCGTCGCCCGGTTGGAGACGCTGGTCCTGATGGCCGGCATGGACCTGCCGCTGCGCGCAATCCGCGAACAAATCGCCTCCGCCGTCAACCTGATCGTGCAGATCTCCCGTCTGCGGGACGGCACCCGCCGCATCACCCATGTCACGGAGGTGCAGGGCATGGAGGGCGACATTGTCACCCTCCAGGACGCCTTTGTCTTCGACTATTCCGCCGGGGTGGACGCCCACGGCCGATTCCTTGGCAAACCGGTGGCCACCGGCATCCGGCCCCGCTTCATTGACCGGTTCGAGGACATGGGCATCTTCGTCTCCCCCGCCGTGTTCGCGGCACCGCTGGCCCCCACCAGCAGGACGTGAGCCGGCCATGACCCTTCCGATCGGCGTCGCCCTCCTTGTTACTGCCGTGCTGCTGCTGACCCTGGCGGTGCTTTCGCCGGGGGCAGTCCGCGTTCCGCTGGACCGGCGGCGCCCGATGGACGCCTCCGCGGAGTCCTCCCTGACCCGCTTCGCGGGCTCCGCGGCGGGTGCTGCCGAGGGGTTCTTCGCCCAGCGGAAAGTCCGGCTGTTTAATCGCGACGTCCTGGAACAGGCGGGGCTGCGGATGGGACAGGGCGACTTCTACATACTGGTGCTGGCCGGCGCCTTAGTCGGCGCACTTGCGGGCCTCGTCGTGGGCGGTCCCCTGCTGGCCTTGCTGCTGGTCCTGCTGGCGCCCGTGGCCGGCCATCTGGTCCTCAGCTTCCTGACCGGTAAACGCCGGGCCAAGTTCGATGACCAACTCGGCGACACGCTGCAGCTGCTCTCTGGCGGCCTCCGGGCCGGGCACAGCATCCTGCGGGCCATCGACGCTGCCGGCAACGAATCGCAAAGTCCCACAGCGGAGGAAATGCGCCGCGTCATCACCGAAACCAGTCTTGGCCGTGACCTGCTGGCCTCACTGAACGACACTGCAGAGCGGATGCACAACGAGGACTTCGTCTGGATCGCCCAGGCCATCCAGATCAACCGTGAAGTCGGCGGCAACCTGGCCGAGGTGCTGGACCAGGTGAACGAGACCATCCGCGAGCGCAGCGAGATCAAGGGTCACATCAAATCGCTGGCAGCCGAAGGTAAGTTCTCCGCCTACATCCTGATGGCGATGCCGGTCGGCATCGTGCTCATGCTGATGCTGGTCAACCCCGGCTACATGAATGTCATGTTCACCAACCCGCTGGGCTGGGGCATGATCGCGGCTTCCCTAATCCTGATGACTATCGGTGGACTTTGGATGCGCAAGATCATTGACCTGAAGTTTTGAGGCCCGGATGAATCCCTTGATCATTTCCGCTCTCCTGCTGATCTGCCTTCCGCTGGCTTACCTCGCTTGGTCGCTGCTTTCCGTGGACCGCAAGTCCCAGCGTGCTGTCCGGGAAATCCTCTCGGTGGGCACCGGTCCGGCGGAAACCGCCGGGCCAAAGCAGACGGGCTTGCTGGAACAGATCGGCCACCGGCTGACGCCGCCAGGCTATGTCCGCAAACTCGACGGGCTGCTCGCTCTAGCCGGCCGGCCCGCATCGCTGCCCCTTGGCCGGGTGCTGGCCGCCAAACCGCTGCTGGGCGTTACGGGAGCCCTGCTGGGCCTGTGGTTCGCCAGCACCCCGGCGCCGGTCCTGAAGCTCGTCGGCCTGTTTGTGATGCTGCTGGGGTATTTCATTCCGGACCTCCTGCTCTACAGCAAAGGCCAGGAGCGCCAAAAACTCATGCAGCTGGAGCTAGCCAACACGCTCGACCAGATGCTGATCTCCGTCGAAGCCGGCCTGGGCTTTGAAGGAGCCATGGCCCGGGCCGGCGAGAACGGCAAGGGTCCCCTCGCCGAAGAACTGGTACGCACCCTGCAGGACATGCAGGTGGGACGCAGCCGGCGCGAGTCCTACCAGGCCCTGGCGGAGCGGACTAGCATCCCCGAACTGCGCAGCTTCGTCCAGGCAGTCGTTCAGGCCGACACCTACGGCATTGCGATCAGCCGGGTGCTCCGCATCCAGGCCAAAGTCATGCGGGTCAAACGTCGCCAGCGGGCAGAGGAAAAGGCGATGAAACTGCCGGTCACCATCCTTTTCCCGCTGCTGTTTTTCATCTTCCCCGTGCTCTTCATCGCCATCCTGGGGCCGGCCGTCATCAATGCCATCGCCACGTTCAGTGGCCACTAGCGGACCGCGCAAAGGATAGCCGCAGGGTTTCCGCAGAATCCCCCGCCACCTCTGGCTCCGGTCCGGACAGCGAGTACCGTAGTCACATGTCTCTTTTAGCTGCCAGCCCCGACGACTCAGTAGCGGGCCCCCTGCTCGGCGCCGACGTCTCCGCCAGCGGAGCAGGACTGACGGCTCCATCCCCCGGCCCGGCGCCCCTGGTGGACCCCAGTGCCCTCCAGGATCTGGGCGAGCAGGTGAACAGCGCCGCCGTGGCGAAAGGCTTTGCCCGGGATTACGCAGAGATGTGGGACCAGCGCTATGAGTCTTTGTCGGCGGCCCTGGACCGCCATGACGAGGCCGCCGCGCTCGACGCCGTGCTGAGCCTCAAGACGTCCTCCTCCATGGTGGGCGGCGTTCGCCTGGCCGAGCTCGCCGCCGAGCTCGAAGAGCTGATCCGCGCCGGCAGGTTGGGTGAAGCTGTTCCCCGGCTCGGCGAGGTGGCCGCCCGTGGCAGCGAAACGGTGGACGAGCTGCAGTTCAGCTACGTCCTCTGGGACCGCTAGGAGCGAGCCGGCGCGAGCCGGTAGCCCACTCCCCGCACCGTCTGCAGCCAGCGCGGCTGCACCGGGTCTTCCTGCAGCTTCCGCCTCAGGTTGCCGATGTGCACCTCCACGGCGCGTTCGTCCGATTCACTGATGTAGGCGTCGGCACGGTAGTACTCGCCGCGCACGACGCGCACCAGGTCAGTCTTCGACTTCACCGAGCCGGCGCCCCGAAGAAGGGCGTGCAGGAGGTCGAACTCACTGCGGGTCAGGGCGAGCGGTTCGTCGTCGACCGTCACCGAGCGAGTGTCCGGGTTCAGGGCCAGCCCGTTGTGGCGCAGGACGTTGTCCGGCGCAGGGGCGGGTTGCGCTTGCGGGGCTGCCTGGCTTGCTGCTGGACCACCGCTGCGCGGCCGGCGCATCATCGCGGCAACCCTGGCCCGCAACTCACGCGGCCGGAAGGGCTTAGTCAGAAAATCGTCGGCACCGGTGTGGAGGGCTGTCAGCGTGTCGAGCTCGTCGGTCCGGGCGGTAAGCATCACAATGTACGCATCGCTGAACTGTCGGATCCGCCGCAGCACCTCGTAGCCGTCGATATCGGGGAGCCCCACGTCGAGGGTGACGACATTGGCGTCTTCACGCCGGACGATGTCGACACCTTCCCTGCCCTCGGCTGCCGAATGCACCTCAAAGCCTGCCTGCCGCAGGACGGCTTCGACAAGGTTGCGCACATCCGCATCGTCCTCAACAACGACGGCCACCCCAAGGTCAGTCATGACACCCCTCATGTTTTCTGCAGTTCCGCAACAGGCCGCCGAATAAGTACGACCTTTCCTGTCACAATACCCACCTCGAGGACCCTGACGGTGTCCTGCGGAGTAACTCTGGCAACAAATATATGTTTTGAGTCAAGTTTGTATGACAGCAATGTAAACTCAACGAGCGTGGAAGGGGCGTTTATCTTTGGGTGAATGGCGGCTGGTTCGTGGCGTGCGGGTGGACCGCCACGGTGGCCCCCTGCACCCACGCCTCCTCGTCCTGGCTTCGCAGCTTCCCCTGACGCTGCTCCTGACAGCCGGCCTGGCCGCCGCTCCGGCCGCTTGGGAACTTCACCTTTCCAGCGGCTGGGGCCAAACGGCGGTGGCCCTGCACGCCGCGATCTTCCTCGGATGCCTCCTGGTGCCATGGCAGCGGTTCAGCCCGCTGGCTGCCTTGATTGTTCCGGTCCTGGACCTGGCAGCCATCGGCATGAGCCGAGCGGCCGCCGCGGACGAACTGCCCGGCCTCGGCGTACTCTCGGTCCTGCCCGTTGTTTGGGTCGCTGCATCGCGGCTCTCTCCGGGGGCCAGCGCCTGCCTCAGCTTCTTCGGGCCGCTGCTGGCCGGCTTTCCCTGGTTCTTCGGCGCCGCGGCCAGCGGCACCTCTGGCCGTTTTGCGACCATCCTCCTCCTGGCGCTGACCACGCTGTCCGTTGCGTTGGCGATTGAGTTCGTCAAGGCGCAGTTGCTGCGGCAGCAGCGCAAAGTCGAGTCCAAGGAAGCGCAACTGCAGTCCCACCTCGGCGAAAGCCGCGAGCGGGAACGGCTGCTGAATGCCATCCTCGATGCCGTCGATGTCGGCATCATCGCTGTCGGAGCGGACGGCCGGCGGCTACTCACCAACAGCTGGCAGGCCCGGCTTGAGTCGTCCGCAGCGCCCCCGGGAGCGTCCCGCCCCGCCGAGCCGGAGTGGGAGGACCAACTGGTGTTGACGGGCCGGGACCAGGCAACGCCACTCCCGCCTAACCGGCGTCCGTTGCGCCGTGCCCTGGCCGGGGAGTCCTTCGCTGATCATCTCGTCTGTTTCGGGGCGGCGCCGGCGGGACGGGCCGTGTCGACGGGCGCCCGGCCGCTCAGAAACGACGACGGCAGCTTCGGCGGCGCGGTCGTCGTTTACAACGAGGTGACGGGACTGGTAAACGCCCTCGCGGCCAAGGAAGACGTCGTCGCGACGGTTTCACATGAGTTCCGGACCCCGCTTACGTCGATTATTGGCAACCTTGACCTGGTGTTGGGCGAGGAACTGACGCCGCCGGTGCTGCGCCGCATTGAAGTGGCGCAGCGTAACGCCGAACGCCTGCTGGCCCTGGTCTCGGACCTGCTGATGAGCGCCAGTTCTGCGGTCCACGTCCACCCGCGGAAGACCGACCTCGCAGGGCTGGTGGAAGCGAGCTTGGGCTCCGCCCAGGCCCACGCCCAGGCTGCACAGGTTTCCCTGGCGATGGACGTACCGTCGCCGCTGTGGGCCAATGTGGACCCGCTGCGGATCCGGCAGGCCCTCGACAACCTCGTCTCCAACGCCATCAAATACTCACCGGACGGTGGAGCTGTGACGGTTTCGGCGCGGACAGAGGACGACCGGGTCCTGCTTTGCGTGGAAGACAGCGGCATCGGCATGACCGCCGCCGACGCCGAGAAGGTCTTCACTCGCTTCTTCCGCAGCCCAGCCGTCCGCGACGGTGCGATTCCCGGCGCCGGACTCGGCCTGTCCATCACCAAGGCGATCGTCGAAGGACACGGCGGATCAATTACCTGCCGCACCCAGCCGGGGTGCGGAAGCACCTTTACCTTGGACCTCCCCGCGGACGAGCCACCTCCGGCATTCTGACCGGCCCTCAGCCGGCGGGACGCCCCATAGCGGTGCCTGGCGCTGCCCGCCGCACCGCACGCTCCATTGTCCGCCGCCCTGTGGGCCCGCCGCGCTGCGTGGCCCGCGGTGCGCCGCTTCAGGCGCGCCGGGCTCGGGTCAGCTCGGCCCGGGCCAAGAGCCCGTCCTTGGATGGATAAGCCACCTCTTCCAGGACCAGCGGATGCGGAGCGGCCAAGACCGAGCGCGCGTCCCGTTGGCGGGCAATCAGCCGCTCGTACAGCCAGCCGGGCTGCTCCGCTCCGGCTCCCACATAAAGCGCCGAACCGACGAGTGAACGGACCATATTGTGGCAGAAAGCATCCGCCTGGACCGTGGCTACGATGATTCCGTCAGCGCCGCGAGCGAATTCGAAGCGCTGCAGTTCCCGGATGGTTGTGGCGCCCTCGCGAGGCTTGCAGTACGACCGGAAGTCCTGCAGCCCCAACAGCAGGGAAGCGCCCTCGTTCAGCAGGGCAGTGTCCAGCGGTTCCTTGTGCCAGAGCGTCGAGTTGCGGCCCAGCGGATCCCACCGGGCAGGGCCGTCAGCGATCCGGTAGCTGTAGCGCCGCCAGAGGGCGGAGAAGCGGGCGTCGAAACCTTCCGGCGCCAGCGAGACACGGTGTACCACCACCGCTCCACTGAGCTCGCCCAGCCCCCGGTTGAGCGCACCGCGGAGCCGTCTCAGCAGCGCCGCGGCAGGGTCCAGTTCGGCCCCACGGTTAAGGCCCTTCCACTCTGTTCCGCTCAGATCAAAATGCACCACCTGACCCCGTGCGTGCACGCCAGCGTCCGTGCGTCCGGCTACGGTCACCCGTACGGGACGGCGGATCAGCAGGGCCAGGGCCTCCTCCAGGACCCCCTGGA
Organism: Arthrobacter sp. B3I4; assembly: GCF_030816855.1. Classification (NCBI taxonomy): domain Bacteria; kingdom Bacillati; phylum Actinomycetota; class Actinomycetes; order Micrococcales; family Micrococcaceae; genus Arthrobacter; species Arthrobacter sp. B3I4. Next base: position 1,588,415 of record NZ_JAUSYK010000001.1, on the reverse strand, counting down.
CGGTGCGGCGCCCAGGCTGCAGGGCCCAGCCGTTGAACGGGCCGCCGTCGTACGACAAATCGAGCCGGACACGCAAAAACCCGCCGTCCCCGCTAACGGGGGCGACGGGTCCTTGCTGGTTCATAGACTTAAGTCTATAAGAAAGTCCTAGCGGACTACTTCGCGTCCTTCTCGGACTCAGCGGCAGCTTCTTCGGCGGCCGGGGCCTCTTCGGTTGCTGCTGCTTCGGTCTCGACAGCTTCGGTCTCGACGACGTCGGCCTCGGGGGCCTCTTCGGCAGCCGCAACTTCGGTTTCGGCAACCGGAGCAGCCTCAACCTTGGAAGCGCCCTGCTTGTCGGCGTCGCGCTTGGCGGCGGTGGTGGCCTCGGCTACCACGGCCTGCTTGGCGGAAACCGGCTCGAGAACCAGTTCGATGACAGCCATGGGAGCGTTGTCGCCCTTACGGTTGCCGATCTTGGTGATGCGGGTGTAGCCGCCGTCGCGGTTCTCCATCGCCTGGGCGATATCGGTGAACAGCTCGTGGACGACGCCCTTGTTGCTGATCAGGCCGAGGACGCGACGGCGGGAAGCCAGGTCGCCGCGCTTGGCGAAGGTGACGAGGCGCTCGGCGTACGGCTTGAGCCGCTTGGCCTTGGTCACCGTGGTGGTGATCCGCTTGTGCTCGAACAGTGCAGCGGACAGGTTCGCGAGCATGAGACGCTCGTGAGCCGGGCCGCCTCCGAGGCGCGGACCCTTAGTGGGGGTAGGCATAACTATTTCTCCTCATATGGAAGCCGGCGGGCTGTGCACGCTGGGGTGCGTCCAGCCCGCTGGCCAAGATCTGTTTTAGAGCTCGTCGTCGCTGAACGCGGCGTCGTCCTCTTCGATGGCTGCGGCGCGGGCTGCAAGGTCGAAACCGGGAGGGGAGTCCTTCAGGGACAGACCCAGTTCAACGAGCTTTGCCTTGACCTCATCGATGGACTTCGCACCGAAGTTGCGGATGTCCATCAGGTCAGCCTCGGAGCGGGCAACGAGTTCACCCACGGAGTGGATGCCCTCACGCTTGAGGCAGTTGTAGGAACGGACGGTGAGGTCCAGATCCTCGATCGGCAGGGCCATGTCTGCTGCCAGGGCAGCGTCCGTCGGCGACGGGCCAATCTCGATACCTTCAGCTGCGGTGTTCAGCTCGCGGGCAAGGCCGAACAGTTCCACCAAGGTGGTACCGGCCGAAGCGACTGCGTCGCGAGGGGCGATGGCCTGCTTGGTCTCGACGTCGACAATCAGCTTGTCGAAGTCGGTGCGCTGCTCAACACGGGTAGCTTCCACGCGGAAAGTAACCTTCAGGACCGGCGAGTAGATCGAGTCGACCGGGATGCGGCCAATCTCGGAATCGCCGGACTTGTTCTGAGCTGCCGAAACATAACCGCGGCCGCGCTCGATGGTCAGTTCGAGCTCGAACTTGCCCTTCGAGTTCAGCGTTGCGATGTGCAGATCCGGGTTGTGGAATTCGACGCCGGCCGGCGGAGCGATATCCGCGGCGGTGACGACTCCCGGGCCCTGCTTGCGCAGGTAAGCAACAACCGGCTCGTCGTGCTCGGAGGAAACCGACAAGTTCTTGATGTTCAGGATGATCTCAGTGACATCTTCCTTGACACCCGGAACCGTGGTGAACTCGTGCAGCACGCCATCGATCCGGATGCTCGTGACAGAGGCACCGGGGATGGAGGAGAGCAGGGTACGGCGGAGGGAGTTTCCGAGGGTGTATCCGAAGCCCGGTTCCAGCGGTTCAATAATGAAACGTGAACGGTTATCGGAGACGACCTCTTCGGAGAGGGTGGGGCGCTGTGCAATGAGCACTTAGGTTTCCTTTCGGCGAGCATCCGCTATATGACGCAACACAGGTGGTGGAAAGATCGGTCTACGAACTTAACGCGGCTGGGCTTGCCCGGACCGGTGACGGTCCGGGCAAGCTCCGGCTAAGACGTTAGACGCGGCGGCGCTTCGGCGGGCGGCAGCCGTTGTGCGCGCTGGGGGTTACGTCCTGGATGGACCCAACCTCGAGGCCAGCGGCCTGCAGCGAGCGGATGGCGGTCTCGCGTCCGGAGCCCGGACCCTTGACGAATACGTCAACCTTGCGCATGCCGTGCTCCTGTGCACGCTTCGCGGCGGCTTCGGCAGCCATCTGCGCGGCGAACGGAGTGGACTTGCGGGAGCCCTTGAAGCCAACCTCACCGGACGAAGCCCAGGAGATGACAGCACCGTTCGGGTCCGTGATGGAAACGATGGTGTTGTTAAAGGTGCTCTTGATGTGCGCCTGGCCCAGCGCGATATTCTTCTTGTCCTTCTTACGCGGCTTGCGAACCGCGCCACGAGTCTTCGGGGGCATTATTTCTCCTACAGAAAGTTATTGGGGGGAAGCCTACGCTTGGCCCACACTTGCCGGGTTCCTTGAAATCGCGCCAGCGATTTTAGGAGCAAGTGGGGACTAGCGGGTCTTCTTCTTGCCTGCGACGGTGCGCTTCGGGCCCTTGCGGGTACGTGCGTTCGTCTTCGTACGCTGACCGCGTACGGGCAGGCCCTTGCGGTGGCGAATACCTTCGTAGCTGCCGATTTCGACCTTGCGGCGGATATCAGCTGCTACTTCGCGGCGAAGGTCACCCTCAACCTTGTAGTTGCCTTCAATGTAGTCACGCAGCTGAACCAGTTCAGCGTCCGTCAGGTCCTTGACCCGGACGTCCGAGCTGATGCCGGTGGCAGCCAGGGTTTCGTGTGCACGGGTCTTGCCCACGCCGTAGATGTAAGTAAGCGCAATTTCCAGCCGCTTTTCGCGGGGAATGTCTACGCCAGCGAGACGAGCCATAGTGGCAGTGCTCCTTGAATAAACCGGAGGTCGTAGGCAGTACACCCGTACAATCCGTACGGCCCCAGCCTCCGACCGGGGGTTAGCTGTCCGGACTCGTTATTGCTCAGTGTCCCAGATCAGCTTGTGCTGCCTTTATTTACTTGCGTGGGTTAGCAACCCAGGGTTTCCGGTGAGGGAAATTAGCCCTGGCGCTGCTTGTGGCGCGGGTTCTCGCAGATCACCATGACCCGGCCATTACGGCGGATCACTTTGCACTTTTCGCAGATCTGCTTGACGCTCGGCTTGACCTTCATGGCGTTCCTTTGCGTGTGGCAGTTGGTCAGCTGGACCGGCCCTGGGCTGCTGCCCTGACCGGCCAGTGTTTACTTGTAGCGGTAGACGATACGACCACGTGTCAGGTCGTAAGGGCTCAGCTCCACCACTACTCGGTCCTCAGGGAGAATCCTGATGTAGTGCTGGCGCATCTTTCCAGAGATGTGTGCCAGAACGATGTGCTTGTTGGTGAGCTCAACGCGAAACATCGCGTTAGGCAGCGCCTCAGTCACAACGCCCTCGATCTCAATGACCCCGTCCTTCTTGGCCATACCCTCCGCTAACTGTTGTTGCCACAGCCCCTCCGGTTGCACCGGCGATCACTGCGGACGTTTTTTGATTGCTTGGTCGAAGCCGCTCGGCCACAAAAGGGCACAACAGGGCAGACAACCAACAGTCAACACTACGGCATAGCGGGCCGAAAGTTAAATCCAGCCATGCTAGCGCACTCCGTCGCCGTATGCACGAAACCGACCCGCCGGTGTCTCCACGCCGGCTGCGGCCGCTACGCCGTCGAGGATTGCCAAGCGGACGACGTCGGCCGCCGCGCTCTGTAAGGAGATCAGGCTCAGCTGCCGCGCGGCTTCGGTGCTGCGGTCCAGGGCGACGGCGCCCGTGGCGAGAGCGAACACCGTGTCGCCGTCGGCCAGGGTGTGGCTGGGGTTGAGGGCCCGAGCAAGGCCGGCGTGGGCTGCCGTGGCCGTTCTCTTGCACTCTGCCTTGTCCAGTGCCGCATTCGTGGCCACGACAACCAGCGTCGTGTTCAGGGGCTGCACCATCGAAGCGTCCGGCGACGCATCCGAAACCCTCCGCGTGCTCGCTCCTTCGTCGCTTAGACGCACGTTTCCGGGTTCCGGATGTGCCGCCTGTTCCGGGGCGTCGCTGTCTCCGGCCGCCGACGTCGTCGGGTCAAAAGGTAACCCCAGCGCGTTTACCACCGCCAAAGCGCCGACCACAACGCCGTTGTCCAGGGTGATCGAGGCTGTGCCGATGCCGCCCTTGAACTGGCCCCGGCCGATGAGGGCTCCGGTGCCGGCGCCGGTGTTGCCTCGTTCGACGTTGTGGCCGTCCTGTCGGGAGGCGGCATCGGCGGTTGCTACGTAGCCCATAGCCGGGTCGGGCCGGGCATTGAAGTTGCCGCCGCGGCCCAGGTCGAAGATGGCGGCCGCCGGCACGATCGGCACGACGCCGCCGGGGACGGCGAATCCCCTGCCGTGCTCCTCGCACCAGCGCTGGGCTCCGTGGGCGGCCGCCAGCCCGAAGGCACTTCCGCCGGTGAGGACCACCGCGTCGACGGTGGCCGTTAGCGTGGTGGGGTCCAGCGCGTCAGTCTCGTGGGTCCCGGGCCCGCCGCCGCGGACATCGACGGATCCGACCGTGCCCGGCGGCGGCAGCACCACCGTCACCCCGCTCAACCAGCCCTCCCCGGCCAGAGATGCATGGCCAACACGGATTCCGGGCACGTCAGTGATGGCTGTCATGGCTCAATTGTGCGCCGCCTCCCGGAAAACTGGGCACCGCATCTGCCTGCCCGCAAGCGAACGTTGTGGAATACTGCAACCAACGACAGGTAAACGGGCAAGGAAGCCTGGCATAACAGGGCTCTGACAAGGCTTTGTGCGGGATTCCGCCCATCATCTGTGTGGTGAAGTGTTGTTGATGTCCCGCCCGACTGTCTGCCACTGGCAGGCCTGGATCTGTTAGAGACCCCCATGACAAGACAATTGACCGACAGTCCTCCGGCCACCGCCGGGACCGTCACGCAGAGCCCGCGGCGGCGACGCTGGTCTCGTCGGACACGCAGGGACTTCCTGGTGTTCCTCGCGCTCGCCCTGCCCAACCTGGCGTTGATAGCGGTGTTCACGTACCTGCCGCTGATCAACAACATCTACTACTCGACGCTGGACTGGACGCTCGGCTCAGCCTCCGCAACCGTCGTCGGCCTGGACAATTACGTCACCTTCTTCACCAGTCCCGACGCCTCCAAGGTGTTGGGGACCACAGCGATTTTCACCGTCGTAACTGTCGGCGGCTCCATGGTCCTCGGCCTGCTGGTCGCCCTCGCCCTGAACTCGAAGGTCCGCGGCACGACTTTCGCCCGGTCCGCGGTCTTTGCCCCGTATGTGCTCAGCGGGGTCGGTGTCGGTCTGGTCTGGTTGTTCATCTTCGACCCGGGCTACGGGGTGCTCTCCTGGCTGCTCCGCGGGATCGGGCAGCAGAGCCCGCAGTGGATCAATGACCCGCAACTGTCCCTGGTGATGGTGATCATCGTCTACGTGTGGAAGAACCTGGGCTACTGCGCGGTGGTCTATCTCGCCGGCTTGCAATCACTCCCGCAGGACGTCATGGAAGCGGCCTCACTGGACGGCGCCAACGGTTTCCGCCGTTTCATCAGCATGTCGATTCCCCTGCTCTCGCCCACCACGTTCTTCCTGCTGATCACCACCATGCTCAGCTCGCTGCAGGCATTCGACCTTATCCGGATCATGACCCCCCTGGGCAGCGGTACCAGCACGTTGATCTACGAGGCGTACCTGCAGGCCTTCGGCGCCTTCAACCGCGCCGGGTACTCGGCGTCCATCTCCGTGGTTCTCTTCGTGATCCTGCTGGTTATTACCGTGCTGCAGGTGCGGTTCGTCGAACGGAAGGTGCACTACTCGTGAGCACGCTCTCCCCCGTGAGCCCCGATCCGGCAGCCGGTGCCGCTTCCGGACCGGACGCTCCCCCGCAGCGGAACCGGCCACTGTCCCGCGCCAATCTGGTCCAGACGATTGCCGGCGGCTACGTCCCGCTCATCGTGGCGACCCTCGTGGTGGTCCTGCCCCTGCTCTGGATGGTGCTGAGCTCCTTCAAACAGCCCGGCGAAATCGTCACGATGGACCTCAAGATCCTGCCCCAGAGCGTGACCCTGGAGAACTACCAGATCGCGATGACGACCGTGCCGTTCGCAAGGTTCTTCGTGAACAGCCTGATCGTCACCACCGTGGGTGCCACTGTGAAGGTGATCCTGGCCATCCTGACGGCCTATGCCCTGGTGTTTGTCCGCTTCCCCTTCAAGAACGTCATTTTCATCGTCATCCTGGTCGCGCTCATGGTGCCGCCGCAGGTTTCCATCCTGCCCAACTACATTCTGATCGCCGGTGTGGGTGGGAAGAACACGCTGTGGGGCATCATCCTGCCGGGGCTGGGAACCGCCTTCGGCACGTTCCTGCTGCGTCAGCACTTCATGACGCTGCCCGGCTCCATCCTGGAGGCGGCCGAGATCGACGGTGCCGGCCACTGGCGCCGGCTGTGGCAGGTGGTGGTCCCCGTCTCCGGGCCCTCAATCGCCACGGTCGCCCTGGTCACAGTGGTGAGCGAATGGAATGACTACATCTGGCCGCTCATCATTACCGACCGCCCCGAAACTATGACCCTCCCGGTGGGCTTAACCCTGCTGCAGAACTCGGAAGGCAACGGCTCCGGCTGGGGCATTCTGATGGCGGGCGCCGTCCTGGTGATCGTTCCGATTCTCCTCGTTTTCGCGGCCCTGCAGCGCTATATCGTGGCCGGTCTCACCCAGGGCAGCACCACCGGGTAGGCCTGCTTCCTGGACCGCCAAGCCGCCCAGCCGTTCCACCGAGTCAGTACCCCGACACAGCACACTAAGTCATCGCATTGAGTTCGCACTCTCGAGAGGATCCACCATGGCACTAAACTTTGACCGCCGAAACTTCCTTGGCCTCGCCGGCGCCAGCGCCGGGGCAGCCGCCCTGGCGGCCTGCGGCGGCCCGTCCACCGGAGGCAGCAACGCCGCCGCTTCCGCCTCGGCCGACACCGACTTCAGCAGTGTGAAGCCTGCCGCGTCCTTCGACTTCTGGAGCAACCACCCGGGCAAGTCGCAGGACGCTGAGAAGGCGATCATCGAAAAGTTCCAGGCGAAGTTTCCGGAGATCAAGGTCAACCTGATCACTGCCGGCGCCAACTACGAAGAGATCGCGCAGAAGTTCCAGACCTCCCAGGCGGCGAAGTCCGCCCTGCCCGGGCTCGTGGTGCTCTCCGATGTCTGGTGGTTCCGGTACTTCACCAACGGCAACATCATCCCGCTCGACGGTCTGATCAAGCAGCTGGACATCAAGGTGGACGACTTCCAGAAGTCCCTCGTCGCGGACTACAAGTACGCGGACAAGCAGTGGGCGCTCCCCTACGGGCGCTCCACCCCGCTGTTCTACTACAACAAGGACCACTTCAAGGCTGCCGGCCTGCCGGACCGGGCGCCGAAGACCTGGCAGGAATTTGCTGAGTGGGCCCCGAAGCTCAAGGCCGCCTCGGGCTCGCAGTACGCCTATATCTACCCGGCGCTGGCGGGCTACGCCGGGTGGACGCTGCAGAACATGCTCTGGGGATGGGGCGGCAGCTGGTCCAACGACTGGAACATCAACTGTGACTCGGCCGAGTCCGTGGCGGCCCTCCAGTGGGCCCAGGATTCGATCTACAAGGACAAGTGGGCGGGCGTCTCCTCCAAGGAGGCCGCTGACGACTTCTCCGCGGGCATCACCTCCACCACCATCGCCTCCACCGGTTCGCTGCTGGGCGTGCTGCAGTCCGCCAAGTTCAACGTCGGCGTCGGTTTCCTGCCGGGTGGCCCGAAGAACGAGACCGGCGTCTGCCCCACCGGCGGCGCCGGCCTCGGCATTCCCAGCGGCGTCAGCAAGGAAGTCCAGCTCGCGGCCGCAACGTTCCTGAAGTTCATGACCGAGCCTGAGAGCACCGCGACGTTCGCGGCGGCGACCGGTTACATGCCCACGCGCACCTCTGCGGATATGACCGCTGTGCTGGCCAAGACGCCGCAGATCAAGACGGCCATGGACCAGCTTGCGGTCACCCGGGTGCAGGACAACGCCCGGGTGTTCCTGCCGGGCGCGGACCAGGAGATGGCCAAGTCGGCCGCTAAGATCCTCACCCAGCAGGGCGACGTCAAGGCCACCATGACCGAGCTCAAGGGCACCCTTGAAGGCATCTACACCAAGGACGTGAAGCCGAAGCTGAAGAGCTGACGGTCCCCGGCGACACGCAAAATCCCTGGCGCTACCGGTATTCCGGTAGCGCCAGGGATTCTTTGCGTCGCGGGGGAAATTCGCGGCGGGTCGCTGGCGGCGTCTTAGGGAATCGGGACCGGCACGACGCCGAGGGGCGCCAGCTTAGCGGCTCCCCCGTCAACGGCGGAAAGCACCCAGATGCCCTTTTCGTGCACCGCCACCGAGTGCTCCCACTGGCAGGAACGCTTGCCGTCGGTGGTGACGACCGTCCAGTCGTCCGCCAGCACGGCGGTGTCGATGCTGCCGCGGACCAGCATGGGTTCGATGGCCAGGCACAGCCCGGGGCGGATCTTCGGCCCGCGGTGGCTGGTGCGGTAGTTCAGCACGTCGGGCGCCATGTGCATCTCGGAGCCGATCCCGTGGCCCACGTAGTCCTCCAGGATGCCCAGCGGTTTACCGGGGACGGAGGAAACGTAGTCGTCCACCGCGTTGCCGATGTCGCCGACGAATTTCCCGGTCGCCAGTGCCGCGATTCCGTGCCACATCGCCGCCTCGGTGACGTCGGAGAGCCGCTGATCCTCGGGGTCGGCCGTGCCCACGATGACGGTCCGCGCCGAATCGGAGTGCCAGCCGTCCACGATCGCACCGCCGTCGATCGAGATGATGTCCCCGTCCTGCAGGACGCGGTCTCCCGGGATGCCGTGCACTACTTCCTCGTTCACCGAGGTGCAGACCGTGGCGGGGAAGCCGTGGTAGCCCAAAAAGTTGGACTTGGCTCCTGCCTCCTCCAGAACGCCGGCAAAGACGGCGTCGAGGTCGCGGGTGGTTGCGCCGGGAACCGCCGCCGCAACGGCGGCATCCAGGGCGCGGCTGAGGACCAGCCCGGCTTCATGCATGGTCCGCATCTGGGCGTTGGTCTTGTATTCAATGCGGGTCTGGCCGAATGCCATCCTCAGCGTCCTTTCGTGGTGCCGCGAAGCCCTGCCGGGCCGGCGGACAAATGCCTGAGGCTCCTCCCGGCTAAAGCGGAAGGAGCCTCAATGGTTGGTGGCCTTGATCAGGCTGACTGCGCAGCCTTGATGGCCCGCATGACGCGGTCGGTGACCTCGTCGATGCCGCCGATACCGTCAACCTGGGTCAGGATGCCGCGCTCGGCATACTTCGCCACGACAGCCTCGGTCTGGCCGTGGTAGAGATCCAGCCGGTGGCGTATGACGGCTTCATTGTCATCGCTGCGGCCGGTTTCCTTTGCACGGCCCAGCAGGCGCTTGACGAGTTCTTCGTCGTCGGCCGTGAGCTGCAGGACGACGTCGAGCTTCTGCTCGCCGTCGGCGAGGATCTGGTCGAGGTAGTCCACCTGCGCCGTGGTCCGCGGGTAGCCGTCGAGCAGGAAGCCCGGTTCGACGTCGGCCTCCGTGAGGCGGTCCCGGACCATCTTGTTGGTGACGCTGTCCGGCACGAAATCCCCGGCATCCATGTACTTCTTGGCTTCGATGCCGAGCGGCGTCTCACCCTTGACGTTGGCACGGAAGATGTCGCCGGTCGAGATCGCAATGACGCCGAGGCGCTCCGAAATGCGTTCCGCCTGTGTCCCCTTGCCGGAACCGGGAGGTCCGATAATCAACATTCTCGTCATCGCAAAAGCCCTTCGTAGTGACGCTGCTGTAGTTGCGCGTCAATCTGCTTGACGGTCTCCAATCCGACGCCCACCATGATCAGGATCGAGGTGCCACCGAACGGGAAGTTCTGGTTGGCGTTGATCAGGACCAGGGCGATCAGCGGGATCAGGGCCACAAAGCCCAGGTAGATCGCGCCGGGCAAAGTGATCCGGGAAAGCACATACTGCAGGTAGTCCGCGGTCGGCTTGCCGGCACGGATGCCCGGAATGAAGCCGCCGTACTTCTTCATGTTGTCAGAAACTTCCTCAGGGTTGAAAGTGATCGCAACATAGAAGTAGGTGAAGAACACAATCATGGCGAAGTAGAGGGCCATGTAGATGGGGTGGTCACCACGGGTCAGGTTGTTGTTGATCCACTCGACCCAGGGCGCAACAGGTTCGCCGGGCTTGGGCTGGTTGAACTGGGAAATCAGGCCCGGCAGGTACAGCATCGAGGACGCGAAGATGACGGGCACGACGCCGGCCATGTTCACCTTGATGGGGATGTAGGTGCTGGTGCCGCCCACGGTGCGGCGGCCGATCATGCGCTTGGCGTACTGCACCGGGATTCGGCGCTGGGACTGCTCCACGAAAACCACCAAAGCCACGGTCAGCAGGCCGACCACCAGCACCATGAAGAACGTGCCCGGGCCCTGGGCCTTCCAGATCGCGCCGAGCGAGGTGGGGAAGCTGGCGGCGATGGAGGTGAAGATGAGCAGCGACATGCCGTTGCCCACACCCTTCTCGGTGACCAGCTCGCCCATCCACATGATCAGGCCGGTGCCGGCCGTCAGGGTGATGATGATCAGGATCGTCGTGATGATGCTCGAGTCAGGAATGATCGGGAGCTGGCAGTTGGGCAGCAGCTGGCCGGAACGTGCCAGCGACACCAGTGTCGTGGCGTTCAGGAGACCCAGGGCGATCGTGAGGTAACGGGTGTACTGGGTCAGCTTGGACTGGCCCGAGGCGCCCTCATCGTAGAGCTGCTGGAACCGCGGGATGACCACGCGGAGCAGCTGGACGATGATGCTGGACGTGATGTACGGCATGATCCCAAGCGCGAAGATTGAGACCTGCAGCAATGCACCGCCGCTGAACAGGTTGACGAGCTGGTAGATCCCGCCCGAGGTCTGACCGTTCTGCAAGCATTGCTGGACATTCTGGTAGTTCACACCAGGCGAGGGAATGAAGGCACCCAAGCGGAAGATAGTGATGATTCCCAGCGTGAACAACAACTTGCGTCGCAGATCAGGCGTGCGAAAGGCCCGGCCGAATGCGCTAAGCAAGCGTCCTCCTGAGTAATAAGTAAAGTCGTGTGAGATAGGTCAAATAAACCCAACAACCGAGTCTAACGGTTGGATGCGCCCTGCGAACAATCGGCGTGGCCCGAAAAATGGAAAAACTCCCGGCACCGGGGGCCGTAGCCCTCCGGTACCGGGAGTCTTAACAACGGGCGACTGCCCCGCCGCCTCGTTAGAGGGCGGTGGTGCTTCCGCCTGCTGCAGCAATCTTCTCTGCGGCGCTGGCCGAGAATGCGTGGACGGTGACGTCAACCTTGACGGTGATGTCGCCGGTGCCCAGCACCTTGACGGGCTGGTTCTTGCGAACGGCACCCTTTTCGACCAGGTTCTCCACGGTGACTGAGCCACCTTCCGGGAACAGCTCGTTGAGCTTGTCCAGGTTTACCACCTGGTACTCAACCCGGAACGGGTTCTTGAAGCCGCGCAGCTTCGGCAGACGCATGTGCAGCGGCAGCTGGCCGCCGGCAAAGCCAGCCTTGACCTGGTAGCGGGCTGCAGTACCCTTCGTGCCACGACCGGCGGTCTTACCCTTGGAGCCTTCACCACGACCAACACGGGTCTTGGCGGTCTTGGCACCCGGGGCGGGACGCAGGTGGTGAACCTTCAGTGCGTTCTGCTTCTCAGCAGCGGCGCCCTGTGCCTTCTCGGCGGTGTTCTTCTCTGCCATTTACTTCGCCTCCTCTACCTTTACCAGGTGCGGAACCGTGTTGAGCATTCCCACGGTCACGGCGTCGGCGGTGCGGACAACGGTGTGTCCGATCCGCTTCAGGCCGAGGGACCGAAGGGTGTCGCGCTGGTTCTGCTTGCCGCCAATGGCGGACTTGATCTGAGTGATCTCCAACTGAGCGTCGGAGGGGATCAGGTTCTTAGCCATAACTCAGACACCTGCCTTCTGGTTAAGGAGCGCCTTCACCATTGCCGGCGGAGCAACTTCGTCCAGCGGCAGGCCGCGGCGTGCTGCCACTGCTGCCGGCTCTTCGAGGCGCTTCAGCGCGTCAACAGTCGCGTGAACGATGTTGATGGCGTTGGAGGAACCGAGCGACTTGGAGAGGATGTCGTGGATGCCCACGCACTCCAGTACTGCACGGACCGGGCCACCGGCGATAACACCGGTACCGGCGGACGCCGGACGCAACATGACGACGCCTGCGGCGGCCTCACCCTGGACCCGGTGCGGGATGGTGTTGCCGATGCGGGGAACGCGGAAGAAGGACTTCTTAGCCTCTTCAACGCCCTTCGCGATGGCAGCGGGAACTTCCTTGGCCTTGCCGTAGCCGACGCCGACCATACCGTTGCCGTCACCGACGACGACGAGGGCGGTGAAGCTGAAGCGACGACCACCCTTGACGACCTTGGAAACACGGTTGATGGTTACGACGCGCTCTACGAACTGGCTCTTCTCGGCTTCGCGGCCACCGTCGCGGCCACCACGGCCACCACGGTCGCCACGGCCCTGGCCGCGGTCGCCACGCTCGCCACGACGGGCGCCACCACGGCGGTCGTCGGTGGTAGCGGGCGCAGCGGTCTCAGTTGCCGGAGCAGCTGCAGCTTCAGTCACCTGAATGTCCTTTTCGTTATTTTCGGTCACAGTGCCAGCCCACCTTCACGTGCGCCGTCGGCGACGGCGGCGATCCGGCCGTGGTACTTGTTACCACCGCGGTCGAAGACAACTGCTTCGATGCCCGCAGCCTTGGCACGCTCGGCGACGAGTTCACCGACGCGCTTGGCCTTGGCGGTCTTGTCACCGTCGAATGCACGAAGGTCGGCTTCCAGAGTGGAGGCGCTCGCTACGGTCAGGCCCTTGGTGTCATCGACAACCTGGACGAATACGTGGCGGGCGGAACGGTTGACGACCAGACGAGGACGTACAGCCGTACCGGAGATGCGCTTGCGGATACGAAGCTGGCGGCGGCTGCGCTGGGCAGCCTTGCTCTTGTTCGTACGCTTCTTGTTAATTGCGATGGCCATGGTTACTTACCAGCCTTTCCGACCTTGCGGCGGATGACTTCGCCGGCGTAGCGGATGCCCTTGCCCTTGTAGGGGTCCGGCTTCCGCAGCTTGCGAATGTTGGCAGCAACCTCGCCGACCTGCTGCTTGGAAATACCTGAAACAGAGAGCTTGGTCGGGGTCTCAACTGCAAAGGTGATGCCGTTCGGTGCCGAGACGCTAACCGGGTGGCTGTAGCCCAGAGCGAACTCCAGGTCAGAACCCTTGGCCTGGACGCGGTAACCGGTACCGACAATCTCAAGCTTCTTCTCGTAGCCTGCGGTAACGCCCTGGATCATGTTGGCGATCAGGGTGCGGGTCAGGCCGTGCAGCGAACGTGAGGCGCGCTCGTCGTTCGGGCGGGCGACAGTCAGGGTGTTGTCTTCCAGGGTGACCTCGATCGGGCTGGCCACAGTGTGGCTCAGCTCGCCTTTGGAACCCTTGACGCTGACGACAGAGCCGTCAACCTTGACCTCAACGCCGGCGGGAACGGTGATGGGGAGACGTCCAATACGTGACATTATTCTCTTCCTTTCCCGTTACCAGACGTAAGCGAGGACTTCGCCGCCCACGCCCTTCTTGCCGGCCTGCTTGTCAGTCAAGAGGCCGGAAGAGGTGGACAGGATTGCGATACCCAGGCCACCGAGCACGTGCGGCAGGTTGGTGGACTTTGCGTAAACGCGCAGTCCCGGCTTGGAAATACGACGAACACCAGCGATGGAACGCTCGCGGTTCGGACCGAACTTGAGCTCGAGGGTCAGCTTCTTGCCGACCTCCGCGTCTTCTTCCTTCCAGGAGGCGATGAAGCCCCTCTGCCTTCAGGATGTCGGCAACGCGTGCCTTGAGCTTGCTGTAAGGCATAGACACGGAATCGTGGTATGCCGAGTTTGCATTGCGCAGACGCGTGAGCATGTCTGCGACAGGATCTGTCATTGTCATGGTGGGCTCTTGCCCTTCCTCATAACGGTTTCCGCTCCGCTGGCTTCAAGCCAGCCGGCCGGACCTTTTACGTAGCTAGATTAGTCTTCGGTCTTGAACGGGAAGCCAAGCGCCTTGAGCAGCGCGCGGCCTTCGTCGTCGGTCTTGGCAGTGGTCACGACGGTGATGTCCATGCCGCGAACGCGGTCGATGGAATCCTGGTCGATCTCGTGGAACATAACCTGCTCGGTCAGACCGAAGGTGTAGTTGCCGTTGCCGTCGAACTGCTTGCCGCTGAGGCCCCGGAAGTCGCGGATACGCGGCAGAGCCAGCGTGACCAGACGGTCCAGGAATTCCCACATGCGGTCGCCACGCAGAGTTGCGTGCGCACCGATCGGCATGCCTTCGCGCAGCTTGAACTGTGCGATCGACTTGCGGGCCTTGGTCACCTGCGGCTTCTGGCCGGTGATCAGGGTCAGATCGCGGACAGCGCCGTCGATCAGCTTGGAGTCCTTGGCGGCATCTCCAACACCCATGTTCACAACGACCTTCACCAGACGGGGAACCTGATTGACGTTTTCGTACTTGAATTCCTCAACGAGCGAGCCCTTGATGGAATCCGCGTACTTGGTCTTCAGACGAGGAACGATCTTGCTTGCCGGAGTCTCGAGAGTCTCAGTCATTAGATGTCCTTCCCTGAGCTCTTGGCCACGCGGACACGCACTTCACGCTTCACGCCATCGCGCTCAACGGTCTCGGTGCGGAAACCGACGCGGGTGGGCTTCTTGGTGGAGGGGTCAACCAGGGCCACGTTGGAGATGTGGATTGAAGCCTCGACGACCTCGATGCCACCGGTCTTGGTGCCGCGCTGCGACTGACCGACCTTGGTGTGCTTGGTTACGCGGTTGATGCCTTCAACCAACACACGGTTGGTTTCCGGGAAGACGCGCAGAACCTTGCCCTGCTTGCCACGGTCGCCGCCGCGCTCAGCCTTGGCGCCAGTGATGACCTGAACGAGGTCACCCTTTTTGATCTTAGCCATGGACTAGAGCACCTCCGGAGCCAGAGAAACGATCTTCATGAACTTCTTGTCACGCAGTTCACGACCAACCGGTCCGAAGATACGGGTACCGCGGGGGTCACCGTCGTTCTTCAGGATCACAGCTGCGTTCTCGTCAAACTTGATGTAGGAACCATCCGCACGGCGGCGTTCCTTCTTGGTACGGACGATGACAGCCTTGACGACGTCGCCCTTCTTTACGTTGCCGCCCGGAATTGCATCCTTGACGGTGGCGACGATTACGTCGCCAATGCCTGCGTAGCGACGGCCAGATCCACCGAGAACGCGAATGGTAAGGATTTCCTTAGCACCCGTGTTGTCGGCGACCTTGAGTCGCGACTCCTGCTGAATCACTATTTACTCCTTGCGTCGCGCCGGTTCTCAGACCGAAAATCTTCCTACGGAATGAGCCTTGCGGAACGGTTGATCGGGGTGTCTCTTGACCTGCCTGGATTTTGCCAGACCAGGCCTAAACTCCCGTGCCAAAAACAGTTGCATCCCGGCGCGCTGGGCGCGAAGAGGCACTATGCCGTGGCACGATTGTTTACGAGGTTGACGATGACGCACGAACGGCGCCATACAAACTCAAAATCTTAGCACGTTTCCGGCACATCCCCATATCACAGCTTCCCTCCCCTCCCCCTCCCCCCGCAGTGCGCGAACGGACAGTTAGGGCCCCGAAGCGGCGCCGGCGCAGGGCGCCAAGTGTACGTTCGCGCGATGGGGGCCCAGCGCGGGGAGGCCAGGACTCAGAGAACGACGAAACCCCCGCTCCCAAGCGGGAACGGGGGTTTCGGTCAGCTTCCCCGAAGGGACGCTGCAGGTATTACTTGGCCTTCTCGAGGATCTCCACCAGACGCCACCGCTTGGTGGCGGAGAGCGGGCGGGTCTCGGCGAGGAGAACCAGGTCGCCGATGCCGGCGGAGTTCTCTTCGTCGTGAGCCTTGATCTTCGTGTTGCGGCGCATAACCTTGCCGTAGAGGGCGTGCTTCACGCGGTCTTCGACCTGGACAACGATGGTCTTTTCCATCTTGTCCGAGACGACGTAACCGCGCTTCGTCTTACGGTAACCGCGCTCGTCAGCCTGGGCGGCGGCGGAAACAGTTTCCGTCACGTTCTCGTCCTTTTCACTCACTTGGCGTCCTCCTCGGTTTCAACCGTCTCGGCCTTGTCGGCCTTCTTGGTTGCAGCCTTCTTGGACTTCTTTTCTTCCTTGGCTTCCACAACCGGTGCGGCAACCTCGGCACGAATGCCCAGCTCGCGCTCACGGAGAACGGTGTAGATGCGGGCGATGTCCTTCTTTACCGCGCGCAGGCGACCGTGGTTCTCCAGCTGGCCGGTGGCGGACTGGAAACGCAGGTTGAACAGCTCTTCCTTGGCCTTGCGGAGTTCTTCAACGAGACGCTCGTTGTCGAAACCGTCCAGCTGTGCGGATGCAAGTTCCTTGGATCCTACTGCCATTTCTACTCACCACCTTCGCGACGCACAATGCGTGCCTTCAACGGCAGCTTGTGGATTGCCAGGCGCAGGGCCTCGCGAGCTACCTCTTCACTGACACCGGAGAGTTCGAAGAGAACCCGGCCCGGCTTGACGTTTGAGACCCACCATTCCGGAGAACCCTTACCGGAACCCATGCGGGTTTCGGCCGGCTTCTTCGTCAGCGGACGGTCCGGGTAGATGTTGATCCAGACCTTGCCGCCACGCTTGATGTGGCGGGTCATCGCGATACGGGCCGACTCGATCTGACGGTTGGTGACGTAAGCCGGGCTCAGAGCCTGGATACCCCACTCACCGAACGAGACCTCGGTGCCGCCCGTGGCAGCGCCGGAACGACCCGGGTGGTGCTGCTTACGGTGCTTGACTCGACGTGGGATAAGCATTTAAGCCTGTCCTCCTTCTACTGCGGGTGCAGCTGCTTCGACAGCCGGAGCTTCGGCAGCAGGTGCTGCGTCGGCTGCCGGGCGGTCGTTACGACGACGGCGGTCACCACGGTCAGCGCCGCCGGGACGGCCCGGACGGTCGCTGGCACCACGGCCGCGGGAAGGAGCAGCAGCTGCCTGCTGAGCCAGTTCCTTGGCAGTGACGTCACCCTTGTAGATCCAGACCTTCACGCCGATGCGGCCGAAGGTGGTCTTGGCTTCGTAGAAGCCGTAGTCGATGTTCGCGCGGAGGGTGTGCAGCGGCACACGGCCTTCGCGGTAGAACTCCGAGCGGGACATTTCCGCGCCGCCCAGACGACCCGAGCAAGCGATCCGGATGCCCTTGGCACCGGCGCGCTGCGCGGACTGCATGGCCTTCTTCATCGCGCGGCGGAAGGCCACGCGGGAAGTCAGCTGTTCTGCGACGCCCTGGGCAACAAGCTGGGCTTCCATCTCGGGGTTCTTGACCTCGAGGATGTTCAGCTGGACCTGCTTGCCGGTGAGCTTTTCGAGCTCGCCGCGGATGCGGTCTGCTTCGGCGCCGCGGCGGCCGATAACGATGCCCGGACGTGCCGTGTGGATATCCACGCGGACACGGTCGCGGGTGCGCTCGATCTCAACCTTGGCGATACCGGCGCGCTCCATGCCCGTGGACATGAGCTGACGGATGCGGATGTCTTCGCGGACGAAGTCCTTGTACCGCTGGCCGGACTTGGTGCTGTCCGCGAACCAGTGCGATACGTGATCGGTGGTAATACCGAGTCGGAACCCGTGCGGGTTAACTTTCTGTCCCACTTAGCGAGCCTCCTCTTTCTCCGGGGTAGCGACTACCACGGTGATGTGGCTCGTGCGCTTCTTGATCTGAAATGCACGACCCTGGGCACGCGGCTGGAACCGCTTCATGGTCGGGCCTTCATCAACAAACGCTTCGCTGATGATGAGGTCACCTTCGTCAAACGCCACGCCGTCGCGGTCCGCGAGGACCCGGGCGTTGGAGATTGCCGATTGAACTACCTTGAATACCGGCTCAGAAGCTGCCTGCGGGGCAAACTTCAGAATTGCCAGAGCCTCGTTCGCTTGCTTACCACGAACAAGGTTGACGACGCGCCGGGCCTTCATAGGCGTTACGCGGATGTGGCGCGCAATTGCCTTGGCTTCCATTGCTTTCCTTCTCTCGTCTTTGACGTAAGTGCAGGCGCCTAGCGGCGCTTGCCCTTACGGTCGTCCTTGACATGGCCGCGGAATGTCCGCGTGGGAGCGAATTCGCCGAGCTTGTGCCCGACCATCGACTCAGTGACAAACACCGGGATGTGCTTGCGTCCGTCGTGCACGGCGATCGTGTGGCCGAGCATGTCGGGGACGATCATCGAACGGCGGGACCAGGTCTTGATGACGTTCTTGGTGCCCTTTTCGTTTTCCCTGGCTACCTTCACAAAGAGGTGCTGGTCAACGAAAGGACCTTTTTTCAGGCTGCGTGGCATGTGTCCAGGCTCCTATCGCTTGTTCTTGCCAGTACGACGGCGACGAACAATAAGCTTGTCGCTCTCTTTGTTGGGACGGCGGGTGCGGCCTTCGCGCTTACCGTTCGGGTTGACGGGGTGACGTCCACCGGACGTCTTACCCTCGCCACCACCGTGCGGGTGGTCGACCGGGTTCATGGCGACACCACGGACGGTCGGGCGAACGCCCTTCCACCGCATGCGGCCAGCCTTGCCCCAGTTGATGTTCGACTGCTCGGCGTTGCCGACCTCGCCGACGGTGGCGCGGCAGCGCACGTCAACGTTGCGGATTTCACCGGAAGGCAGACGCAGCTGGGCGAAGCGGCCTTCCTTGGCGACGAGCTGGATCGATGCGCCGGCGGAGCGGCCCATCTTGGCGCCGCCACCCGGACGCAGTTCAACTGCGTGGATTACGGTACCGACCGGGATGTTGCGCAGAGGCAGGTTGTTGCCGGGCTTGATGTCAGCGTCGGCACCTGCTTCCACGGTGTCACCCTGGGCCAGCTTGTTCGGGGCGATGATGTAACGCTTGGTGCCATCAACGTAGTGCAGGAGGGCGATGCGAGCCGTGCGGTTCGGATCGTACTCGATTTCGGCAACGCGGGCGTTGACGCCGTCCTTGTCGTGGCGACGGAAGTCGATCAGACGGTACTGGCGCTTGTGTCCACCACCTTTGTGACGGGTCGTGATCTTACCGGTGTTGTTACGGCCACCCTTTTTCGGGAGGGGACGTACCAACGACTTTTCCGGCGTCGACCGCGTGATTTCGGTGAAGTCCGCTACGCTCGAGCCGCGACGGCCCGGGGTAGTCGGCTTGTATTTACGGATTCCCATAATTTATTTCCTCGTTAAAGTGGTCTCCGCTACGAGAGCGGACCGCCGAAGATGTCGATAGTGCCTTCTTTGAGGCTCACAATCGCACGTTTGGTGTTCTTGCGGGTACCCCATCCGAATTTGGTGCGCTTGCGCTTACCGGCACGGTTGATGGTGTTGATCGATTCGACCTTGACGGAGAAAATCTTCTCCACGGCCAGCTTGATCTCGGACTTGTTCGAACGGGGGTCCACCAGGAAGGTGTACTTGCCTTCGTCGATCAGGCCATAGCTCTTTTCCGAGACGACAGGTGCAAGCACGACGTCGCGGGGGTCTTTGATGGTGGCTGCGCTCACTTGGCATCCTCCTCGTTCTTTGCAACCTTGTCAGCAACGAATGCTTCGTAGGCAGCCTTGGTGAAGACTACGTCGTCAGAAACGAGCACGTCGTAGGTGTTCAGCTGGTCTGCGTACAGAACGTGAACATCCTGGAGGTTGCGCACGGAGAGTGCAGCAACATCGTTGGCGCGGTCGATGACAACGAGCAGGTTCTTGCGCTCGGAGACGCCTCGCAGCGTAGCCAGTGCTTCACGGGAAGACGGCTTGGTGCCGGCGACCAGTTCAGCAACGACGTGGATGCGGCCGTTACGGGCGCGGTCAGAGAGAGCGCCACGCAGGGCAGCAGCAATCATCTTCTTGGGGGTGCGCTGGCTGTAGTCACGCGGCGTCGGGCCGTGGACAACGCCACCGCCGGTCATGTGAGGAGCACGGATGGAACCCTGACGGGCGCGGCCGGTGCCCTTCTGCTTGAACGGCTTGCGACCTGCACCGGAAACCTCGGCGCGGGTCTTGGTCTTGTGGGTACCCTGGCGAGCAGCAGCGAGCTGTGCAACGACGACCTGGTGCAGCAGCGGCACGTTGGTCTGTACGTCGAAGATCTCTGCAGGCAGGTCAACCTGGACAGTGCTAGTCATTGAACTAGGCTCCCTTCACGGCGGTGCGTACGAGTACGACCTGGCCGCGGGCGCCGGGGACGGCGCCCTTGATCAGGAGCAGCGACTTCTCGACGTCAACCGCGTGGACCGTGAGGTTCAGCGTGGTGTGACGAACGGCGCCCATGCGGCCGGCCATTTTCATGCCCTTGAAGACGCGGCTCGGGGTGGATGCGCCACCGATAGAACCGGGCTTACGGTGGTTCTTGTGGGCACCGTGGGAAGCTCCAACGCCGTGGAAGCCGTGACGCTTCATAACACCGGCGAAGCCCTTACCCTTGGTGGTGCCAACGACGTCGATCTTCTGGCCGGCTTCGAAGAGCTCTACGGAGAGCTCCTGGCCCAGCTCGTAAGAGTCAGCATCTGCAGTGCGCAGTTCTACGACGTGGCGGCGAGGCGTGACGCCTGCCTTTTCAAAGTGACCAGCCAGCGGCTTGGTGACCTTGCGGGGATCGATCTGGCCGTAGCCGATCTGAACGGCGACGTAGCCATCAGCCTCTGCATTGCGCAGCTGGGTGATGACGTTCGAGTCAGCCTGGACCACAGTGACGGGGATGAGCTTGTTGTTCTCGTCCCAGACCTGGGTCATGCCGAGCTTCGTGCCCAGCAGGCCCTTTACGTTACGGGTTGCGGTCATAGTCTCTCAGCACCTCCCTAAAGCTTGATTTCGATGTTCACGTCGGCCGGCAGGTCGAGACGCATGAGCGAATCAACGGCCTTGGGCGTGGGATCGATGATGTCGATAAGACGCTTGTGCGTGCGCATTTCAAAGTGCTCGCGGCTGTCCTTGTACTTGTGCGGAGAGCGGATTACGCAGTAAACGTTCTTCTCCGTCGGCAGCGGCACGGGGCCAACTACAGTTGCGCCTGCGCGCGTGACCGTCTCAACGATCTTCCGTGCTGAAACGTCAATGACCTCGTGGTCGTATGACTTCAGCCGGATGCGGATTTTTTGTCCCGCCATGTCGCCTGACTCTCTTTCAGTCTGTGCTTCCCCTGATTGGGGCTGCCCTGTTCACTTACCTGTTGTGCGGCTGCCGAAGCATTTGAAGTCGTAACTACCACCCGCCGCACAAGCTGAATCCGGATGAATCCGGGTTCCTCAACCTGCCGGCGTAACCGACCCCCGCGGTCGGGCGTGTCGCGCTTTTCACGCGTACTCGTCCGCAGTTCCGTGGGGAGTGGGTTATGTTTGGGCTCTGACTTGGACCCTGGCACCCGGCATTATCCGGATCGGGACGCGAAAGAGCGCTTGAACAACTCATCTAGTATGCCGGAAATAACCGGCAGAAGCGAATCGGCCCCCGGGCCGGCGCCCCGGCCCTCTCGCCGGTCGGTCATTGCCTTCAGCAACAGTCGATACCAAGATAAGGGCATGACAGTGCAGGATTCTCCCGCAGTCCAGGACCTCGCGACCCGGCTGCCGTCCGGCTTTTTGCTGGGGGTCGCCTCCGCCGCCTTCCAGATTGAGGGCGCGCTGGCCGCCGGCGGCCGCGGGCCCTCCGGCTGGGACGCCTTCGTCGAAAAGCCCGGGAGTATCCAGGATGGCCACTCCCCCGCGGTAGCGTGCGACCACTACAACCGCTCCGACGACGACGTCCGGCTGATGCGCGAGCTGGGCATCGACTCCTACCGCTTCTCGCTTTCCTGGCCGCGGATCCAGCCGGACGGGACCGGAGCTTTCAACGCCGAAGGCCTGGATTTCTACGACCGGCTGATCGACCGGCTGCTTGAGGCCGGCATCTCCCCCATGGCAACCCTCTACCACTGGGACACTCCGCTGCCGCTCGAGCACCGGGGCGGGTGGATGAACCGGACGACCGCGGAGCGCTTCGCCGAGTACAGCGCGGCGGCCGGCGCGCGCTTCGGCGACAGGGTCACCCACTGGGTAACCCTGAATGAGCCGGCCTCCGTCACCCTCAACGGCTACGCCCTCGGCGTGCACGCGCCTGGCCGGGACCTGCTCTTCGACGCCCTGCCCTCGGTGCACCACCAGCTCCTGGCCCACGGCCTGGCGGTGCAGGCACTGCGCGCGGCGGGCGTCGCCGGAGCTGTCGGCGTGACCAACCTGCACTCCCCCGTCCATCCGGCAACAGGCTCGGTGCTAGACAGGTTCCTGGCAAAAGCTTTCGACATGGGGCTGAACCGCATTTACGCCGATCCGGTCCTGCTCGGCAGCTACCCGAAACCCCCGCTGGCAGCGCGCCCCTGGTTCCGGTTCCTGGACAAGGTCTCCGACGCTGACCTGCGCGACATCCACCAGCCGCTGGACTTCTACGGCCTGAACTACTACTACCCCGTCAAGGTCGCCACCGGCCGGGCCCCGGCCGACAGCCCGGTCGGTACGGCGCCCGCAATGGCGCGCCTGCCGTTCCATTTTGCGGCGTTCCCGGAATACGAAACCACCGGCTTCGGCTGGCCGGTGGCGCCGGACCATCTCGGTCCGCTGCTGCGCGAGATGAAGGACCGGTACGGTGCCGCCCTGCCGCCGCTCTTCATCACCGAAAGCGGGGCCAGCTTCCCCGAGCCGGACCATGTGGAGGGCCCCATCGCCGACGCCGGCCGGATCAATTACCTGGCAGCTCATCTCGGCCACGCCCTGGCGGCAACCGCACCCGGGGGCATCGCCGAGGACGTCGAACTGCTGGGCTATTACGTCTGGACCCTGATGGACAACTTCGAATGGGCGGCCGGCTACTCCCAGCGGTTCGGCTTGGTCCACGTGGACTTTGAGAATCAGGAGCGGACTCCCAAGGAATCCTTCTACTGGTACCAGGCCCTCAGCGCCGCAAGGCGGCGTCGGGCCGGGAGCTGAAGCGCCGACCGCTGGCCGGCGGCCGCCGGCCGCCGGCGAAGTGGTCACCGCCGGGGCCTGAGCGCCTCTACTGGTTCTTGTTGGCCCGGTTGATCCGCTTTGTCCGCTCGATTTCGTGCCGGAAATACTTCTTGGCCCACAGGCCTCCTGCGATGACAGCGACGACCACCACCAGGAAAATAATCCACTCCATCTCGGTTTCCTTTCATTCCCTGCAACCGTAGCAGGGTTAAAAAGAACAGCCCCGCTGCGATGCAGCGGGGCTGTTCTTTCCTTGCAGCAGCCGCAGTACGGCCGGCCGCTAAGGAATGAAGCTAGGTCAGCAAGTAATTACTTGATGATCTTGGTGACACGTCCCGAACCAACAGTGCGGCCGCCTTCGCGGATAGCGAAGCCGAGGCCCTCTTCCATTGCGATCGGCTGGATGAGCGCAACGGTCATCTCAGTGTTGTCGCCGGGCATAACCATTTCCGTGCCTTCCGGCAGGGTGATAACGCCGGTTACGTCCGTGGTGCGGAAGTAGAACTGCGGGCGGTAGTTGGAGTAGAACGGGTTGTGACGTCCGCCTTCGTCCTTGGAGAGGATGTAGACGTTTGCCTCGAAGTCGGTGTGCGGGGTGATGGAACCCGGCTTGACGACAACCTGGCCACGCTCGACATCGTCGCGCTTCAGACCGCGGAGCAGCAGGCCACAGTTCTCGCCGGCCCATGCTTCGTCGAGCTGCTTGTGGAACATCTCGATACCGGTAACGGTGGTCTTCTGAACGGGGCGGATGCCGACGATCTCGACCTCAGAGTTGATCGCGAGGGTTCCACGCTCGGCGCGGCCCGTAACAACGGTGCCACGGCCGGTGATCGTGAAGACGTCTTCGATCGGCATCAGGAACGGCTTGTCGCGGTCACGAACCGGGTCCGGAACGGACTCGTCGACGGCAGCCATCAGGTCCTCAACGGACTTGACCCACTCCGGGTCGCCTTCCAGAGCCTTCAGGCCCGAAACGCGGACAACCGGTGCTTCGTCGCCATCGAAGCCCTGCGAGCTCAGGAGCTCACGAACTTCCATTTCGACGAGGTCGAGGAGTTCCTCGTCATCGACCATGTCAGCCTTGTTCAGCGCGACCAGCAGGTAGGGAACGCCAACCTGGCGGGCGAGCAGAACGTGCTCACGGGTCTGAGCCATCGGGCCGTCAGTAGCGGCAACCACGAGGATCGCGCCGTCCATCTGAGCAGCACCGGTGATCATGTTCTTGATGTAGTCAGCGTGACCGGGGGCGTCTACGTGTGCGTAGTGGCGCTTCTCGGTCTGGTACTCAACGTGGGAGATGTTGATGGTAATGCCGCGCTGACGCTCTTCGGGAGCAGAGTCAATCGACGCGAAGTCACGCTTCTCGTTGAGAGTCGGGTACTTGTCGTACAGCACCTTGGAAATGGCGGCCGTCAGCGTCGTCTTACCGTGGTCAACGTGACCAATGGTACCGATGTTAACGTGCGGCTTAGTCCGCTCGAACTTTGCCTTTGCCACAGGTTCCTCCTAGAACGTTTTCAAATGACTTACCCTTCGGCCGCGCTTGTCGCGGCAGAAACTCCAGTAAGTCTACTTGGGGGGCTTTGGATTGGTGAAATTGCAGATTCTGGGACTAATACTAGTCCCTCGAGCCTGTTCGTGTTGGCGGCCGGCAACCGGCTTGACCAGTTGCAGCCGGCCGGGAACCGGCCGCCAACACCAGGTGAATTCCCTGTGGAGGGAACGCACCCGAGTTCTTCTTCGCTGCTGCGGGAGTCCCGAAGGACTACTCGCCGCGGCTCTTCTGGATGATCTCGTCGGCGACTGCCTTCGGGACCTCCGCGTAGCTGTTGAACGTCATGGAGTACACAGCGCGGCCCTGGGTCTTCGAACGCAGGTCACCGATGTAGCCGAACATTCCGGACAGCGGGACGTGCGCGCGGATAACCTTGACACCCTGGGCATCTTCCATGGACTGCATCTGGCCACGACGGGAATTGAGGTCACCGATAACGTCACCCATGTATTCCTCAGGGGTGCGGACCTCGACATCCATCAGCGGTTCGAGCAGGACAGGGTTCGCCTTGCGTGCGGCTTCCTTGAAAGCCATACGGCCGGCGATCTTGAACGCCATTTCCGAGGAGTCAACATCGTGGTACGCGCCGTCAATCAGCGTGGCCTTGATGCCGACAACCGGGTAACCGGCCAGGACGCCGTCGTTCAGCGCATCCTGGATACCAGCGTCAACCGAAGGAATGTATTCGCGCGGAACACGGCCACCGGTGACCTTGTTCTCGAACTCGTACATCTCGCCCTCGGACGTGTCCAGCGGCTCGATCGCGATCTGGATCTTTGCGAACTGGCCCGAACCACCGGTCTGCTTCTTGTGCGTGTAGTCGTGACGCTCCACAGCACGCTTGATGGTTTCGCGGTAGGCGACCTGGGGCTTGCCCACGTTTGCCTCGACCTTGAATTCGCGGCGCATGCGGTCCACCAGGATGTCCAGGTGGAGCTCGCCCATGCCGGCGATGATGGTCTGGCCGGTGTCTTCGTTGAGGGAAACCTGGAAGGTCGGGTCCTCAGCGGAGAGCTTCTGGATGGCCGTGGAGAGCTTCTCCTGGTCACCCTTGGTGTTCGGTTCGATCGCGACCGAGATCACGGGCTCCGGGAAGCTCATGGACTCGAGGACGATCTGGTTGGACGAATCGCACAGGGTGTCGCCCGTGGTGGTGTCCTTCAGACCGATCGCTGCGTAGATGTGGCCGGCGGTAGCGCCGTCAACCGGCATTTCCTTGTTGGCGTGCATCTGGAACAGCTTGCCGATGCGCTCCTTCTTGCCCTTGGTGGAGTTGACCACCTGCGCGCCTGCTTCCACGTGACCGGAGTACACGCGGATGAAGGTGAGCTGGCCGAAGAAGGGGTGCGCGGCGATCTTGAACGCCAGTGCGGAGAACGGCTCGTCAGCGGAAGGCTTACGGGTCAGTTCCTTCTCTTCGTCGCGAGGATCGTGGCCGATCATCGGGGGGACGTCGAGCGGGTTCGGCAGGTAATCCACGACGGCGTCGAGCATCGGCTGCACGCCGCGGTTCTTGAAGGCGGAGCCGCAGAACACCGGGTAGAGCTCGGAGTTGATCGTCATCTTGCGGATGCCGGCCTTGAGCTCGTCGATGGAGATCTCTTCGCCCTCAAGGTACTTGTCCATGAGTTCCTCGGAGGACTCGGCGACAGCCTCAACGAGGTTGGCGCGGTACTCTTCAGCCTTTTCCTGCAGGTCAGCAGGGATCTCCTGGATCTCGTACTTGGCGCCCATGGTGACGTCACCCTTGGAGTCGCCGGGCCAGACCAGTGCGCGCATGTAGAGCAGGTCGACCACGCCGATGAAGTCGTTCTCGGCGCCGATCGGCAGCTGCATGACGAGCGGCTTGGCACCGAGGCGGCTGATGATGGTGTCGACGGTGAAGTAGAAGTCAGCGCCGAGCTTGTCCATCTTGTTGACGAAGCAGATGCGCGGAACGTTGTACTTGTCAGCCTGGCGCCAGACAGTCTCGGACTGCGGCTCCACGCCTTCCTTGCCGTCGAACACGGCGACAGCACCGTCGAGGACGCGCAGCGAGCGCTCAACCTCGACCGTGAAGTCCACGTGGCCCGGGGTGTCAATGATGTTGATCTGGTTGTTTTCCCAGAAGCAGGTCACGGCGGCAGACGTGATGGTGATGCCGCGTTCCTTTTCCTGTTCCATCCAGTCGGTGGTCGACGCGCCGTCGTGCGTTTCGCCGATCTTGTGGTTCACACCCGTGTAGAAGAGGATGCGCTCGGTAGTAGTGGTCTTGCCGGCATCAATGTGGGCCATGATGCCGATGTTGCGGACCTTGCTAAGGTCGGTAAGCACGTCCTGTGCCACGGTGTCTCCCTTTCGGATGGACTGCACGTTCGCCGCCAGCTCGGTTGAGCCGGCGGCGTCCGGGAAGTTTTACCAGCGGTAGTGTGCGAAGGCCTTGTTGGACTCGGCCATCTTGTGGGTGTCTTCGCGACGCTTCACAGCGGCGCCGAGACCGTTGGAGGCATCCAGGATCTCGTTGCGGAGGCGTTCGGTCATGGTCTTCTCACGGCGGGCCTTGGAGTAGCCGACGAGCCAGCGCAGGGCGAGTGCCGTCGCGCGGCCCGGCTTGACCTCGACCGGAACCTGGTAGGTGGCGCCGCCGACGCGGCGGGACTTCACCTCGAGGCTCGGCTTGATGTTGTCCATGGCCTTCTTCAGGGCTGCAACGGGATCGCCGCCGGACTTTTCCTGAGCACCGGCGAGGGCGCCGTAAACGATGCGCTCTGCGGTGGACTTCTTGCCGTCGACGAGTACCTTGTTGATCAGCTGGGTAACCAGCGGGGAACCGTAAACGGGATCAATGACTAGCGGCCGCTTGGGGGCCGGACCCTTGCGAGGCATATTACTTCTTCTCCATCTTTGCGCCGTAGCGGCTGCGGGCCTGCTTACGGTTCTTCACACCCTGGGTATCGAGGGCGCCACGGACGATCTTGTAACGGACACCCGGAAGGTCCTTAACGCGACCGCCGCGGACGAGCACAATGGAGTGCTCCTGCAGGTTGTGGCCGACGCCGGGGATGTACGCGGTAACTTCAATGCCACCGTTGAGGCGGACACGCGCAACCTTACGCAGAGCCGAGTTCGGCTTCTTCGGGGTCGTCGTGTACACGCGGGTGCAAACACCGCGGCGCATCGGGCTGCCGTTAAGCGCGGGGGCCTTGGTCTTCTTGACCTTCGGCGTGCGGCCCTTGCGGACCAGCTGGTTAATCGTAGGCACTCTCGTGTTCTCCGTTTTATCCGGAACGGCCGTTGGCGGCCGCTCTCTTGTCGCTGCGCCCCGCCGCTCGAGCTTTGAAGTTCTCTCCAGAGCAGCTGAGGCGAAGCCTTAATAGTCGGACCGCACGCCGGGGCCCGGACTTCCGTCACGAACTTCCTCTAGGCATGCG
Source organism: Arthrobacter sp. B3I4 (assembly GCF_030816855.1). Taxonomy (NCBI): domain Bacteria; kingdom Bacillati; phylum Actinomycetota; class Actinomycetes; order Micrococcales; family Micrococcaceae; genus Arthrobacter; species Arthrobacter sp. B3I4. The sequence goes on along the minus strand of NZ_JAUSYK010000001.1, from coordinate 1,560,294 downwards.
AAAATGTGGCATACGTTGCACAAGAACCCTGCAAACCGGAAACGTCGTCCTGGTCCAGCTTCACAGCCCTAGGCTGTCTACCGAACCGGCGCTCTCATCCACTGCCACAATAACAATTAGTCTCAAGTCTAACACGCGGAGGCTCCAGCCCTTAATCGGCGCCGTCCAACGGGTTAAAAGGGGATGGTCCCGCACCTTCCGGTGCGGGACCATCCCTTTGTGCGGCGCCGTTGTTAGCGGAAGTCGCTGCCCAGGTCGTAGTCATCCAGCGGGATGGCGTGGAACTCAGGAGCCCCGTCGCCGCCCAGGGAGTCGTAGGAGAAGTCGCTGAACGCGCTCGGGCCGGTGAACAGGTTGGCCTTTGCTTCTTCAGTCGGTTCCACCGTGACCTCGGTGTAGCGCGGGAGACCCGTGCCGGCCGGGATGAGCTTACCGATGATGACGTTTTCCTTGAGGCCGAGCAGCGGATCGCTCTTGCCTTCCATGGCCGCCTGCGTCAGGACGCGGGTGGTCTCCTGGAAGGAAGCTGCGGACAGCCAGGACTCGGTCGCCAGGGACGCCTTGGTGATACCCATGAGCTCGGGACGGCCGGAGGCCGGCGTCTTGCCCTCGGACACTACGCGGCGGTTCGCGTCTTCGAAGCGGCTGCGCTCGGCGAGCTCGCCGGGCAGCAGATCCGATTCACCGGACTCGATGACCGTGACGCGGCGCAGCATCTGGCGGACGATAACCTCGACGTGCTTGTCGTGGATACCGATGCCCTGGCTGCGGTACACGCCCTGGACTTCGTCCACCAGGAACTTCTGCGCGGCACGGGGGCCCATGATGCGCAGCACCTGCTTGGGGTCGACCGGACCGTTGATGAGCTTCTGGCCGACGCTGACGTGGTCGCCGTCTTCGATCAGAAGACGGGACCGGCGCAGCACCGGGTAGGCGATCTCTTCGGTACCGTCATCCGGGGTGATGACCAGGCGCATCTGCCGCTCGGACTCTTCGATGGTGATGCGGCCGGCTGCTTCCGCAATCGGCGCGACACCCTTCGGAGTGCGGGCTTCGAAGAGCTCCTGGATACGGGGCAGACCCTGGGTGATGTCGTCGCCGCCGCCGGCGGAAACAGCACCACCGGTGTGGAACGTACGCATGGTCAGCTGGGTACCCGGCTCACCGATGGACTGTGCGGCGATGATGCCTACGGCTTCGCCGATGTCCACGGTCTTGCCGGTGGCCAGCGAGCGGCCGTAGCACAGGGCGCAGGTTCCGACGCTGGACTCACAGGTGAGCACGGAGCGGACCTTGACCTCGGTGATGCCGGCCGCGAAGAGGTCGGCAATGACGACGTCGCCGCAGTCAGTGCCGGCAGCAGCCAGCACCGTGCCCTTGGCGTCGACGACGTCGACAGCCAGGGTGCGGGCGTAGGCGCTGTTCTCGACGTTCTCGTCCAGGACCAGCTCGCCGTTGGCGTCAGCCACGGCGATCGGGGTGACGAGGCCGCGTTCGGTGCCGCAGTCCTCTTCACGGACGATGACGTCCTGCGAAACGTCCACCAGACGGCGGGTCAGGTAACCCGAGTTGGCGGTACGCAGGGCGGTGTCGGCCAGACCCTTACGGGCACCGTGGGTGGCGATGAAGTATTCCAGCACCGACAGGCCCTCGCGGTAGGAGGACTTGATCGGACGCGGGATGATCTCACCCTTAGGGTTGGCCACCAGGCCGCGGATACCCGCGATCTGGCGGACCTGCATCCAGTTACCACGGGCACCGGAGGACACCATGCGGTTGATGGTGTTCATCGGCGAGAGGCTGTCACGCATCGCCTGGGCGATTTCGTTGGTGGCCTTGTTCCAGATCTCGATCAGTTCCTGGCGACGCTCGTCGTCGTCGATCAGGCCCTTGTCGTACTGGCCCTGGATCTTCGCTGCCATGGTCTCGTAGCCGGCGAGGAGTTCCGGCTTGGAGGCCGGGACCTCGATGTCGGAGATGGCGACCGTGACGCCCGAGCGGGTTGCCCAGTAGAAGCCGGCATCCTTCAGGTTGTCCAGCGTTGCCGCCGTGACGACCTTCGGGTAGCGCTCGGCAAGGTCGTTGACGATGCGGGACAGTTCGCCCTTGTCGGCAACAGCCTCAACCCACGGGTAGTCGGCCGGCAGCGTCTGGTTGAAGATGACCTGGCCCAGGGAGGTTTCGACCAGTGCGGTCTGACCCTGTTCCCAGCCCTCGGGAGCTTCCCAGCCGGCGTAGGGCACGAAGCCCTCGAGCCGGATCTTGACCTTGGAGTTCAGGTGCAGCTCGTGCAGGTCGAACGCCATGATGGCTTCCGAAACGGAGGAGAAGATCCGGCCTTCGCCAGCTGAACCGACACGCTTGGTGGTCAGGTGGTAAAGACCGATGATCATATCCTGCGAAGGCAGCGTCACCGGGCGGCCGTCGGACGGCTTCAGGATGTTGTTCGAGGACAGCATCAGGATCCGGGCTTCGGCCTGCGCTTCGGGGCTCAGCGGCAGGTGCACTGCCATCTGGTCGCCGTCGAAGTCAGCGTTGAAGGCGCCGCAAACCAGCGGGTGGAGCTGGATGGCCTTGCCTTCGACGAGCTGCGGCTCGAACGCCTGGATGCCGAGGCGGTGCAGGGTGGGTGCACGGTTCAGCAGCACCGGGTGTTCGGTGATGATCTCTTCCAGCACGTCCCAGACCTGCGGACGGTAGCGCTCGACCATCCGCTTGGCCGACTTGATGTTCTGGGCGTGGTTGAGGTCAACCAGGCGCTTCATCACGAACGGCTTGAAGAGCTCCAGGGCCATCTGCTTGGGCAGGCCGCACTGGTGCAGCTTCAGCTGCGGGCCGACGACGATGACCGAACGGCCGGAGTAGTCGACGCGCTTGCCGAGGAGGTTCTGGCGGAAACGGCCCTGCTTGCCCTTGAGCATGTCGCTCAGGGACTTCAGCGGACGGTTGCCCGGTCCGGTGACCGGACGGCCGCGGCGGCCGTTGTCGAAGAGGCTGTCAACAGCTTCCTGAAGCATGCGCTTCTCGTTGTTGACAATGATCTCCGGGGCACCGAGGTCAAGCAAGCGCTTGAGGCGGTTGTTGCGGTTGATCACGCGGCGGTACAGGTCGTTGAGGTCCGAGGTCGCGAAGCGGCCGCCGTCCAGCTGGACCATCGGGCGCAGTTCCGGCGGGATCACCGGGACGGCGTCCAGCACCATGCCGAGCGGGCTGTTGTTGGTGGTCAGGAACGCGTTGACCACCTTGAGCCGCTTCAGGGCGCGGGTCTTGCGCTGGCCCTTGCCGTTGGCGATGATGTCGCGCAGCAGATCCGACTCGGCCTGCATGTCAAAGCCTTCAAGACGCTTCTTGATGGCCTCGGCACCCATGGAGCCTTCGAAGTACATGCCGTAGCGGTCACGCAGTTCGCGGTACAGGCCCTCGTCGCCTTCAAGGTCAGCGACCTTGAGGTTCTTGAAGCGGTCCCAGACCTGCTCAAGACGCTCGATCTCAGCGTCCGCGCGCTTGCGGACGTTGGCCATCTGGCGGTCGGCTGAGTCGCGGGCCTTCTTCTTGTCGGCAGCCTTGGCACCTTCACCTTCGAGGCGCGCGATCTCGTTTTCGAGGTCACGGGCGATCGTGGCGATGTCGGAGTCGCGGTTGTCGATCAGCTGCTTCTTCTCGATGTCGTGCTCAACCTGCAGGTTGGGCAGTTCCTCGTGGCGGGCATCAGCGTCAACGCTGGTGATCATGTAGGCGGCGAAGTAGATGACCTTCTCAAGGTCCTTCGGCGCCAGGTCAAGGAGGTAGCCCAGGCGGGACGGAACACCCTTGAAGTACCAGATGTGCGTGACCGGGGCGGCCAGCTCGATGTGGCCCATGCGCTCACGGCGCACCTTGGCACGGGTGACCTCAACGCCACACCGCTCGCAGATGATGCCCTTGAAGCGCACGCGCTTGTACTTGCCGCAGTAGCATTCCCAGTCGCGGGACGGGCCGAAGATCTTCTCGCAGAAGAGGCCGTCCTTCTCGGGCTTGAGCGTGCGGTAGTTGATGGTTTCCGGCTTCTTAACCTCGCCGTAAGACCAGCCACGGATGTCTTCCGCGGTGGCGAGGCCGATCTGCATGAGGCCGAAGGAGGATTCGCTGGACATATGGTCCCTGTTCTCTCTTGTTCTCTAAATTCTGAAGTCTTGGGTTACGGGAAGAGGGAGGTCGTCCACGACGGCGGGCGCGGGCCCGCCGTCGTGGACTCCCTGCTAAACCTCTTCTACGGAACTGGGCTCTGCACGAGACAGATCGATGCCCAGTTCTTCCGCAGCCGTGAAGACTGCGTCATCAGAGTCACGCATTTCAATTGTGGTTCCGTCCGTGGAAAGCACTTCCACGTTCAGGCACAGCGACTGCATTTCCTTGATCAAGACCTTGAAGGACTCAGGGACACCCGGCTCCGGGATGTTCTCGCCCTTGACGATGGCTTCGTAGACCTTCACACGACCGTGGATATCATCCGACTTGATCGTGAGGAGCTCCTGGAGCGTGTAGGCGGCGCCGTAAGCTTCGAGCGCCCACACTTCCATCTCACCGAAGCGCTGGCCACCGAACTGTGCCTTACCACCCAGCGGCTGCTGCGTGATCATGGAGTACGGGCCGGTGGAGCGCGCGTGGATCTTGTCGTCCACCAGGTGGTGGAGCTTCAGGATGTACATGTAGCCGACCGAGATCGGATCCGGGAACGGCTCGCCGGAGCGGCCGTCAAACAGGCGGGTCTTGCCCGAGGAGTTGATCAGGCGGTCGCCGTCGCGGGTGACGTTGGTGGAGTCCAGCAGGCCGGTGATTTCCTCTTCACGGGCACCGTCGAAGACCGGCGTTGCAACAGTGGTGGAACCACTCTCGCGCGGCAGGTTCGGCAGCTGCTTGACCCACTCGGGCTCGCCTTCGATCTTCCAGCCGGTCTTGGCAACCCAGCCGAGGTGCGTTTCGAGCACCTGGCCGACGTTCATACGGCCCGGAACACCCAGCGGGTTCAGGACGATATCAACGGGGGTGCCGTCGGCAAGGAAGGGCATGTCCTCGATCGGCAGGATCTTGGAGATAACACCCTTGTTGCCGTGGCGGCCGGCGAGCTTGTCGCCGTCGGTGATCTTGCGCTTGGCGGCCACGTAGACGCGCACCAGCTGGTTCACACCCGGGGGCAGCTCGTCGTCGTTGTCGCGGTCGAAGACGCGGACGCCGATGACGGTGCCGGACTCGCCGTGCGGAACCTTCAGGGAGGTGTCACGCACTTCGCGGGACTTCTCACCGAAGATGGCGCGCAGCAGACGCTCTTCCGGAGTCAGTTCGGTCTCGCCCTTGGGGGTGACCTTGCCAACCAGGATGTCGCCGGCTTCGACCTCGGCACCGATGTGGATGATGCCGCGCTCGTCCAGGCCCGCAAGGACTTCCTCGGACACGTTCGGGATGTCACGGGTGATTTCCTCGGCACCAAGCTTGGTGTCGCGGGCGTCGATCTCGTGCTCCTCGATGTGGATCGAGGACAGGACGTCCTCGGCCACGATCCGCTGCGACAGGATGATGGCATCCTCGAAGTTGTGGCCTTCCCATGACATGAATGCCACGAGCAGGTTCTTACCGAGGGCGAGTTCGCCCTGGTCCGTTGCCGGGCCGTCGGCAATGATGCCGCCAACTTCCAGGCGCTGGCCTTCGTTCACCAGGACGCGGTGGTTGTAGCAGTTGCCCTGGTTGGACCGGGCAAACTTGTTGATCTTGTAGTTGGTTTCGGTGCCGTCGTCGTTGAGCATGATGACGAGCTCGGCGGAAACCTCGCTGACCACACCGGCCTTCTTCGCGATGACAACGTCACCGGCGTCGACGGCGGCGGCGCGCTCCATGCCGGTGCCGACGAACGGCGCCTCGGAGCGGACCAGCGGCACGGCCTGACGCTGCATGTTGGCACCCATGAGTGCACGGTTGGCATCGTCATGCTCGAGGAACGGGATCAGGGCGGTTGCCACGGACACCATCTGGCGCGGGGAGACGTCCATGAACTCGACGTCGGCGGCCGGAACCAGCACGGGCTCGCCTCCACCGCCGCGGGCACGGACCAGCACGGTCTCTTCGGCGAACTTCTTGTTCTCATCGAGCGGGGCGTTGGCCTGCGCGATCAGAACGTCGATTTCGTCGTCGGCCGTAAGGTACTGGACCTCGTCGGATACGACGCCTTCGGAGACCAGGCGGTACGGGGTCTCGATGAAGCCGAACGGGTTGATCCGGCCGTAGGAGGCCAGCGAACCGATCAGGCCGATGTTCGGGCCTTCAGGGGTTTCGATCGGGCACATACGTCCGTAGTGCGACGGGTGGACGTCACGGACTTCCATGCCGGCACGGTCACGGGACAGACCACCCGGGCCAAGCGCGGACAGGCGGCGCTTGTGGGTCAGACCCGAAAGCGGGTTGTTCTGGTCCATGAACTGCGAGAGCTGGGACGTTCCGAAGAACTCCTTGATCGCGGCCACGACGGGGCGGATGTTGATCAGGGTCTGCGGCGTGATCGCCTCGACGTCCTGGGTCGTCATCCGCTCGCGGACGACGCGCTCCATGCGGGACAGGCCGGTGCGGACCTGGTTCTCGATGAGCTCGCCAACGGCGCGGATACGGCGGTTGCCGAAGTGGTCGATGTCATCGATTTCGACGCGCAGTTCGTGGTCCTGGCCGTCACGCTTGCCCATGAGGGTCTTCTCACCGGCGTGCAGGGCTACCAGGAACTTGATCATGGCAACGATGTCTTCAACGTGCAGCACGGATGCTTCCTTGTCGCCAAGGGAGCGGTCGATGCCGAGCTTGCGGTTGATCTTGTAGCGGCCGACCTTGGCCAGATCGTAGCGCTTGGAGTTGAAGTACAGGTTGTCCAGCAGGGACTGGGCAGCCTCGACGGTGGGCGGCTCGCCCGGTCGCAGCTTCCGGTAGATGTCCAGCAAAGCGTCTTCGCGGGTTTCGGTCGCGTCCTTCTCCAGCGTGGCGCGCATGGAGTCGTACTGGCCGAACTCTTCGAGGATCTGGCCTTCGGTCCAGCCGAGGGCCTTCAGCAGCACCGTGACGGACTGCTTGCGCTTGCGGTCGAGGCGGACGCCGACCTGGTCGCGCTTGTCGATTTCAAGTTCGAACCAGGCGCCGCGGGACGGGATGATCTTCGCGGTGAAGATGTCCTTGTCGCTCGTCTTGTCCGCGGTGCGCTCGAAGTAGGCGCCCGGGGAACGGACCAGCTGGGACACGACGACACGCTCGGTGCCGTTGACGACGAAGGTGCCCTTCTCGGTCATCAGCGGGAAGTCACCCATGAACACGGTCTGCTGCTTGATTTCGCCCGTGTTGTTGTTCATGAATTCGGCCTTGACGTACAGCGGAGCCGAGTACGTGGCATCCCGGTCCTTGCACTCAGCCATGGTGTACTTCGGATCAGCGAACTCCGGCTCGGAGAAGCTCAGGGACATGGTGCCCTGGAAGTCCTCGATCGGGGAGATCTCTTCGAAGATGTCAGACAGACCCGACGTCGTGGCGACACTGAGGTCGCCTTCTTCGACGGCCTTCGCAACGCGTGCCTGCCAGCGTTCGTTTCCGACCAGCCAGTCAAAGCTGTCGGTTTGCAGGGCAAGCAGATTCGGAACGTCAAGCGGTTCGTGAATCTTTGCGAAGGACAGCCGGCGGGTTGCACCGTCGGTGCTGTCGGCATTGATAGCGGTAGCGTTGTTTACATTAGAGGTGCTCGAGGCGACCAAGAGGGATCCTTCCACAGACCTTCAGGCGTTTTCAGATCTCCCCCGTTATGCAGGCTGCGAAGTGACTCCGCAGTGCTACCAGTCCGGTTCCGCTATATGACCCGGGACCCGCACTGTCCATGCTGGTGCACGTTGTAGACGGCACATTGATGGCGCAGCTGTCAGGCTAAGCCCACCGCTATATGAAGGCTGAAGGTAAACAGGGAAGACGCAAATATCTACGATACGGCAAAGCAACCTACTTGTCTACCCCACTTCGGACGCGATTGCAAGCACCGCCCCCGCCGCCCGGACGGCTGCGGTCGCGGTGCCGGATGGCCGCGTGACACCGCTCACGATAACCTTGGATTACATCATTGGATGAACGGAAGAGATAACCATGAGCAACTCCGCGGACAACAACGATGTTGTCATCCTAGCCGCCGCCCGCACCCCGCAGGGCCGGCTCAACGGGCAGCTGGCCAGCTTCACCGCCGTCGAGCTGGGCACCCATGCGATCCGCGCAGCCCTCGCCGCCAGCGGAGTGAGCCCGGCCCAGGTTGACTCGGTCATCATGGGGCAGGTCCTGCAGGCCGGTGCCGGGCAGAACCCTGCCCGGCAGAGCGCCATCGGCGCCGGAATCGGCTGGAACGTCCCCACCGTCACCATCAACAAGGTCTGCCTCTCGGGCCTCACTGCCGTGATCGACGCCGCCCGGATGATCCGCAGCGGCGACGCGACCGTCGTCGTTGCCGGCGGCCAGGAGTCCATGAGCCGGGCACCGCATCTGCTCCCGGGCTCGCGGCAGGGCTGGACGTACGGTTCGGTGCAGGCACTCGATGTCGCGGCCCACGACGGCCTCACTGACGCTTTCGACGGCCAGTCGATGGGCCTGTCCACGGAAACCAAGAACGTCACCCTGGGCATCGACCGCACCTCTCAGGACGAGGTGGCTGCGGCCTCGCACCAGCGCGCCGCCACCGCAGGGAAGGACGGGGTCTTCGACGGCGAGATCGCCCCGATCAGCGTCAAGCAGCGCAAGGGCGAGCCGATCACGGTGGCAACCGACGAGGGCGTCCGGCCGGACACCAGCGTGTCCTCGCTGGCCGGGCTGCGGGCAGCGTTCGCCACCGACGGCACCATCACCGCCGGCAACTCCTCCCCGCTCTCCGACGGGGCGGCCGCCCTGGTCCTGACCTCGCGGAAGTTCGCCGAGGAACAGGGCCTGGAGTACCTCGCCGTGGTCGGCAAGCCGGGCCAGGTGGCGGGGCCGGACAACTCGCTGCACTCGCAGCCTTCCAACGCAATCAAGAGCGCGCTGGAGAAGGCCGGCTGGACCACCGCGGACCTCGACTTCATTGAGATCAACGAGGCGTTCGGTTCCGTGGCGGTGCAGTCCCTCAAGGATCTGGACTACCCGCTGGAGCAGTGCAACATCCACGGCGGGGCCATCGCCCTGGGCCATCCGATCGGCGCCTCCGGAGCGCGGCTGGCGCTGCACGCAGCGCACGAGCTGAAGCGGCGCGGCACCGGTAAAGCCGCGGTCTCGCTGTGCGGTGGCGGCGGACAGGGCGAGGCCCTGCTCCTCTACCGCGACTGATGAGCATCCCCGGACCCCGACTGACCGGAGAGCAGACGGCGGACGGCGCCGGCCGGGAGCGTTTCCTGGCCGACGCCGCCGCCCGCGGGCTTACGGTGGAACTGGTGCAGCGCCGGGCAGCCTGCAGCCTGGCGGAGGCCGCCGGCATCCTCGGCATTCGGCCCGCCGACATCGTCAAGTCCCTGGTCGTCAAGCACAAGGACGGCAGCTTCCTGTTCGCGCTGGTACCAGGCGACCGCCAGATTTCCTGGCCCAAGCTCCGCCAGCTGGTCGGTGTCAACAAGCTCTCGCTGCCCAGTGCCGAGGTGGCGCTGGCCGCCACGGGCTATGAGCGCGGGACGATCACCCCGCTCGGCAGCACGTCCGCATGGCCGGTCTACGCCGACAGCACCGTCACCGGACGGCGGATCTCAATGGGCGCCGGGGAGCACGGCTACAGCGCTTTCGTCGACGCCGATGCCCTCACCGCGGCCCTCGGCGCCGTCGTCGCCGATATCACCGACCCTGCCTAGCCGTACCGCACAGCCGGGCTAACACCGCTGGCCTCCCTCCGAATTGGCACGTCCGGGTTAAGACCCATCCGCCGCTCCGTAACTGCCGTTATCCGGGCTGAAAACGGCAGTTACGGAGCAGCCGATGGCGGGGGACGGGGTCAGGCGGTGACGGTCAGCGGAGCGCCGTCGACCGTCAGCCGCCAGTTGCTCTGGCTGAAGACGGCCGAGTCCAGGGTGCCGCGGTCCACGACGTAGTCGATGATGCGCTGCCGGATCTCCTGCTGGCTGTTGGAAAGCACCGGCGCCGTCTTGACGGCCGGGAAGTTGCCGCCGCCGCTTTGCCGGTAGTTGTTGATAGCCAGCGCGAATTCCTTGTCCGCCGCCAGCGGCGAGCCGCCGTAGGTGAGGTTTGCGATCCGGTCCCCCACCGGCCGGGCCAGGTCGATCTCATAGTCCAGCGGCGCATCCAGTCCGTAGACGACGTCGTAGTTGTAGTCCGGCGTGCCGTTGGGCGCCAGCGCGGTGGCGGCGTTCGTGACGTCCGCCGCGCGCGCCGTCGTGCCGGAGACCGGCTTGAAGTACTGCGCGGACCATTCGAGGTAGGCCTTGACCTGGGCGCCGGTGACCTTGATGGACAGCAGGGTGTTGTCGAAGATGTACAGCCCGGCCACATCCCTGATGGTCAGCGGCCCGGCCTTGACGTCCACCGAGCGGGAGAAAGCCGCAGCGATGGAGAGCACCGGCAGGCCGGCAGCCGGGCCGTTGGCAAGTTCGGCCTTGATGGTGCTGGCCTGCACGTAGTTGATGGCGTCGATCGCCGCGGAGTCGGACCAGCACGCGTCCGCCGTGCTGAGCGGCGCGGTGGACGTTCCGATCACCTGGTTGACGTACTTGACGGTTGCCTCGTGGCCTGCCTGCACCGCGCTGACGACGGCGGGGTCGGCCTCGACCGTCTTGGCGTCCAGGAGGTGGGAATGCGCGGAAGCGACGCTCCACCGGCCCTGGTCCTTGACCAGGGCCAGGTCGATCACGGCGACGCGCATGCCCCATTTCAGCGGCTCGGTCAGGAGCACCTGCCGGCCGGTGGCCTTATTGGTGACGAAGCGCTCCGGGATCTCCAGGTGGGCGTGCCCGACCAGGATGGCGTCGATCCCCGGAACCTCCTCGGCGAGCTGGGTGGACGCGTTTTCCGCGAAGGGCAGCGCATCGCCGTACGAGGAGCCCGGCGTCGCCCCGGAGTGGCTGGAAACGATGACGACGTCGGCGCCGGCCGCCTTCATCTGCGGGATGACGGTTTTGGCTTCCTCCACGATGCCGTTGAAGTCGAGCTTGCCCTGGACGTTGTCGCGGTCCCAGAGTGCGCAGCCGGGGGTCACGAATCCCACGAGCCCGACGGTCAGCCAGCCGTTCTCGGTTTTGACCCGCTTGAGGATGTACGGGGTGAAGGCGTGCTGGCCGGTGCCGGCGTCGTGCACGTTGGCGCCGAGCAGCGGGAAGTCGAGCTGCTTTTCCCAGGTCCGCAGCATCGGGATGCCGTAGTTGAATTCGTGGTTGCCGAGGGCGACAGCGTCGTAGCCAACAGCGTTCATGGCCAGCGCCATGGGGTGCTTGACGCTGTCGGAGATCGGGTTGATCTTGGCGAAGTAGTAGGCCAGCGGCGTGCCCTGGATGGTGTCGCCGGAGTCGATGGTGAGCGTGTTGGCGGCACCGCGCTCCGCCCGGACGGCCTTGATCAGCGTGGAGGCCTGCGCAATGCCGATCTTGTTGCCCGCATTGTCCGAGTAGGCGGCGTCCTTGAAGTAGTCCCAGTTGAAGACGTTGTTGTGCAGGTCGGTGGTCCCCAGCACGGTCAACGTGAACTGCTTCTTTGCGCTGGCCTGCCCGCCCGGCGCAGCCTGTGCCGCCGGGGCGCCGGAGAATGCGGCGGCAGCGGCGCTTCCGCCGACGAAGGCCGCGGTGAGCATGGCGCGACGGGAGAGCGAAGGGTTCGGATCAGTCATTGAGTGGGCTCCTCAGAATTCGGCGGCCGGTCGGCACAAAGCCAAAGTCTAGGGGCACGGCCGCGTCCTGAAAAGGAGAGCCCACAACCGTTTACGGAAGGTTCATCGGAAGCTGCCCCGCAACCCGGGCCCGGACGCAGGAAAACCCCGCCCACCGGAGTGGACGGGGTTTTCCCGGAGCTGGAAAGCTGAGTGCCTCCCGGGCTGCGAGTGTTACTTGAGGGTAACGGTGGCGCCGGCAGCTTCGAGCTGCTCCTTTGCCTTCTCAGCAGCTTCCTTGGTGGCGCCTTCGAGAACAGCCTTCGGTGCGCTGTCAACCAGGTCCTTGGCTTCCTTGAGGCCGAGGGAGGTGATGGCGCGAACTTCCTTGATCACTGCGATCTTCTTTTCGCCAGCAGATTCGAGGACGACGTCGAAGTCAGTCTTCTCTTCAACCTCTTCAGCTGCGCCGCCGGCGGGGCCAGCAACAGCAACAGCAGCAGCGGTAACTTCGAAGGTCTCTTCGAAGAGCTTGACGAACTCGGAGAGCTCGATGATGGTCAGTTCCTTGAAAGCTTCAATGAGCTCTTCGTTGGTGAGCTTCGCCATGGTTGGCGTCCTTCCTATAGTGGTGCTTGGCGGCCGGGGCCGCGACTTCACACCGGAGTCTGGTTTGAAAGAGAGTTAGTTCTCTTCGGGAGCTGCGGCTTCGGCCGGAGCCTCGGCTTCTGCTGCGGGTGCTTCTGCGGCGGGGGCTTCTTCAGCGGCGGGTGCTTCGGCAGCTGCCGGTGCACCGTTCTCCTCTTCAAGCTTGAGGCGCAGTGCGTCGATGATGCGTGCAGCAGCGGCAGCAGGGGCCTTGAGGACGCCGGCAACCTTGGCGAGCTGCAGCTCGCGGGACTCGAGTGCTGCCAGGGCAGCAACTTCGCTGGCGTTCAGTGCCTTGCCCTCGAAGTAACCGGTCTTGATGACCAGCTGCTTGTTGGCCTTGGCAAAATCCGTCAGGCTCTTGGCAGCGGCAACTGCGTCACCCTTGATGAACGCGATTGCAGTGGGACCGGCAAGCTGGCCGTCGAATGCTTCGACGCCGGCTTCCTTGGCTGCAATGGCGGTAAGGGTGTTCTTGACGACCGAGAACTTGGTTTCCTGGCCGAGAGAAACACGCAGCTGCTTGAGCTGTGCAACGGTGAGCCCGCGGTATTCGGTCAGGACAGCGGCGTTCGATTCCTTGAAATCGTTAGTGATCTCAGCTACTGCTGAAACCTTGCTAGGCGTTGCCATAACCCTCCTTCCGGGGATAGTGCCGGTTTGTCCGGGTCCCCGCTCAAGAGAGCTAAAACGAAAAACGCCCCGCGCAGATGCACGGGGCTTGTCTCAACGCGGACGTGCCGCGGAGCTTTGCTTCGTTCACCTGCGCCGGCCGCCCTATGTTCAGGGTCCTTCGTCCGGAGATCCACTGGGTCTCCCGGCGTGACTGCAGAAGTGAGCCTTGCTTGGGAGAGTGGATATCCAACAACCGACGGTCTTTGGTCCTCCAAGCTTACGGGAAGGAGCCCCCGCCCACCAAATCGGTTCAGCTGACGCTGGGCCTGAAGTCTGGCAGCTCCTTTTGCCAGATGCCCGTCACGCCGGCGGTGGTGAAGCCCAGCTTCTGGTTGACCGTCAGCAGGTAGCGGTTTTCCGGGGCGCTCCAGGTGTAGAGCACCCGCGCATCCGGGAACTGTTCACTGAGCCGCTCCATGTTGGCGACCTTGATCAGCAGGCCCAGCTTGTTACCGCGGTGCGCCCGCAGGACGAGCGTGTCGTCCTGGAAAACGACGTCGGGTCGCAGCGCCAGAACACTGATAGTCGTCAGCCCCACTAGGGAGCCGCTGGCGATCTCCTCGACGGCAGTGACCACCGTCCGGCGTCCCTGCGCGATGGCAACTTCCTCAGCTCCGCGCAGGATGCCGGCGTCGAACACCAGATCCCCGTCGTCTTGCCCCGGGATTCCGTCTTCCCCTGCACTGTTTTCCAGCGCCGCCACTGCCTCAAGCCACTGTTCCGGACAGCGGTCGGTCCAGTGGTGCAGCCGGTACCGCCCGGCGTTGGCTTCCTCCGCCTCGGCCTGCAGATCGGCGACGAGCTTGCTGTCCAGCGGCAGAGTGCAGGAGCTGAACTGTTCGATGTGTTGCAGGGTATATCCGGTGCGCTGGGCAAACTCCACCTCCCGGCTGTTCAGGGGAACGAAGCCGAGCCCCGTGCCGGGAATCAGCTGCCCGGCCTGGCTGTCCGCGAGGGTCACGCCCGGATGGTTCGTATCGATCAGGATGGTCCGTCTGCCCTCGTCGAGGGCGAACCGTTCCGCGGCCTCCAGCAACTGCCGGCCCACGCCGCGGTGCTGGAATTCCGGCAGGATATCCAGGGCGAGCTCGGCCAGGTCGAGGTTGTCAGCCAGCGGCAGGGCGATGTCCGCCGTGCCCACGATCTCGCCGTCGATCTTGGCGACCAGGATGACCTGGCGTTCGTAGGGGTCTGCCATCTCCAGGAGTTTTTCGAGCGGGGCGTAGGCAAGGTCATCGCTCCCCCAGGTCTGCATCCGGACTTTGCGCGCCACCTCGACGGCGGCGAGGAAATCTGCTGCATCCGGTCCGTCCAACGAATCCGGGATCCAGAGCTGCTCGACCCTGACCTCGTTTGCCATAGCGGGCATGTCTCCAGCCGTCCTGCCGCCCCCTGCCGGGCTCGGCTCGTGCCCGGCGTCAAGGGTCAGCATATGCCCGATTGGCCCTGCATTCCATGGGCCGCTGGCACGGTTCCCTGACCTGGCCGGTTACTCGGGAGCTGCCTTCGTCGCAGCCGTGCCGTCTGCTGCGGCGGTTCGCTGCCACTCACCGTCCCAGCCGGCGGGTTCGAAGCCGAGCGCGACGTTGATGGCCAGCATGTGGTCGTTTTCGGCGGCGTTAAAGGTCGTTACCCGTTCGACGGCGGGGTAGTCGGCCAGGCGCCGGAGGTTGGCGATTTTGACCAGCATGCCCAGGCGGTGGCCGCGATGGGCGGCGGCGACCAGGGTGTCGTCCTGCTCGGCCAGCCACGGCTTGCCGGGTGCCAGCTCCAGCACCGAGTAGGCAGCCAGCTGGCCGCTGTCCCGGTGCCGGGCGGCGGCCACGAGAGAGATGTTGCCGGCGCGCTTCCACGTATCTTCGACGTGCCGGACGCGGGCGACATCCCAGATCTCCTGCTCGTAACTGATGCCGCCACTGGGGGCGTCGGTGCTCATCCGCGACATCAGGACCGCCAGTTGGGCCGCATATTCGTCCGGGCAGCGGTCTGTCCAGGTCAGCAGTTCATAGCCGCCTGCTTTGGTGCGGGCCTCTGCCTCCAGGCCGTCCAGGCGGGGCTTTGCCGCCGCGACGTCCAGCCGGCTGTACCGTTCCACCTGTTCCAGCCGGTACCCGGCCGCCGCGGCGAAGCGTACCCCGCGGGCCTTGGCAGGCAGGGCACCGGCACCAGTGGCAGGTTTCACCACCTCGGGCGCGGCTGGGTCGAAGTCCGCGCGGTGCTGGGTTGAAGTCAAGAAGACGCTGCGGCCCAGCGCAGCGGCGGCCGCCTCGGCGTGGTGCAGCAGCGCCCGTCCGATGCCGCGGCCGGCGTAGTCCGCCAGCACCGCGACGTGCAGCCCGGCACGGTCGAGGTTCTCCCGTTGTCCGAAGCGGACCGATGACCTCGCTGCCATCCGGCCGTCGACGCGGACAAAGTGGATTCTCGTCTGCGTGTACGCGTCGTCCTGCCAGAAGCGCAAGCGCGCCTGCGCCGTCGTTGTGCGGTCCAGGCTGCCCGACGCCTCCAGCGCCAGCGCGTCGCACAAGTCACTGTGTTCGAGGAAGTCCCCGGCGTCGGGGTCGCCGAGGTTAGCGGGCAGGTTGAGGGGTTCGATGCGGTAGGGAGCGTTAGTCACCGGGTCAGCCTAGCCGCCGCCCCGAATGCAAAAAAGACCGCCCCGCTGATGCGGGACGGTCTTTTCTGTGCTGCGGGTTCTGTGCTGCTGGAGGGGATTAGACCTCGGTCAGAACCTTGGTGACGTTGGGGTCAACCGAGATGCCCGGGCCGAACGTGGTGGCCACGGTTGCCTTCTGGATGTAGCGGCCCTTGGAAGCGGACGGCTTGAGGCGGAGGACCTCTTCCAGTGCGGCTGCGTAGTTCTCGGCCAGCTTCACGGCGTCGAAGGAAACCTTGCCAATGATGAAGTGCAGGTTCGAGTGCTTGTCGACGCGGAAGTCGATCTTGCCGCCCTTGATGTCGTTGACAGCCTTGGTGACGTCAGCGGTCACGGTGCCGGTCTTCGGGTTCGGCATCAGGTTACGCGGGCCCAGCACCTTACCGAGGCGGCCAACCTTGCCCATGAGGTCAGGGGTTGCGACGGCGGCGTCGAAGTCGGTCCAGCCGCCGGAGATCTTTTCGATCAGGTCATCGGAACCCACGAAGTCGGCGCCGGCTGCGACTGCGGCCTCTGCCTTGTCGCCCGTGGCGAAGACCAGGACGCGGGCAACCTTGCCGGTGCCGTGGGGCAGGTTGACCGTGCCGCGGACCATCTGGTCAGCCTTGCGCGGGTCAACGCCGAGGCGGAACGCAACCTCAACGGTCGCGTCGAACTTGGACGGGTTGGTGTCCTTGGCGAGGGTCACTGCCTCGAACGGCGCGTAGAACTTCTCCGCGTCGATCTTGGCGGCGGCTGCCTCATATGCTTTGCTGCGCTTTGCCATGCTGCTATTTCTCCTTGTGCAGTTGTGGTCTGCGGACCGCGCTGGGCCCTGCCACAGTCGGATCTCCACACGGGATTCCCGACAGTTCAATGTTTAGGTGGTGCCGGTTGCCCGGCGGAAAGGCTATTAGCCTTCGACGGTGATACCCATGGAGCGGGCGGTGCCGGCGATGATCTTGGCGGCGCCTTCCAGGCTGGTGGCGTTGAGGTCTTCCATCTTGGTGGAGGCGATCTCGTTAACCTGGGCCTGGGTCAGCTTGGCAACCTTGACGGTGTGCGGGGTAGCCGAACCCTTGGCGACGCCTGCAGCCTTCTTGATCAGCTCTGCAGCCGGCGGGGTCTTGGTGATGAACGTGAACGAGCGGTCCTCGTAGACGGTGATTTCAACCGGGATAACGTTGCCGCGCTGGGCTTCCGTCGCAGCGTTGTACGCCTTGCAGAATTCCATGATGTTGACACCGTGCTGGCCAAGCGCAGGACCGATCGGCGGGGCCGGGTTAGCGGCACCTGCCTGGATCTGCAGCTTGATGAGGCCGGTGACCTTCTTCTTGGGAGCCAATGTAGGGTCCTTCTCTCAATTACGTCCTGGGACACAGGAGCGTGTCTCAGGTTGTTGGCCGCCATGGCGAGGCGGCCGCCCGCTCCAAGGCTGCTAAGCAGGCAGCCCGGGGCGAATTCTGTGGGTACAGCTAGATCTTGCTGACCTGGTTGAACGCGAGCGTGACCGGGGTTTCGCGTTCGAAGATGGAGACCAGCACCACGAGCGTCTGCGAATCGACCTTGATCTCGGAGATGGTGGCCGGAAGGGTCTCGAAGGGGCCCTCCTTGACGATGACCGACTCGCCGATTTCGAAGTCCACCGCCACGGGAGCCTGGTTCTGCTTGTTGACCGGCTTGCCCTTCTCTGCCTGCTCGCCCTCGAATACCGGGGCCAGCATGGAGAAGACCTCGTCGAGGCGGAGCGGCACGGGGTTGTGGGCGTTGCCCACGAAGCCTGTAACACCCGGGGTGTGGCGGACGGCGCCCCACGACGCGTCGGTCAGATCCATCCGGACCAGCACGTAGCCGGGGATGCGGACCCGGTTGATGACCTTGCGCTGAGCGTTCTTGATCTCAACGACTTCCTCCATCGGCACCTGGATCTCGAAGATGTAATCTTCCATGTCCAGAGTCTGGATGCGGGTCTCAAGGTTGGCTTTGACGCGGTTTTCGTAACCGGCGTAGGAGTGGATGACGTACCAGTCACCCTCCTGGCGGCGGAGCTTGGCCTTGAACTCGTCAGCGGGATCGGCTTCGGCCGTAGCAGCTGCGGCGGCGAGGGCGTCGCCCTCTTCTTCGGTCCCGGCCTCGTCAGCGGATACGGTCTCGTCAGCGGAGACGGCGTCGGATTCGTCGTCGGAAACCGCCTCGCCGTCGGCCTCGGCGGCCGCTACGGCCTCGTCGTCGACGTCGGATTCGGGCGCAGCAGACACAGCCTCGGACTCTTCCGTGGCTTCCACCGCGGCGTCCTGGCTCTTATCCAGCTCAGTCTCAGTTACCTCGAGCTCCTGCTCAGACACTTGGTCTCCTGCTTCCTCATTGCCTTAACATGCATTTAAATGACTCAATTCCGCACACCCCGTGGAAGCTCCGGCTGGCGGAGAACCACGCGGTCTGCGGACCGGTCGTGTCAGCGGTCCGTGGCGCCTGTTCCGCCGAAGACCCAGCTCACTCCGGTCCCGAAGGCCAGGTCCAGCAGGGTGACGATCACCATCATGATGACCACGAACACCAGAACCACGAGCGTGTAGTTGATCAGTTCCTTGCGGGTCGGTGCAACGACCTTCTTCAGTTCGCCGATGACCTGGCGGACGAAGAGTGCGATCCGAGCGAAGAAGCCTGCCTTGGGGGCATTCTTGGCGGGGCGGCCTTTGGAGCTGCTGGCAGCTGTTTCGGTCACCTGATCCTCACTCATCCTCGCAATGTCGGATACCCGGCTCTGGAATGAACCATGGTTGCTGCGCTTGTTCCGGTAAAGCCCGGAACAGCTTGCGCAGGGCAGACAGGACTCGAACCTGCAACCTGCGGTTTTGGAGACCGCTGCGCTACCAATTGCGCCACTACCCTATGGATCGAAAACTGTTCCGACTGCGGTTTTCCGCAGGCTTCCCTGAGGCGCACGCCATCATCGTGTTTTCAACACCGGAGAACCAGTCTACGCAACATCTGCGTCCACGTCGAACCGGCTCGGTCCGGACCCCCGGCGCCCGGCAGAATTGGCCTGCGGTGCAGCCCGTTTCCGGGCCGAGTCACATTCGCTCACCGGCATCCCGGAGGATCCGCTGAACAGCATAGAGTAGATCTCGTAGAATCCCTCATCCAGCCCCCGAACTGACGCGAAGAACGGACCCACAATGCCGGCCGCCCGCATTTCCCAGCGCATTTCCGCCATAGCCGAATCCGCCACACTGGCTGTCGATGCCAAGGCGAAGGCGCTGAAGGCGGCCGGCCGGCCGGTCATCGGCTTCGGCGCCGGCGAGCCTGACTTTCCGACTCCCGGGTACATTGTCGAGGCCGCTATCGAAGCCGCAGGCCAGCCGAAGTTCCACCGCTATTCCCCCGCAGGCGGGCTGCCCGAGCTGAAGCAGGCGATCGCGGACAAGACGTTCCGGGATTCGGGCTACCGGGCCGAGGCATCCCAGGTGCTGGTGACAAACGGAGGCAAGCAGGCGGTCTACAACACCTTCGCGACGCTGCTGGACCCGGGTGACGAGGTGATCGTCCCGACGCCGTTCTGGACCACCTATCCGGAAGCGATCCGGCTGGCCGGCGGGGTTCCTGTGGAGGTTTTCGCCGGGCCGGAGCAGGGATACCTTGTCACGGTGGATCAGTTGGAAGCGGCGGTCACGGACCGTACCAAGATCCTGCTCTTCGTTTCCCCGTCCAACCCCACCGGCGCGGTGTACTCCCCTGAGCAGGTGAAGGAGATCGGACAGTGGGCAGCCGCCAAGGGGCTGTGGGTGGTCACCGACGAGATTTATGAGCACCTGACGTACGACGGCATGCCCTTCACCTCGATCGCCACCGCCGTTCCGGAACTCGGTGACAAGGTGGTCATCCTTAATGGTGTTGCCAAGACCTACGCCATGACCGGGTGGCGGGTGGGCTGGATGATCGGCCCGGCGGACGTCATTAAGGCAGCCACGAACCTGCAGTCCCATGCCACCTCCAATGTTTCCAACATCCCGCAGATGGCTGCGCTGGCAGCCGTGTCGGGTCCGCTCACCGCAGTCGATGAGATGAAGGTGGCCTTTGACCGCCGCCGCAAGGCCATTGTCGCCGGGCTGAACGCGATCGACGGCGTCGACTGCCCCACGCCCAAGGGTGCCTTCTACGTGTACCCCGACGTCCGGGCACTGCTGGGCAAGGAGTTCCCCACGGCCGGCGGGCCGGTCCGGCCCGCGACGTCGGCCGAACTGGCCGCCTTGATCCTCGACGAGGTGGAGGTCGCCGTCGTACCGGGTGAGGCCTTCGGTCCGTCCGGATACCTAAGGTTGTCCTACGCCCTCGGCGACGAGGACCTCGCGACCGGCGTCGGCCGTCTCCAGGACTTCCTCGGTAAGGCCAAGTAGCCCCCCCGATGCGCTATCGCTTTTAGTCCTTACCAGGAGGGTTTAAGGACTCCAAGTGATAGCGCATCTTCGGGTCAGAGGAGGCGGCGTTCCGCGGCCCAACGGGTCAGCTCATGCCGGCTGGAGAGCTGCAGTTTTCGCAGCACCGCGGAGACGTGCGTCTCGACCGTCTTGATCGAGATAAACAGTTCCTTGGCCACCTCCTTGTAGCTGTAGCCGCGGGCGATCAGCCGCATCACCTCGAGTTCACGGGCCGAGAGGCGGTCCAGCTCGTCGTCGGCGATGTCCGCCGGGGCGGTGCCGAAGGCGTCCAGGACGAACCCGGCCAGCCGTGGCGAGAAGACCGCGTCCCCGCCGGCCACCCGGCGCACGGCATCACTGATCTCAGCGCCGGAGATCGTCTTGGTGACGTAGCCCCGCGCGCCGGCCCGGATCACCGAGACGACGTCCTCGGCCGCATCCGAGACACTCAACGCAAGGAACCGGGTGCCGGCCAGCAGCGGCACCGAGCCGGCCAGGACCTCCCGGCCGCCGCCGCCGAGTCCGCCGGGGAGGTGGACATCCAGGAGCACGACGTCGGGCCGGGTCTGCGCAATCACGACGACGGCTTCCTCCACGGTTGCTGCCTCGCCGACGACCACAATGCCCGAGTCCAGGTCCGCTTTGAGCCCGGACCGGAAAATAGCGTGGTCGTCGACAATCACGACACGGGTGGCGCCGGCAGGGCCTCCTGCCGCGCTCCCCTCCGTTGGCTGACTACTCATGGCCTGTCCTCTCCAGCGTTTCCAGCGTTTCCAGTGTTGCCGTTGTTGCCGTTGCTGCCGTTCGTGCCGGCGGTCGCCTTGAGCGGCAGCCGGAGCCGGACCTCAGTCCCGTCCGGACTGCTGGCAATGGCTGCCGTACCGCCGTGCCGCTGCATCCGTCCGATGATTGACTCCCGGACGCCGAGCCGGTCGGGCGGAACGGAGCCAGGGTCGAAGCCCGGCCCACGGTCCTTGACGAAAACCTCGGCAGCCTCGCCCGTGACCTCCAGATACACCGAGACTGCCCCGCCGCCGTGCCGGGCCGCGTTCAGCATCGCTTCCCGGGCCGCCTGGACCAGCGCCTCGAGAGGATCCGTCATGGCACAGTCACCGACGGCAACGACGTCGACGGCGTGCCCTAGGGAGTCTTCCACGTCGGCTGCCGCCGCCTGGATCCGGTCGGAAAGCTGGCCCGCGTCACGGCCAGGGTCCCGGTACAGCCAGCCGCGCAGCTCCCGTTCCTGCGCGCGGGCGAGGCGGACGACGTCGTGTTCGTTGCCGGCCCGGCGCTGGATCAGCGCAAGAGTCTGCAATACGGAATCGTGCAGATGGGCCGCGATCTCCGCCCGTTCGGTGGCCCGCACCCGGCCGGCACGCTCGGCCTCCAGATCGCGCCAGAACTTCATTCCCCAAGGCAGCAGCACCAGCACCACTCCGCCCAGGACGGCGACCGAGGCCAGCAGCGCGAGCCAGGTCTGCTCCCACGATCCGGAGCCGGAGACCATCAGCAGCACCCCTGCGACCACCAGGCCGAGCCCGGCCGCGAGCCTGGCCCATCCGCCTGCCTGATCGGCCTTGGTCTTGTCCACGATGCCCGCCCGGCGGGCCTCGTCCAGCTGCATCCAGGCGATCGCCGCGCCGCCCAGGATCGCGGCCACCGGGATCAGGGTGCCGAGCGGGATGTCCAGTCCGAACAGCCGGGCGACCAGGATTCCGGCCGCCAGCAGCAACCCGGCACCAAGCAGGATTTCCTTGCCGTACGGCATGCCGGGGAACACCGTCCGCCGCGGTGCCGCGGGTCCGCCTGTGACACCGCCGGTACCGTTGGTCCCGCCCGCACCGCCGGTCGTGCCGACGTCGCTCACCGCCGGGGCAATCGGCGACGCGGGCCGACGGGCGTTGCGCTTGGCGCTCTCGTCCGCGGTGGGCACCATGATCCACAGCCAGGCGTAGAACGCGACGCCGGCCCCGCCGGCGAGTGCCGCCACCACCATGCCGATACGGACCATCCGCACCGGCCAGCCCAGGTGGTGGGCGAGGCCCGAGCAGACTCCGGCAATGACACGGTCGCTGCTGCGGGCCAGCGGCGGGCGGGAAACAGCTGTCGTCATGGCTCAATCCAAGCACGGACCGGGCTTTCCCGGAGCCGTTTTCGCGCCGAACCGGGGGCAGCTCAGGGGCTGCTCAGGGTCTTCCCCAGTAGAGCGGCTACCGTTCCCGGCGGAGGATCGAAGTATGAATCCGCACACTCCGCACCCTGAGGACGACCCGAACCCTGCGGGCCGCGAGGAAAGCACCACGGACCCCGCTTCGGGCGGGACCGCAGACACACTCCCGGAAGCCGGCGGGCCCGGCCCGGAGGCGCCGCCGCTCGATGCAGCGCCCGGCCAGGACCGGCCCTCCGCCGGTGGCACTCCCCCGATCGGCGGGGACACCGCGCCCCCGTACGGCGGCACTCCCCCCTACACGCCCCCGTCTTACACCGGCGGGCCGCCGCCCCCGGGCCAGCCGCAGAACTTCTTCGGCTGGCTCCGGAGCCACGGTATCTACCGCGGCCGCGAACGCTGGATCGGCGGTGTCGCCAGCGGCATCGCGCAGCGGCTCGGCGTGGACCCGCTGATCGTCCGCGGCATCCTGATCGTCCTGACGGTCTTCGCCGGGGTCGGCGTCCTGTTCTATGGGCTGGCGTGGGCGCTGCTGCCGGAACCGGACGGACGCATCCATGTGCAGGAGGCCGCGGCGGGACGCTGGAGCTCCGGCATGACCGGCGCTTTGATCACCACCATTATTGGTTTTCCCAGCCTAGGCAGCGGCGCCTGGGGCTGGGACCGTTACGGCTTTGGCGCCTTCGTCTGGACCGTGTTCTGGGTGGGCGGCATTATCTGGCTGATTTACTACCTGACCCAGCGGAACAAGGCCGGCCACGGCTGGACCGGGGCGCCCGCGGGAACCGGCGGAACCGCAACCGGCTACGGAGCGCCGGGCAGGCCCGC
This sequence comes from Arthrobacter sp. B3I4, assembly GCF_030816855.1. NCBI lineage: Bacteria > Bacillati > Actinomycetota > Actinomycetes > Micrococcales > Micrococcaceae > Arthrobacter > Arthrobacter sp. B3I4. The sequence continues at coordinate 1,537,120 of NZ_JAUSYK010000001.1, read as the reverse complement.
CGACGGTCCAGTGAACACTGCCGCCCCCACCAGCACGCCGGGCGACGCCGGGAACGGGCCAGTGGGCGCTGCCACATTCGGTAGCACCTCGTACGGGCCTACCGGCCGGGAGTGGCAGCAGGGCACCACCGGCGCCCCGGCCTGGTCGGCGCCGGGCCCCTTGGCCCCCGCCCCGCCGCTCGGCGGCGCGCACGGCGGCGGGTACGGGACCGTGCCTCCGCCGCCGGTACCCGTCCCCAGGCCCCGCTACCAGGGACCCGGAACCCCTGCGGTAGCCGTCACAACAGGCGTTGCCCTCCTGCTGGGCGGCGGAATTAAGGCCCTTGACGCCACCCACGTGCTCACCCTCGGCACCGCCGGCAACGCTGTGGCGTGGGCAAGCGGTGCGGCCGTCCTTGGGTTGGGCATCCTGGTCTCCGGACTCCGCGGGCGGACCGCTGGCATCCTGAGCTTCTTCGCCGTCGTCGCGCTGGTCACCGGCGGGATCTTCAACGCAATACCCAACGTCGACCGGGCCCGCCTCCAGAACGTCACCTGGACCCCGGCCAGCATTGAGCAGGCAAGGGAAGGCTTCGACATCACGGCCGGAACCGGCACGGTGGACCTGACCAAACTGAGCCTGAACCCGCCGCTGGGCGCCGACGTCGTCGTTCGGCTGGACGCCACCGCAAGTAACGTCACGATAGCCGTCCCCGATACAGTCCCGGTCCAGGTCCAGGCAGACCTGACGATGGCCAACCTCAACGATGGGCGCGGCAATCATGGCGGCATGACGAACCAGCAGACCGACTACAACACGGACAAGCCCGGTGGACGCCTGATCGTCAAGGTCTCGGGGACGCTGAGCAACATCACCGTGAAGGAAGGCAACTGACATGAGCAGCAGCTATGACCCGGGCGCGACACCGGACACGTTCGACGATCCCTCGACGGCCGGAACCCCGGGGGCACGTGTGGGAACTATCGTGTGGGGCCTGATCGTGCTCGTCCTCGCGGCACTGATCATCATCTCCCGGCTCGGACTGGTCGTCCTGAACGGAACCTACGTGCTGATCGGCCTGATGATTGGCGCGGGTGCCGCCCTGGTAATCGGGGGGCTGCTCTCCGCCCGGGGACGTGACAAAGAAACTACAACAAGGAAGTCTTGAACCATGGAAAAATTCTTTAGCACCGTCCGGGGCCTAGGCCTGAAACGCGGACCGCAGCGCTGGGCAGGTGGTGTCTGCGGCGGGATCGCCGCCAAACTGAACGTCGACGTCGCGTACGTCCGGATCGCGTACCTGCTGTTCGCGCTGATCCCCGGCCCCGCCTTCCTGCTCTATCTGGCGGCCTGGCTGATCCTGCCGGACCAGCGGAACGCGATCATCCTGGAGTCCTTCCTGGAACAGCGCTCGGGCAGATCCTGAACCGCCTGGGAAATCCCAACCGGCTTCGCCAGCACATGATGCCCCTGCCCCGCGGCGGGGGCATCGTGCTATCTGCAGCTGGCGCGTGCCGGGCACGGTTGTGTCCTGCCCCACATGCGCCAGTACACTTCTAGGTGAGCTCAGCGTGGCGCTCTGCCTGTACACCTTCGAACCAGGATTTGAGCCCAGACATGAAAATTGGCATCCTCACCAGCGGCGGAGACTGCCCCGGACTGAACGCCGTCATCCGCGGCGCTGTACTCAAGGGCATCGCAGTCCACGGCCACGAGTTCGTGGGATTCCTGGACGGCTGGCGGGGCGTCGTCGAGGGCGACGTCATTGACATTCCCCGCGCCCTGGTCCGCGGCATCGCCAAGCAGGGCGGCACCATCCTCGGGACGTCCCGGACTAACCCGTTCGAGAACAACGGCGGCCCCGACGTCATCAAGGCCAACATGCAGCGGCTCGGCATCGACGCGATCATTGCCATCGGCGGCGAAGGCACCCTGGCCGCCGCGAAGCGCCTCACCGACGCGGGCCTGAAAATCGTCGGTGTCCCGAAGACGGTCGACAACGACCTGGACGCCACCGACTACACCTTCGGCTTCGATACCGCAGTGGAGATCGCCACCGAGGCGATTGACCGGCTCCGGACCACCGGGGAATCCCACCACCGGACCATGATCGCCGAGGTGATGGGCCGCCACGTGGGCTGGATCGCCCTGCATGCCGGCATGGCTTCCGGCGCCCACGCCATCCTGATTCCGGAACAGCAGGCCTCAATGGAGCAGATCACCCGCTGGGTTCTGTCCGCCCGCGACCGCGGCCGCGCCCCGCTGGTCGTCGTCGCGGAGGGCTTCGTACCGGAGGGGCAGGAATCGCCGCACTCCGAACGCGGGCTGGACACATTCGGCCGGCCGCGCCTGGGCGGCATCGCCGAGCTGCTGGCGCCCGAGCTGGAGGCCCGGACCGGCATCGAAACCCGGGCGACCGTGCTGGGGCACATCCAGCGCGGCGGCGTGCCGACAGCCTTCGACCGTGTCCTCGCGACCCGCCTGGGCATGGCAGCGATCGACTCTGTCGTCGAGCAGCGCTGGGGCACGATGGTGTCCCTGAACGGCACCGACATTGTCCATGTAGGTTTCGACGCGGCCCTCGGCAATCTCAAAAGCGTGCCCAAGCACCGCTACGAGGAAGCTGCGGTGCTTTTCGGCTGAGCCATTCCCGGCTGGGTCTCCCGGCTGCCATTCCGGGCTGGGCTTCGCGGCTGGGGGCGGCGGCTGGGTAGGGTTGGGTCATGACTTTAGAGCCCGGCTCCGCCGACATTATCCAGCTCGCGTGGGCCCGCAGACTGGGATTCGACGACGGCGCTTTTGCCGGCGCCGCGGGCACCCGGCTGACCCGGGCCGACGAAGCGGCCCGCTCCCTGCAGTTTGTCCGGCTCTTCGGCAGCTCGGCGCTGGTCGGGCCGCAATGGGCGCTGGACGCCGCCGCCGGATACACCGATGAGGAACTCGCGCAGCACGTCACACTGTTGACCATCACCCGCACGCACGGCGGCCACGGGCTGGGAGCGGCCGCGCTATTTTTCGCCGACGACCTGCCGCTGCGGCAGCCTTCCGACGAGTTGACAGTCTCGCAGGGGAACCCGGAAGCGATGGAACTCGAAGCGCTGTGCCCGCCGGATGACGTCAACGAGGTGGGCCTGGCGGGACTTGAACACCGCTTTACGATACTGCACGAGGAGGAGGGCCGCCGCACACCGGTGGCCTGCGGCGCCTACACCGAATGGGAAGGCATCTTGGCCCAACTCGGGGTCCTGGTGGCGCCGGAATGGCGGCGCAGCGGCGTCGGCACGCTCGCCGCGTCAATAGCGGCACACGAAGCCCTAGCCTCCGGCCTGACCCTGCAGTGGCGCGCCGACGTCAGTAACAAGGGGTCACTGGCGCTGGCCCGGAGCCTTGGCTTCACGGCGGGCGGCATCCAGACCAGCGTGCTGCTGGGCTGAGCCCCCGCCGCCGGGCCGCCCGGCGGAAGCCCCCGCCAGCCCCCGCCGGGGCGGCCACCCGGCTGAAGCCGCCCCCGCCGCGCCACGCGGCGGAGGCACCCGCAGGAAGCCTAGCCTTGCCGGGCCTGGGCGCCTTCTGCCGCCCTCTGTCCGCTCGCCGTCTGTCCTGCCGTGGCCTGTCCGGCCCCGGCCGGGGCGGTGCGGGGCGCGTCCCAGTCCGGGTGCGCCTGCGGCTTGGCGAAGAATAGCGCAACGGCCGCGCCGAGCAGGATCACCGCCGCGGGCAGCAGAATGGACTGACCCATCGCCGTCGAGAACCCTTCGTGCAGCGCCTCAGGCAACCGTCCGTCAAACGCCATCGGGTTTGATCCGCCCGAGGCGCCGGGGGCCGCCGGCAGTTCCGCCGCGAGCCTGGACTGAATCAGCACCGCGATCGCGGCGCTGCCCAAGACTGCGCCGATTTGTCGGGTCGTGTTGTAGACGCCGGAACCGGCGCCGGCTTGCCGCGGAGGCAGGTTCCGGGTTGCAGTGGAACTCAGCGGAGCCCAGATGCCGGCGTTCGCGAAGCCCAAGACCGCGCTGGGCAGCAGGAAAAGCCAGATGGGCGTATCCGGGTGCATCAGGGAGGCGTTCCAGAACAGTGCCACCGACATCAGCACCAGACCGGCGGCGGTAATGAATTTGGGGTTGACCCGGTCGATGATGCGGCCCACCACAGGCGCCAGCGCCCCGGAAATTACGGCCATCGGGACCATCATCAGCGCCGACTGCGTCGGGGTGAGGCCGCGGACCACCTGGTAGTAGAAGATCAGCGGAAGGCTGAACGCGGTCACGGTGAAGCCCACGGTGGTAATGCCAACGTTGGCAAGCGAGAAATTGCGGTCCTTGAACAGGCCTAGCGGCAGGAGCGGCTCACCCTTATTGAACCGCTGCCAGGCGACGAAAGCAGCGAGTACGATGATGCCGCCGATGATCAAGCCCCACACTGTGATGGGCCCGGTGATGGTGCCCCAGTTGTAGGTCTCGCCTTCCTGGATTCCGAACACCAGCAGGAACAGTCCGACGGCGCTGAGCAGCACGCCGGGAATGTCGAACTTGTGCGGGTGGGTGCTCAGGGCAGGAACGAAGCGCAGGGCCAGGATGAACCCGACGATCCCCACCGGAATGTTAATGAAGAAGATCCACTCCCAGCCCAGGCCGTCCACCAGAACACCGCCCAGGATCGGTCCGACGAGGGTGGCGACGCCAGCGGTGGCGCCCCAAATGCCCATCGCCGCTCCGCGGCGGTCCGGCGGGAAGATCCGGGTGATGACAGCCATCGTCTGCGGCGTCATGAGCGCGGCGCCGAGGCCCTGCAGCACCCGGGCTCCGATGAGGGTGTGGACGTCCCCCGAGAGCCCGCACCACAGCGATGCCAGAGTGAACACGACCAGGCCGGTCAGGTAGAGCTTCTTCGGGCCGAAGCGGTCCCCAAGCCGGCCGGTGATGAGCAGCGGGACGGCGTATGCCAGGAGGTACGCGCTGGTCACCCAGATCACGGAGTTAATGTCGGCGTTGAGGCCCTCCATGATGCGGGGGTTGGCGACCGAGACAATGGTGGTGTCGATCAGGATCATGAAGAAGCCGATCACCAAGGACCAGAGGGCGGCCCACGGCTTCGCTACAGTTTCCATCGGGGTTGTCCTTACGGATTGAAGGGGTCTGGCGGTGTTCTGAGATGGGGTTCGGCCGGCGGCCGGTTCTGGATGGGCGACCAGGCGATCAGGCCGCTTTCGAGTTGGTCCTGCAGACTTCGGATCCAGCTGACCTCCGCAGTCAATAGTGCTTGGTCCCTTCGAGGGCCCGGTCAGGAGTATCAGGCCAAAAGCGCCTGGATATCGTCCCTGGCGAACATTCGTGCCGCTTCCCGCGCGGAGGGGTTCCCGGCGTCGGGATCCGCCCCGGCGCCGGTTAGTACCTTGACGACGTCCGTATAGCCCTTGAAAACCGCCCCGGCGAGAGGAGTCTGGCCGCGGTCATTGGCGGCGTTGGCGTCGCCGCCATGCTTGAGAATGAGCCGGACAGTATCGGCATGGCCGTGGTAGGCGGCGAGCATCAGCAAGGAATCCCCGGCCGCACTGGTCAGCGCAGCCGGAACTCCTGCGGCGAGGTAGCTTTCTAACAAGGCAGAGTCCCCTTGCCGGGCAGCATCGAGGAGCCGGTGGGCCAGGGCCAGCGTCTCCTCGTCGTGTCCCGCGCCGTTCATCGGGTCCCCCGGAGGAAACCGGTCTGCCGGCCCACAACCTGCCCGGCGTCGGGCGCAACAATGAGCTCCTGCGCCGCGGTATAAGGCTCGTCGCCGTCCATCACTGTCAGGACTTCGTCCGGGGCGACGGACCGCTTGACGACGGCAAGGGCAACGGGGCCCATCTCGTAGTGCTGCGCCACGGACGTTACCGTGCCGACCTTGCGGTCACCGGCGCGCACTTCGCTGCCGACAGCGGGCATGGTGTGCTGTGACCCGTCCAGCTGGAGGAACACCAGCCGCCGCGGCGGATGGCCAAGGTTATGCACCCGGGCGACGGTTTCCTGTCCCTTGTAGCAGCCCTTCGCCAGATGCACCGCGGTGCGCAGCAGGTCCAACTCGTGCGGGATGGTCTTGTCGTCGGTTTCTGCCCCCCAGCGGGGCCGCCACGCCGCGATCCGGAGCGCCTCTGCGGCCAGAACGCCCGCCAGCGGCCGGTCCGCGACGGTCGCTTCCAGTGCGGCGGCGGGCACGAGGTACTCAAACCACGGCCGTTCAAGGCCGGGGTGGGCGTCCTCCCCGACGACGGCGTAGGAGTATCCCCCGGCGCCGACGTGCGGCCACGGGTCTTCCCAGACCAGCAGGTCCGTCCACTCAGCGACGCGCCGGGTGGTGCCGAGCACGGCCCAGTCCCCGGACACATCGGCAATCTCGACCCGGAGCATGAACTTCATTTTGTTCAGCCATTCGGCCAGCGGTGCAGCTTCCGCCGCTTCCACGATCAGCCAGGTGGTCGCGCCGTCGTCCACGACCCGCGCGTCGAACTCGATCCGGCCCTGCACGCTGAGCAGCAGCAGTTCCGTGGACCGGCCCGGCGGCAGGGATGTCAGCTGCTGGGAGGAGAGGGTGTTCAGCCAGCTCAACCGGTCCGGCCCGCTGACCGTGACGACGCCGCGCTGGGACAGGTCGACGACGGCGGTGCCGGCAGCTAGGGGCGCGCTGTTCGCGCAGCGGCTCGCCGTAGTGGGCGGCGACGCCGGCATCCGCACCGGCGGCTTCGACGGCGCCCGGACGCGACAGCAGGGGGCTCTTGGTAGTCATATGAAGTAGAAGTCCGCAGCGCTTAGCGGTATTCCGGATTTTCGAAGTCGAATCGGGTGCCGGCGTTCCATTCCTGGGGAAGGTTGCCATAGGCGGGGATGCCGCCGGCGTCCTTGAGCATCCGGGCCAGGTGCAGCAGGTTCCACGTCATAAAGGTGGTGTTGCGGTTGGTGAAGTCGCTTTCCGGGCCGCCGGAACCTTCATCCAGGTAGCTGGGACCGGGGCCGACCGCGCCGATCCAGCCGGCGTCGGCCTGCGGCGGGATGGTGAGCCCAATGTGCTGGAGGCTGTAAAGCACATTCATGGCGCAGTGCTTAATGCCGTCTTCGTTGCCTGAGATGAGGCAGCCGCCCACCTTCGGGTAGAACGCCCACTGGCCCTTGGAATTCAGTTCGCCGGAATGGGCGTACAGCCGTTCGATCAGCTTCCTGGTCTGCGACGAGTTGTCGCCCAGCCAGATGGGCCCGGCAACCACGATGATGTCCGCTTCCTGCACGGCCGGGTACAGTTCGGGCCATTCGTCACGGGTCCAGCCGTATTCGCGCATGTCCGGGTAGACACCGCTGGCGATGTCGTGGTCCACCGTGCGGATAACCCGGGTTGAAACGCCCTGCTTCTCCATGATCCGGCGGCTGATGTCGATCAGCCCCTGGGTGTTGGAGGTCTGCGGCGACCTCTTGAGGGTGCCGTTGAAGAAGAGTGCCTTGAGGTCGCTGTACCGGCCGGGCGGTACGGCGCTGTTTTCTGGGTCGCTCACTGTTTTACTCCCTGCGTTTGTTGCGGACAGCGGAATCTAGTGAGACCCGACGAAGGGCTGTTCAGTCGACCTTGCTGAGGATGGCCGAGGCGTGCGCTTCCAGGCCGCCGGCCGGCGTCGTGTTCTTGCCGCTGGCGACGTCCCAGCGCCAGAGCAGGTTCCCGTCCACGAGGCCGAAGATGCGCGTGGCCGCGGTGTACTCCTTGGAGTGGCTGCCGCGCATGACCATGTCGGTGCTGAGCTGGATCTGCGGACCCTTGATCTGGCCATAGTAGAGCTCGGAGATGCCGCCGGGGTGCGCGATGGAGACGGAGATGTCGAAGCCGCCGTCGCTGTTGCGCAGTTCCTCGACTTCGTCGGCGCTCTTGAGGACCGGGACGATGTCCGCCGGAATAAGCCCGGGGCCGCCGTCCTCCTCGCGCTGTTTGCGCTCGAGGGCCCAGAAGCCGGTCTCCACGGTCAGCGGGCGAAGCTTGGTTCCCTCGTCGTCCGTCAGCCAGGACTCGGCCCGGTACTGCAGGTACGGCAGGCCGTTGTGGGTAAAGGAAACGTGCTGCAGGAAGTGCTCCGAATCCTCGTCCCCGGCGCCCAGCCGGCCACGGCCCTCCCACTCACCAATGAGCCAGGACAGCGGAACAATTTCGGGTGTCAGATCTGTAGGTATTTCAATCGGCACAGCAGCTACCTCTGGAAACTACGGGGTCTGGACGGGTGTCAGCCGGGGTTGGTTACTTCTGGCCCTTGAACAGCCGGTACACCACAAAACCGGCGAACCAGGCCATCGAAAGGCCGGCGACGGCGAGCAGGACAAGGAAGAAAATCTCAAATGCAAGTACGGACATGATGCCATCCTAACGCTTAGTGAAGGAGTAGTTTGTCTATGAAGTAAGCCAGCGAACCGACCGCGGAGACCGGCCCCAGGCCCATGCCCAGCGCCGCCGGCAGGTTCAGGGTTTCGCCGCGGATGATCACCAGCCGCCGGAAGCTGACCAGAACGGCCCCGACGACGACGCCGACCAGGGCGGCGGGCAAAACGGCGATATCGGAGATCACCAGACCGGCCAGCGGACCTGCCAGCCCTGCCCCGATGATGCCCAGCGGCGCGACAATCCGGTCAGGCCAGCGGATCAGGCCCGCGGTCAGGGCGATCGCGGCGCTGATGGCGGCAACTACCAGCATCTCCCTGATCCCGTTAAAGCGTGCGCAGGCGATCCAGCCGGCGCCCAGGCAAGAGAGCAGCACTCCGGCGCAGGAGCCCAGCGTGGATTCCAGCCGCTGGGCCTGGCCGGTGCCGCGGATCAGCTGCATGACAAAGACGGCCATCACGCCCCCGGCGACGAAAGCCGGGGTCCAGTTCAGGAAACCCGGTGCCGGGAGGTACGTGGCGGCGACGGCCGAGCCGACGCCGGGCAGGCCGATCAGGGCCGCCAGCGTCTTCTTCGCGGGAATGTCAAGGAAGTGCGGCCAGCCGATGCCCACGCAGGCAGCGGTGACCGCAGCGACGGCCAGCAGTACCTCCCGGCTGCTGTAAGCCCCGGCAACGATGGCCACGAGTCCGGCAACGCCGACGACGCCGACGGTCCAGGACTTCACTCGGCTCTTCTCAATGCGGCTCTTTTCACTGCGGCTCTCCCGATGCGGCTGTCGATGCGGTCTCCGGTCAATCCTGCCCTATGCGGACGTTTTGTGTCGCCAAAGAACAACTCCGGGGCAGCGAAACAGTGCCAGCGCGGGGGCGCTTAGGTATACTCGAAGCTCAGCTACGCTTCCCCGGCTAGCCGCAGTTCGGGCCCCTCCGGGGGCCCAATACCGGACGGTGAAAGCCCGGCCCAGACGCCCAACGATGCGCGGACACCCCTTGGAGGAACCATGTCGCACATCCTGCTCCTGACGAACAGCACCGGGTCATCGGTGGACGTCCTGCCAGCGCTGGAACTGCTCAATCACCGCGTCCACATTCTTCCCGCCGAGCCCACCGCGTTGCTGGAGACCGACCCCTGCGACATGGTCCTGCTCGACGCCCGCAAGGATCTAGTGGGTGCCCGCTCCCTGACACAGTTGCTGAAGGCGACCGGTTTGAGCGCCCCGCTGATGTTGATCCTGACTGAAGGCGGCATGGCGGCCGTCTCGTCGGCCTGGGCGGTCGACGACATCCTGCTGGAATCCGCCGGACCCGCTGAAGTCGAGGCCCGCATCCGGCTAGGCATTGCGCGCGCGCTTCCGGACCAGGACGATACGCCCTCCGAGATCAGGGCGGCCGGCGTCGTCATCGACGAAGCCAGCTATACGGCACGGGTCAACGGAGCAGCGCTGAACCTGACCTTCAAGGAATTTGAACTGCTCAAGTACCTGGCCCAGCACCCGGGCCGGGTCTTCACCCGCCAGCAGTTGCTCACGGAGGTGTGGGGCTACGACTACTACGGCGGCACCCGCACCGTTGACGTCCACGTCCGGCGGCTGCGGGCCAAGCTCGGCGCGGACCACGAAAACCTGATCAGCACCGTGCGCAACGTCGGATACCGCCTGACCCTGGTCCGGCAGCCGGACGGGGAACTCACCGAGGCCTGACCCGGCACCGGGTTAAATTGCGGCAGACACAAGAGAGCCCCGCACTTGGACAAGTGCGGGGCTCTCTTTTGCGCCTGACGGCGCTGCTGTGGAGGACATACGGGTCGAACGTATCGAGGCCACCCCAGTGGTGGATCCCCCTCACATCCGCAGACCGGTCGTCGGAAGAAACATCTTCAAACCGTTCAGCCGAATGAGTTACCGACTATACGTGCCCTCACGCCGTGGCAGCAAATCGGCCGGAATCCATCCGCGGGCCGGCTGCGGACGTATAGCCTTGCTCCATGAGTCCTGCGCATCCGGAGAACTGGCCCGTACTCACCCTGAAGGGCACTGTCGATGAACAGCTGATGCGGGACGTCAAAGCGCTCGCCGCCGCCGCCGAGGATTCCGACGGCAACCCGCCGCTGTCCGAGCAGACCCTCGTGACGCTTCGCGTCGCGGACGCGGGACCGCACAGTGTGCTGACCCTGGCCCTGTACCCTCCCGACTATTCCGGCGATCCGGCAGGAGCCGGCGCCGAAGGCCCGGCGGCCGCTGCTGCCGCCGACCGGGGCGCCGCCTCCCGGCCGGCCCGCGGCAACGACCTGGCCGGGATCGCCGTCGTCGTCGAGGACACGGATGGCACCGGGGTGCTGGAGGTCGCCGTCCACCCGAGCTACCGAAACCAGGGCGTCGCGGACCGGCTGGTTGGTGAACTGCAGCGGGTGCGCGGCTTCGACGGGCTCAAGGCCTGGTCACACGGAAACCATGAGGCGGCCGCGGAACTGGCCGCGCGTTACGGCTACGTCCCGGTCCGCGAGCTGTGGAAGATGCGGCTCGCCACGGCGTCCTCGGAACTGCCCGACGTGGGCCTGCCGGACGGTGTAACGCTGCGCAGCTTCGCCCCCGGCCAGGACGAGGACGCCTGGCTCGCGGTCAACCGTGCCGCGTTCGCCCATCACCCGGAACAAGGAAACATGAGCCGCGCGGATCTGGACGCCCGGATGGCCGAGCCGTGGTTCGACCCGGCCGGCTTCCTGCTCGCCGTCGAGCCGTCCGGGCGGATCCTCGGCTTCCACTGGACGAAGGTGCACCCCCGGCACGGTGAGCACCCCGCTATCGGCGAGGTCTACGTCGTCGGCGTTGCCCCAGAGGCGCAGGGCACCGGCCTGGGCAAGGCCCTGACGGTGGCCGGCATCAGGCATCTCCAGCAGCAGGGGCTGCACGCCGTAATGCTGTACGTCGACGGCGACAATATTCCCGCCGTCGCGCTGTACCGCCGGCTGGGCTTTTCCCGCTGGGACATGGACGTGATGTACGCCCCGGGGACCGCCGGGTAGGCCGGCCGGACGCGGGCACCCGGCCGGGTGGAATCTGGGCTCACCGGGATGCGATTCCTTGTAAGGTTGAAGCTAAATCGCGCCAGCATTAGGAGAGACCATGCAACGGGAATCTGCCCGGACAGCCACGTCTGAAACCGCCTCGCCGGGCAAGGCTGTGCGCCCCGAGCGTGCCCGGTTCGGCTCCTCCGAAGTGCCGGCCTCGCGCGCCACCCAGGACCGGATTGACATCCCCGAGTTCGCTCCTAACCTGGAGCCCGAGGGCGACATCAGCCCCGACCGGTTCCTGGACCGGGAGCTGAGTTGGCTCGCGTTCAACGCCCGGGTCCTGGAACTTGCCGAAGACCCCAACCTGTATCTGCTCGAACGCGTCGGTTTCCTCTCCATCTTCGCCTCCAACCTGGACGAGTTCTTCATGGTCCGCGTCGCCGGGCTCAAGCGCCGCATCGCCACCGGCCTCGCGGTGCCCTCCCCCGCTGGTTTGAGCCCCATGCAGGTCCTGGAACAGATCGGCGAGGAAGCCCACCGGCTCCAGCAGCGCCACGCCCGGGTCTACGCGGAGCAGATCCGGCCGGCCCTGGCCTACGAGCACATCCACCTGATGCACTGGGAAGAGCTGGACCAGCAGGCCAAGGACCAGCTCAGTGCCATGTTCGCCGAAAAGGTTTTCCCGATCCTGACGCCGCTGGCCGTGGATCCCGCGCACCCGTTCCCGTACATTTCCGGGCTCTCACTGAACCTCGCCGTGGTGGTCCGCAACCCCGTCAGCGACAAGGAACTGTTCGCCCGCGTCAAGGTGCCGGACCAGTTGCCGCGGCTGATCTCCATCGACGGTCCGCGGGCCGGCTCCGTGCCCGGCCGGGTCGCGCGCTTCATCGCCCTTGAGGAAGTCATCGCTGTCCACCTGGACCAGTTGTTCGCCGGCATGGAGGTGCTCGAACACCACACCTTCCGCGTCACCCGAAATGAGGACGTCGAAGTTGAAGAGGACGACGCCGAGAACCTGCTCCAGGCGCTGGAAAAGGAACTGCTGCGCCGCCGGTTCGGCCCGCCGGTCCGGCTTGAGGTCACCACGGACATCAACCCCAACATCCGGGCACTGCTGATCCGCGAGCTCGGCGTCGAGGAATCCGAGGTCTACTCCGTCCCGGCCCCGCTGGACCTGCGCGGACTGTCCGTCATCGCCGGAATCGACCGCGCGGACCTGCACTACCCCAAGCACGTGCCGCACACCTCCCGCTACCTCAACGAATCGGAAACCTCGAAGGCAGCCAACGTCTTCGCGGCGATGCGGCGGCGGGACATCCTGCTGCACCACCCCTACGATTCCTTCTCCACCTCCGTGCAGGCCTTCCTCGAGCAGGCCGCGGCCGACCCCAAGGTGCAGGCGATCAAGCAGACCCTGTACCGGACCTCCGGCGACTCGCCCATCGTCGATGCCCTGATCGACGCCGCCGAGGCCGGCAAGCAGGTCCTCGCCCTGGTCGAAATCAAGGCCCGCTTCGACGAGCAGGCCAACATTTCCTGGGCCCGGAAACTGGAACAAGCAGGCGTGCACGTGGTGTACGGCATTGTGGGCCTCAAGACCCACTGCAAACTCTCTCTGGTGGTCCGCCAGGAAGTCGACGGACTGCGCCGCTACTGCCACATCGGCACCGGCAACTATCACCCCCGCACGGCCCGCTACTACGAAGACCTCGGCCTGCTGACAGCCAACGAGCAGGTTGGCGAGGACCTGTCGAAACTCTTCAACCAGCTCTCCGGCTACGCGCCGAAATCGACTTTCAAACGGCTCCTCGTTGCCCCGCGGTCGGTCCGTTCCGGGCTGATCGACCGGATTGAGACGGAGATCCGCAACGCCCGCGCCGGGGTCACCGCCCGCGTGCAGATCAAGGTGAACTCCATGGTGGACGAGGCCATCATCGATTCCCTCTACCGGGCTTCCCAGGCGGGCGTGCAGGTGGACGTCGTAGTCCGCGGCATCTGCTCCCTGCGTCCCGGCGTCCCGGGCCTGAGCGACAACATCACCGTGCGTTCGGTCCTCGGCCGCTTCCTGGAACACTCCCGCGTCTTCGCCTTCGCCAACGCCGGCAATCCTGTGGTCTACATCGGTTCGGCCGACATGATGCACCGCAACCTGGACCGGCGGGTGGAGGCCCTCGTACAGCTCAGCAGCGGGGATGACACCAATTACGTTCTGGACATGCTGCGCCGGTACATGGACCCGGACACCGCCAGCTGGCACCTTGACACCAGCGGCGAATGGGTCCGCCACCACCTCGCGGAGGACGGCACGGCGTTGCAGGACGTCCAGTCCTGGCTGCTTGCCTCCCGTTCGCGGCAGCGCTCGACGAGCCTGCGCTAGGGCTGCCGGTTGTGAGCAGCGATTCCCTGGTCGCGGACCAGACCGACCACCTCGGCGAAGCGATCGCCGTCGTCGCCGCCGGCGCCCTGCCCTGGCGGGTCAAGAAAGACAAGCTCGAAGTCCTGCTCATCCACCGTCCCCGGTACGACGACTGGTCCTGGCCCAAGGGCAAGCTGGACGCCGGCGAGACGGTTCCGGAGTGCGCCGCACGTGAGGTGGAAGAGGAGATCGGCCTGAAGGCGCCGCTTGGCATTCCGCTGCCGCCCATTCACTACCACGTCCCGGCCGGCCTGAAGGTGGTGCACTACTGGGCAGTCGACGTCGACGGCGCCCCGCTCCGCCCCGACGGGAAGGAGGTGGACAGCGTGATGTGGTGCTCCCCGGAGAAGGCTGCCCGCCTGCTGAGCAACCCCAGCGACCGCGCCCCGCTGGACCATCTTGTAACCGCCCACTCCCGCAACGAGCTGGACACCTGGCCGCTGGTCGTAATCCGCCACGCGAAGGCAAAACCGCGGTCGTCCTGGTCCAAGGCGGAGGGCGACCGCCCGCTGGCCGCCACCGGGACGCGCCAAGCCCAGGCGGTGGGACGTCTGCTGCAGGCCTGGAGCCCCTCCCGGGTCGTGACCAGCCCGTGGCTGCGCTGCGTGGCCACCGTCGCCCCCTACGCCAAGGCCGTCGACGCCAAGGTGAAGCTGCACGAGTCGCTTACCGAGCACCTGCACGGCCGCAGCCCGCACAAGACCGCAAACGTCGTCGAGTCACTCTTCGACAAGGAGCGTGCGGTGGCCCTGTGTACCCACCGCCCCGCTCTGCCCACGGTCTTCGCGCAGCTGGGCAAGCACATGAACTCGCGCCTGCGGGCCCTGCTGCCGTCCTCGGACCCCTACCTCTCGCCCGGGGAAATCGTGGTCTGCCACGTCGCACACGCCAAAGGCAAGGTCGTTTCGGTCGAGCAGTTCCGGCCCTTCGACGACTGAGGCCCTTGACCACGGCGGCGAGCCAGCCTACTTTGTATCAAGCGCTTGATACATAACTGCTGAATCTTGGGGGATTTCGTGCCGGGCCAGTTTTACTTATCGTCGATGCTGCTGGTCGGGCCGCTCCTTGCTGCCATGATCGTGTATGCCGTGCTCCGCTGGGTAGTCTGGGCGCCCAACACCGGCACATCGCCGGCGTCGGTGTCTACCCACGCCCTCTGGGTCGGCGTCATCGGCTGGCTGGCCAGTTCGCTCCAGGGCGCGGCGAACGTGGGCATTATTCCGGGCAACCCCTACCCCGGCGGCGCCCTGACCAGTAGCTGGACAATCCTGCCGGCCCTGGGCTGGCCTATCCTCGGCTGTCTGGGCGTGCACGCCCTTGGCCAGGTCAGCTATCCGGGGCCCCGGCGGCTGCGGCGGGAGGCGGTACTGTCCGTCCGGCGGATCCGCGACTTCCTGCCGCGCCGGCTGGCCGCCGTCACGGCGGCGATCTTCGCAGCCGCGGGGGCGTTCATCGCCACCACCGCCACTCTCCCGGGCTTTCCGCCGGTCCTGTCCACGACAACGATGGATGGGCCGTACACCCGCCAGAGCCCCGGCGCTGACGGCCGCATTCCCGGGCCGGAGGTTGCCCTATGGCTTAGCGGGGCGCTGGCGGTCCTGGCCGGCGGGACCTGGCTGGTGCTTTGGCTAATCGCCAGCCGCCGCCAACTCGAAGCCCTTGACGCTGCCGACAACGCTGTCCTCCGCACCATCGCCATGAACCGTCTGCTCCGGACCGTGGCCACGGTCGCGGCGGGACTGGGCAGCGTCGCGGGCAACTTTGCCGCCCGGCCGGACCCTTCTTCCGGCGGCGTGTCCTGGACGAACCCGGCCAGCTTCGCCGGAATGGCCGTGCTCCTCGCCATGTGGATCTGGAAGCCTCCGCGGATAGCCGCGGCCGGGCCGGCGGCGCCCGGACGGCCGGTTGCCGGTCCTCACACCGGCGGACAGCACCCGGCAGCCCGGCTGGTGTCCTCCCTCGGGCCCCTGCTCGGCCTTGCAGCGGCGGTGCCGCTACTGGCCGGCGTCCTTGTCGTGCCGGGGCTGATGGCCGCCGCGGCCGGCCTTGGAATGGCCGGTTTTGTCACCTTGATGGCGGCCATGGTGCTGCTGGTGCTGGCCGGCGGGGAGCTGCTCCTGCAGCGCAACTACGGCGCCGCGGACGCGCCTCGCGGCTGGCCCCGGCAGCCGGTGAGCCGGGCCTGGTTGACTACCGCCATTCTGGCCCTGCTGACCTTTCTGCTGGCCCTGGCTGTCACAGCAACGGGCCGCAGCCAGCTGCAGCAGGAACCGGAGGTGCTTCCCGTCGCGCTCCTTACGGCCGCCGGAGCGGCCGCCGCGGTGCCGGCCTTCGCCGCAGCCAGACTCCGCCAGGGGGTGCCCGCCCTGGCCGACGGCATGGATGCTGCGCTGCGGGCGATCACCGTCCACCGCGCTGTGCGGACCCTCGCGGCCCTCTTTGTAGCCCAGGCCGCCGTCCTGCTGCTCACGCAAAGCCCGGCCTGGGCTGCTGTCTTCGTGGCCGGCTCCTTCGGCGAGCCGATCAATCCCTCTTCCGGCACCTGGTGGCCGGCAACCCTCGCCGGTGCCATCCTTGGGAGCGCGGCCACCGTGATCGCCGTCGTTCCCCTCACCGGGCCGGTGCGTTCCTCCGCCGGCCCCGCCCCGCGACGGGACCGCGAGACCGTGGCATGACCGCGGGCATCTCCGTCGACCTGCGCTCGGCCACGCCGCCCTATGAGCAGATCCGCACGCAGATCACTTCGCTGGTGGCGGTCGGGGCGCTGCCGCCGGGAACGCGGCTGCCCACGATCCGCAGCCTGGCGGCAGACCTGGGGATCGCGGCCGGAACGGTGGGCCGGGCCTACCGGGAACTCGAACAGGCCGGCGTGATCACCACCGGACGCCGCAATGGAACCTCGGTCGCTGTCCCCGCCGCCGCTGCATCCGCCGGACCCTCCGCCAAAGCACCAGGCCGCACCGCACCGAAGCAGCCGCCCCCGGCGCACGATGCGGCGCTGATAGCCGCCGCCGACGGCTGCATCGCGGCTGCCCGCGCCGCAGGACTCGACGACGAAGCGCTCGTAGCGCTGGTGCGCACCAGGCTCGGCCGGCACCCAAGGTAGGGCCGGCAAGCCCGTTCTCTCAGTAGACTGGGACGGTGAGCATCCCAACGCCCTACGAAGATCTCCTGCGCGACGTCCTGGAGCACGGTACGCACAAATCCGACCGCACCGGGACGGGTACCCGCAGCGTCTTCGGCCGCCAGCTCCGCTTCGACCTGGTCACAAGCTTCCCGCTGATCACCACCAAGCGCGTGCACTTCAAGTCCGTCGCCGTGGAGCTGCTGTGGTTCCTGCGCGGGGACAGCAACGTGAAATGGATGCAGGAGCAGGGCGTGACCATCTGGAACGAATGGGCCGACGCCGACGGCGAACTCGGCCCGGTGTACGGGGTGCAGTGGCGCTCGTGGCCCACGCCCGACGGCGGCCACATCGACCAGATCGCCGAGCTGGTGGAAAACCTCAGGGCCAACCCCGACTCGCGCCGTCACATCGTCTCCGCCTGGAACGTCGCCGAACTCAAGAACATGGCCCTGCCGCCGTGCCACGCTTTCTTCCAGTTCTACGTCGCCGACGGGAAACTGTCCTGCCAGCTCTACCAGCGCTCCGCAGACACGTTCCTCGGAGTGCCGTTCAACATCGCCTCCTACGCCCTGCTGACCTGCATGATCGCGCAGCAGGCCGGCCTGGAACCGGGTGAGTTTGTCTGGACCGGCGGGGACGTGCACATCTACGACAACCACGTGGATCAGGTGCGCACCCAGCTGGACCGGGAGCCGTATGACTATCCCCGGCTGAAGTTCACCCGCAAGCCTGGGTCCATCTTCGACTACAACCTCGAGGACTTCGAGGTTGTCGGCTACCAGCACCATCCCACGATTAAGGCCCCGATCGCCGTATGAGCAACGAGACCAGCACCCCGTCGGAACTTAACGAGTTCACCGAACAGCTCCGCGGCACCCTCACGGGGCTCGGGCTGGTGTGGGCGCAGACCAACACCGGTGTGATTGGCCGGGCCGGTGCCATGCCGTGGCACCTGCCCGAGGACATGCAGCACTTCAGCAGGCTCACCACCGGGCATCCTGTCATCATGGGCCGGAAGACGTGGGAATCGTTCCCCGACAAGTACCGGCCCCTTCCCGGGCGGACAAACATCGTCATCACGCGGCAGGAAGGCTGGGGCGCGACGCCGGAAGCCGAGGGCGCGCTGGCGGTCAAGTCACTGGACGATGCCCTGCTGGAATCCCAGTTCGCGCCGGGCCATCAGATGGTCTGGATCATCGGCGGCGGGGAGATCTTCACCCAGTCCCTCGACCTTGCCGACGTCGCGGTGGTCACCACCATCGACACCGCCACGGAAGGTGACACCTTCGCCCCCGAACTGGGCTACGACTGGACCGCAGAGGCGAGCGTCCCGGCCGACGGCTGGCTCACCGCCGCGAACGGCTCCCGCTACCGCGTCACTCTGTGGCGCCGGACGGAGGCCAAGTAATGCTGCGCAAGCCGGAAACCCTCTTTGTCCTCGGCTACATGCTGCTGCCACTGCTGGCGCTGCTGTCCGCAATCGTGGGGCTGACCATGATCCTGGGCGGGAACAAAATTGCCGGGGCGGTCGTGCTCGTCGTGGTCACGCAGCTGTTCGCCTTTGGGGCGGTCTTCGCATTGCGGCGGCGGAAGGCTGCCCTGCTGGCAGAGCCTGACGGCCAGTAACGGCACCGGCCCGCCGTCGTCGGGCTCCGGCGCCCTCGTCGGGTCCGGCGCCCTCGACGGGCTTCGGATGGGGAGAGCACCCCATCGCGGCATGCCGGCAACCGGGTTAGATTGGGGCCGTCCGGTTCCCGGTGCGCACGCTGAGGTGGGCCGCGGCCGGTGGAATGCGTTGGAGTGTGGCGGCGACACAGTAGGCTGTTGCCCGAAAGAGGGGGATTGTGATCGTGGCAGGAAACGTGTGGGGCGCGGACGTCGCCCAGCTTCGCATGCTGGCGCAGAACTTCGGGCAGACATCGGAGACGCTGCTGCAGCAGTCGACGGCCCTCACAGCGGCGATCAATAACAACACCTCGTGGAAGGGCGCGGACAGCGCGCGCTTTACCTCGGAGTGGAACGGCAGCCACCGTGCCCTGATCCAGCAGACCGCCCGGGCCCTCAAGGCACAGTCCAAGTTGCTGCTGACCCAGGCCGAGGAGCAGGAGAAGGCCAGCAACGCCGCGGCCGGCTCCGGCGGCGGGCCGCTCGGACCCCTCAGCCATGGGGCCGGGGACGGGGCATGGGCCGCGGCCGGCGGCATCCTGACCGGTGGCGCCGCAGGACTCAGGTGGCTCATGGGGATCCAGAAGAACATCAAGACCCCGCTCTCGCTGGCTAAAATTGTCGGCCAGTACGGCTGGGTGCTGAAGAACCAGCGCGAGGGCCTGGTCAACGCCCTCTTCACCAGGGGCCGGCACCGGCTGGGCGGACCGGGCTTCGAGATGCGCAACCTTTGGCAGACCACCGCGGGCAACAAGACGCTCGAGGGGTTGCTCAGGGACTCGTCCACCGGCAGCCGCACCGTCGGCGCCATCGACAAGGCCTCCGACGCCGCGTCCCTGAAGAACCTCAACAGGTTCATCCCAGCGCTGGACAGGCTGGGCGGCTTCGTGGCCGAGAAACCATGGCTGGGCAAGGGCACCAGCCTGGAGTGGCTGGGCAAGTCCGGCATCGCCCGCGGGCTGGGCTGGGCCGGGGTCGGCTTCAACACCTTTGATTCCGTCAAGAGCTTTGCCGACGGCGACGTCAAGGGCGGCGCAGCCAGCGCCGGCAAGGCCCTGCTCGGCGTCGGCTGCTTCCTGCCGCCGCCTGCCGGTACCGTCTGCCAGGTCGCCAGCGTGGGAATCGCCGTGTACGAGAACTGGGACACCATCACCAGCGTGGGCAAGGACGTCGGCGAAGGCATCGTCAACGCGGTAAAGGATCCCGGCAAGTTCGTCAGCGACACCGCCGATAACGTCAAAGATGCAGGAAAGTCCGTGGCCAACTTCTTCGGCTTCGGAGATTAGGAGACACAGATGACCGTCCAGCACGAGATGACCCAGGAACCGCAGCTCGGCGTCGACGTCATTGGTTTTGGCGTGGGCGAGCTCGCCTACCTCCTCAACGTCTTCGAGGGCCCGGCCCGTGACCGCTCCGTCAGCGTCTTCCGGGCCGGCGACCTCGTGGAAGACTCCACCCTGAATACGGCAGGCGCTTCCTCCCTGCTGGCCCGGGACCTCGCCGTCGTCACAGATGACGACGAGCTCGGCGTCAAGGGAGTGGCCGCCGCCGTCGCGACCGCCTTGGGCCAGGCGACGCGCTGGACCGAGATGTCCCTGCTGACCGAAGGCAGCATGGACAACGTGGTGCTGCTCGAGGCCCCGGAGGTGTCCCTGATGCTGCAACCCCGGGCCCTGGGCACGTGGTTCGCCTTCGCCCAGGATCCCACCATCGGCTCAGCGGAGGCCACCCTGCGGGTGCTCCGGCAGCACGTCGAGGACCACCCGGGCGGCACGGCTTACCTGGTGTTCAAGACGCTCCAGGACGAAAAACACCTGCTGATCCGGCGCGACGGGGCGTCCTGGGCCACCGGGGTGCCGGACTTCGCCACCGACGAGGTCGCCGAGAGCGCGCCGCTGGACGACGCCGGTCTGCTTGCCACCCTCAAGGACTCCCGTGGCGAGGCGTAGCAGGGACGTCCCCCAGGAGCCCGGCTACACACCGCAGCCGCCCCCGGAGACGCCCCTAAAGCACCGCCTGGCCGAGAACGGCGAGATCGTCAGTTACACCGATGGTGAATACGGGGTCCGGAAAGACGACGGCCTCGGCGTCATCAAGCCGGTGAACTCCTCCGGCGGCCTGCTGTTCCTGTCCCTGCTGATGACTGCCCTGTTCGGACTGATGCTCTACGGCGTCGTCCAGATGGCCGTGACCGACCAGTGGCACATCATGGGCGAGATCTGGTGGCTGTACGCGCTGGTGCTCATTCCGCTGTTCGCCGGCTGGACGGGGTATTTCAAGGAGCGGAAGGCTGAAAAGCTCCGCAAGGCCCGCAACCTGCCGCGGCCGGTTGAGTGACGCTCGTCCGCAGCGGCTGCCGCCGGGCGTGACGTAACCGACTGCGGCCCGCCCGCCGAAAAGTCTAAACTGGCCCAATGACTACAGCAGCTTCCCCCTCCGTTGGAATGGTCGGTTGGCGCGGCATGGTCGGCTCGGTCCTGATGCAGCGCATGCAGGACGAGGGCGACTTCGCCGGCATCAACCCGGTCTTCTTCTCCACCTCGAACGCCGGCCGGCGCAGCCCCCGGCATCGCCGGCGAGGCGGCGGGTGCTGCCGGCAAGCTGGAGGACGCGTTCGACGTCGAGACGCTGGCGAAGCTGCCGATCATTGTGACCGCCCAGGGCGGGGACTACACCAAGCAGGTCCATGGCGAGCTGCGCAGCCGCGGCTGGGACGGCCTGTGGATAGACGCCGCGTCCACGCTGCGGATGAACGACGACTCGATCATCGTGCTGGACCCGATTAACCGGGACGTCATCGACGCCGGACTCTCCGGCGGGGTGAAGGACTACATCGGCGGCAACTGCACGGTCTCGTGCATGCTGATGGGCCTCGGAGGTTTGTTCAAGAACGGCCTCGTCGAATGGGGCACCTCCATGACCTACCAGGCGGCGTCCGGCGGCGGCGCCCGGCACATGCGTGAGCTGCTGAGCCAGTTCGGCACGCTCAACGCCCAGGTCAGCAGCGACCTGGACGACCCGGCGTCGGCCATCCTCGACATCGACCGGAAGGTTCTGGCCCACCAGCGCACCGACATCGACGCCACCCAGTTCGGCGTGCCGCTGGCCGGCTCGCTGATCCCCTGGATCGATGCGGACCTCGGGAACGGCCAGTCCAAGGAAGAGTGGAAGGCCGGCGTCGAAACAAATAAAATCCTCGGCACTTCCGGCGGGGACCGGGTGGTCATGGACGGGCTGTGCGTCCGGATCGGAGCCATGCGTTCGCATTCCCAGGCGCTCACGCTCAAGCTTCGCGAGGATCTCTCGGTCGCTGAGCTCGAGAAGCTGATCGACGCGGACAACGAATGGGCGACCGTGGTGCCCAACACCAAGGAAGCCTCAATGGCGGACCTCACCCCGGTGGCGGCGTCGGGCACTCTGAAGATCCCGGTGGGCCGCATCCGGAAACTGGAAATGGGCCCGGAGTACATCAGCGCTTTCACCGTGGGCGACCAGCTGCTTTGGGGTGCGGCGGAGCCGCTGCGGCGCATGCTCAACATCGCCACCGGAAAGCTCTAAGCACCGGCAGGGGGTTCAGCCCCCGACGAATCTCCGGTACTTCGCGGCCTGCAGCTCAAAGGATTTTCGAGCCGCGGGCCGCAGGCCGTTAACGGCGTCGAAAGGCTCGGGCACGACGGCGGCGCCCCGGCTGTTCCAGGCAGCCGCCCAGGTGCCGACCACTTGCCCGCCGGCTACAATGGTCCGCTTGAAGACGCCATTGCCGCCGGGGACGATCTTGTCCGAGTGGTGTGCGGGCAGCACGACGGACCGGTCCGTGTAGCCCAGGAGAAACTCGTCGAAGGCAGGAAGCGCCAGGACAGTGCGCTGGCCGGGCACGCCGTCGTCGAGCAGGGCAGCTGCGTCCGGCGAAAGCCAGTACTGCCGCCCGTCGAATTCCAGCCCCACCAGCTGGTCGCACACCTCAGCCAACGCCGCCCGTGTCTCCGTCAGGGGAATCCCCGACCACCAAGCGAAGTCCCGCTCCGTGGCCGGTCCGTGGCTGCGAAAATACCGCAGCAGCCACTCGGCGATACCTTCGGCACGGTCCAGGGACCGCGAGTGCCGAATCCAGTCGTCAAAGCCGACCACCAGTTGCTGGTTCCCGGCCAGCGGACCCAGCACCAGTATCGCCTCCTGGCACAGCGCTGCCAGCAGATGGATGCCCCGCTGGCCTGCGGTGGACTGGCCGGCCCGCTCGAAAACCCCGAACAGTTCCGCCCGGCTGGCTGCGGCACCGCCTGCGAGCCGCTGCAGGGCGGCGCCGGCGGCGGTGTCTACGTCGGCGGCGGAGATGTCCAGCTGCCGGTGGCGGCCGGCGAGGCTCTTGAGAACGCGGCCTGAGGTGATGGCGAGGATCCATTTAAGGTCCTCCGGTGCCAGCAGGTGCAGGGTGCCGCGCATCGGCCAGGAACGGACGATCCCGCCGCGGTCCAAGGCCGAACGGACATCCGCTGCGCGGGATCCCGGCACGCGCTGCCCCACGGCCCACAACGACGCCGGCAAATCCTGCGCCTGCATCGCAGTCATCGACCGCACAGCCTCCGGAGCCGACCCGAAGCCCGGACCGATGAGCCCCTGCGAGGCCAGGCGCAGCCGCCCCATAACCTGCCGGTTCAAACGCGCACGCACCACCGCTGCCATGGCAACATCCTAGGGCGGGTGGGACACCCGGAGAGTGCCGGGGCCCTCCCAGCCTGCGTCCAGCCCTTTTCCCTAAGCTGGACCCATGACTTTGGGTGATGTGTGGCCGCGCCTGCGCCCGCTATGCAGGAGGCTGGCCCTACTGGGCTGGGTCTCCAGCGCGGCAGGAATGGTTGCGGGCCTTGCCGTGGCCATCGCCGGCGGTCCGCGCCTCTCCCCTTTGATGACGTCGCTGCAGACGGTCTCCACAGTATCGATGGCCGTTGCGATGGCCAGCTTCGTCACTGCAGCCTCACTTCAGCCCCGACGACCGGCCGCGCAGGGCACCGAGCGGCGGGAACTGTCCTTCGATCCCGGCGCGGAGTTCCCCGCCACCGTGCAAAGTTTCCTGCTGGGTTCGGTGGTCCTGCTGGTCGGGGCGGTGGCTTTCGCCGGCGCCGGGCTGGTGCTGCGGAGCGGACCCAGTGCCCAGTCCGTGGCGTTCTGCCAGGTCTTCCTGCTGGGCGCCGCTGCCTCCGGCTTCACTTTTATGCTCTTCAGCAAGGTCGCTCCCCGCCGCGGCCGCAACTAGGCGGTCCCGCGGACTGGCGAAACCGCCGAGCACAGGGGTCTAGAGCGTGACGCCGATCAACAGGGGCTCCGGATGCAGCTCGATGCCGAACCGTTCCACCACGCCGCGGCGCACCTCACGCGCGATAGCCAGCAGGTCAGCGGCGCTGGCTCCGCCCCGGTTGGTGATGGCCAGGGTGTGCTTGGTGGACAGGGAGGCCCGGCCGCCGGAGACGCTTCCCGGGTCCAGCCCGAAGCCCTTGCCGTAACCGGCTTTATCGATCAGCCACGCCGCTGAGAGCTTCGTCAGCCCGTCGGCGCCGCCCGGGTAGCGGGGCGCATCTTCCGGCAGCGTGCCGGCGACCTCGGCGGCCACGATCGGGTTGGTGAAGAAGGAGCCGGTGGAGTAGGTGTCCCGGTCCGCCGCGTCCCACACCATGCCCTTGGACGCGCGGAGCCGGAGCACCTCACGGCGGACGTCGTTCGAGTAAGCCCGCTGGCCGGGTTCGACCCCGAGCGCGCGTGCCAGCTCGGCGTAGCGGACCGGGGCGCTCATCCGGCCCAGGGGCAGCTGGAATTCGACGGTGAGGACCACATAGCGCGGCGAGCCGTTGATTGTCGTTTGCTTGAGGATGGAGTCGCGGTAGCCGAATTTGAGTTCGGAATTGGTGAACGTCTGCACGGCGTTGCGTTCTCGGTCCCAGGTGCGCACCGCCGCGATGGTCTGCGAGACGTCGGCGCCGTACGCCCCGACGTTCTGGACCGGGGTCGCGCCGGTGGCGCCCGGAATGCCGGAGAGCGCCTCAATGCCTGACCAGGCATGCTTCACGGCGTGATCGACAAGGGCGTCCCAGTTGTGGCCGGCCTGAACCACGACGGCGACGCCGCCGCACGAGTCCTCCGCGTTGACCGCGAACCCCTGGGATGCGATCTTCAGCACCGTGCCGGGAAAGCCTTCGTCCCCGACCAGCAGATTGGAGCCGCCGCCGATGATCAGCAGCGGTTCGCCGCCGGCGTCGGCCGTCCGGACGGCGTCGATGATCTCCGCTTCGGTGCCGGCTTCGATGTAGCGGGCGGCGGGACCGCCGACGCGGGCCGTGGTCAGGGCAGAAAGCAGTGTCTGGGTCACCCCTCCAGCCTAGCCGGGTTCCCCGGGTCCCTCAGAAAGCCGGCCAGCCCTTACGCCGTCGCGCGCGGGGCTAGGCGGGCCGGCGGGCTACCGGTGACAGCAGAAAGCTGACCACCAGCATCACCATGACGGCCAGCAGCGAGTGCAGGATACCGACGTGCTCGGCCAGCAGACCCAGCAGGGGCGGTCCGCAAAGGAACGCCCCGTAGCCGATAGTGGACACGACAGAGACCCGTGCGGCGGCTTTGACCGGGTCATCGGCGGCAGCGGACATGCCCACCGGGAAGCCCAGCGAGGCACCCAGCCCCCAGACAGCCAGGGCCACGTAGGCCAGCCAGGGAACCGGAGCGAAGACGAACAACCCGAGCCCCGCCACAGCCAGCGCTGCGCACCAGCGCATCACCGGAACGCGGCCGTAGCGGTCCAGCACCAGGGTCCCGGCGAACCGCCCCACGGTCATGAAGGTGACGAAGAGTCCGTAGCCGGCCGCGCCGGCGGCGTCCGACTGGCCGTGGCCGTCGGCGAGTGCCAGAGCCACCCAATCCCCTGCTGCACCCTCGGCAAGGGCCAGTCCCAGCACCAGGACGCCCAGCAGCAGGGTCCTGCGGTCCCGCCACGCCTGCGCAATCTGCCGCTTGTTGTCCAGCGGCGCTGCCGGGTTTCGGGTGGTCTGGCTGATGACCGGGAGCGGGCCGGTGGAGGGATCCTCGAAGGTGTCCGCCGTGTCCGGCCGGAAAGCCGCGGCCTCTTCCACCTCGGTGATGTCGGCCCGGAACCAGCCGGCGGCCGTGGCCACGGAACCGGCGACCAGCAGGCCGACGACGCTCAGGTGCCAGAAGACGGGCACCGATGCTCCTGCCGCCCAGGCACCGGCTCCCGCGCCGGCGACCGTGCCGAGGCTGAACGCGCCGTGCAGGCGAGGCATGATGTGCCGCCTGACCGCCCGCTCCACGGCGGCGCCCTCGACGTTGGAGGCAGTGTTCCAGCTGGCCGTCCCGAGGCCGACCACCACGAGGCCGGCCGCAACTGCCAGCGGGTTGACCAGGACGGAGGTGCCGAACCCGGCAAGGACAAGGCCGGCGCCCACCATGATGCTGCCGATCCGGATGGTCTGCTTGGAGCCAAAGCGCAGCACGATCAGCCCGGACGCGGACACCGAGACGAAGGAGCCCAGCGTCATGCACAGCAGCAGGAGCCCGACGTTTCCGGGGGTGAGGTCCAGCCCGTCCCGGATAGCGGGAAGCCGGGACACCCAGCTCGCGAAGGCTATGCCGCTGAAGGCATAAGCGGCCACTACTGCGTTGCGCCACCGGGTGACCTCAAGGCTTTGGGCGGCGTTCACCCTCACAAGCGCGTCATCCGGTCAGCCCAGCCGGACGACGGCCTGGGCCTTCATCAGGACTCGCTGGCCGCCGGCGACGACGGTGAGATCCACGCGGGCGGTACCCGCCTCGGCGTCGAGCGCGCCGACCGCGGCGCTGACTTCGATGGCGGCGCCGGCCTCCGGAGTGCCCGTGGTGTCAGCGACCGGCACCGGTTTCGTGAAACGGGTCTGGAAGTCGACGACGGCGGCCGGGTCGCCGGCCCAGTCGGTCACAAGCTGCACGGCGGCCCCCATGGTGAACATGCCGTGGGCGATCACCCCGGGAAGGCCGACGCTGGAGGCAAAAGCCTCGTTCCAGTGGATCGGGTTGAAGTCGCCGGAGGCGCCGGCGTACTTGACGAGGTCGGTTCGGGTGACGTCGATGCTGCGGCTGCCAAGGTCCTGGCCGACGGTGAGCTCTGAAAGTGTGGGGCGCATGCGCTACTGTCCCTCTCCGCGGACCAGGATGGACGAGGTGGTGGTTGCGACCGCTTCGCGCGTCCCGGTCTCCGGGTCACCGCCCGACGCATTGCTTGCGGGGCTTCCGGCGAGGGCGAAGATCTCTGAACGGGTGGTGATCATGGCGCCACCTCCCATGGCGCGGACGCCGTCGACGTGCAGCTCGGCGACGAGCCGGTCACCGGCGACGATCGGCCGGTGGTGGACGAAGCGCTGGTCGGCGTGGACCACGCGGGAGAAATCGATCCCTGACTCCGGATCCTCGATCAGTTGCGCATCGGCGCGCTGGGCGACGATGATCGCGAAGGTGGGCGGTGCCACGAGGTCGCCGTGCCCGAGGGCCCGGGCGGCGTCCACGTCGAAGTGGGCGGGGTGGGTTGCTTTGACAGCGCGGGCGAACTCGCGGATCTTCTCGCGCCCGACGTCATACACCTCTGCGGCAGGGTAGCTGCGGCCCTGCAGGTCCGGATTGATTGTCATGGTTCCAGCCTAGCGCCCGGCCTGCTGCGGCTCTGCGGGTTACGCCCGGCGGCGGGACACGCTCCTGCGGCGTGGCTGCCAGCCCACCACCCCGTCGCCGGAGGGCGTTCGGGGCACGATATGATGAAACGATCATTCCATCAATTCACGGTGCAGCGCTCCCCCGGCGCTCATCCGCCGAGAGAGCCCAGAGCCCCATGATTCCAGCAGCCCAGACTCCCCTGTATGAGATCAAAGCCAACCTCTTCAAGGCCTTGGCGCATCCCGCGCGTATCCGGGTCCTGGAACTGCTGGCGGCCGCTCCGGACACGGCTGCGCCGGTGAGCTACCTGCTTGCTGAAACAGGTCTTGAGGCTTCGCACCTCTCCCAGCACCTCGCCACGCTCCGCCGGCACCGGGTGGTGACGTCGGTCCGGACGGCCAACGTGGTGACCTACCGGCTGGCGCACCCGAAAATCGCCGAGCTGTTGGCCATCGCCCGGATCTTCCTGCTTGACAGCCTCGCCGACTCGGGCGAGCAGCTCCGGCTCGCCCAGCAACTGCCCGCCGCACACCTGAACGGTTCCGCCTCGTGAGCGCCGGGACAGCGCTCCGGGGCGCCCGGGTCCGGGTCGCCAGGTTCCTGCCCTCCCGGGATGACTATTCCGGCTTGCGCTCGTCGTGGCGGACGGACCTGCTCTCCGGCATCACCGTAGGAATCGTCGCCCTCCCCCTGGCCCTCGCCTTCGGGGTGAGCTCGGGCGTCGGTGCGGAGGCCGGCCTCGTCACTGCAGTGGTTGCCGGGCTGGTGGCCGCGCTGATGGGCGGATCCTCCGTCCAGGTTTCCGGCCCCACCGGCGCCATGGTGGTGGTCCTGGCTCCCGTAGTGGCGGCGCACGGGACGGGAAGCATCGCCCTGGTCTCCGTCATGGCCGGGCTGATGGTCATCGTCCTGGGCCTCAGCGGCCTGGGCCGGGCCGTCGCGTTCATCCCGTGGCCCGTCGTCGAAGGCTTCACCCTGGGCATCGCCGCCATCATCTTCCTGCAGCAGGTGCCGATGGCCACCGGCACGGAAGGAGTTCCGGGCCACAACACCCTGCTCGCCGCCGTCGAGAGCGCCGCCACCGCCACCGCACCCGCGGTGCTGCAGACCCTGGCCGTGGTGGCCGGCGTCGCCGCCGTGATGTACCTGCTGCCCCGGTTTACCAAGGCCGTCCCCGCCAGCCTGGCCGCGGTGCTGCTGGCCACCGTCGCCGCTGAAGTCCTGGACCTCCAGATCCCCCGGATCGGCTTACTGCCGCATTCCCTGCCCGCGCCGTCGTTGCCGTCCATGGAACTGTCGGGGCTCGGCCAGTTGTTCATGCCTGCGGTGTCCATTGCCACCCTCGCGGCCATCGAGTCGCTGCTGTCGGCCCGGGTGGCGGCCGGCATGGTGGGTCCGGACGGCCGGCCGACCGGCGCGTACAGCCCGGACCGTGAACTCACCGGCCAGGGCCTGGCCTCGGTCGCCGCGGGGTTCTTCGGCGGGATGCCGGCCACGGGGGCGATCGCACGCACCGCGGTCAACGTCCGTTCCGGCGCCAGGACCCGGCTCGCAGCCATTGCGCACGCCCTCGTGCTGCTGGCGATCATCTACCTGGCGGCCGGTTGGGTGGGCAGGATCCCGCTGGCGGTCCTGGCCGGAATCCTGATGGTCACGGCCACCCGCATGGTCTCCCGGCAGACCGTCGCGGCGGTGCTGCGTTCCACCCGGGCCGACGCCTTCGTCTTCGTGCTCACCGCGTTGATCACCGTGGCATTCGACCTTATCGTGGCCATCGAAATCGGCCTGGTCGCGGCGGCAGTCTTCACGCTGCGCAAGTTCGCCTCGCTCAGCGGGGTGCAGCGCGAGCCCATCCCCGGGGCCTCGGCGCCCGGCGACGGACACATCGCGATCTTCCGGCTGGACGGCGCGATGTTCTTCGGCGCTGCGGAACGGGTGCTGCAGGAAATCAGCCAGGTCAAGGACATCCAGGTCGCGATCATCCGGCTGTCCCAGGTCCGCATGCTCGACGCGACCGGGGCGCACACGCTCGTTGAAGTGATCGCGGCGCTGGAGCTGCGGGGCGTGACCGTGCTGCTCAAGGGCGTCCAGCCGCAGCACCTGGACCTCGTCACGAACGTCGGCGTGATCCGCTCGCTGCGGCACCACAAGCACCTGTTCGACAGCCTGCCGGCAGCGGTGGAGCACGCCCGCAGCCACGTGCTGCGGAACGCCGCTGCTACCGCTTGAGGTTCCTGCGGATCGTTTGGCCGCGGACCACGATGCCGACGATGTGCAGGATGAGCCCGAGCCCGATAACTGCCAGCGAGGTCATGGCGAGTCCCTGGTTGCCGGTGTTGTTGCCGACCAGGTTAAGAATGATGCCGACGGCGATCAGTCCCATGGCGCTGAAAACGAGCACCTTGTAGGTGGTTGATGCGGTAGCCCAGAATTCGTTCAGCACCGTGCCATTCTACGGGGAGCAGTGGGTCGCTCTGCGACGCGCCTGGTTCCCGGCGCCGCGGATATTACCCACCGACGCGGGAATACCGGGCGCGTCCGGACTTTTGCGCGTCGCCAGGTAATTTGCGCTTCAGAACAGGGACTCCTGGACCGCCGGGACCTCCGAGCGGTGCTGGCCGAGTTCGATGGTCCGCCCCTTCAGGCTGGCGAGGTTCACCACGAAGTCCAAGTCCGCGCCGTCGAGCCGGGCCAAGGCAACGCTGCCGCTCAGCGCCGTGGTCTCGAAGCCGTGCGTGCCGGAGCCGAGATCATGCGGGTAGGCGTGCCGGAGCGCCGGGACGGCTGCGGCGTCCGCCAACCGGGGCCGCCGCCACTGCTCGTCCACGACCCGGTACCCCTCACTGCCGGCGACGGCCAGCACTGCGCGGGCTCCGGCGGCCCGGCGGGCGTTGCGGGCATCGACGTCGGCAGGGAGCAGCGGCGCGGCGATCCCGGCGGCCTTCGCCGTCGAGCGGACCTGCTGCGGCAGCCCGGCGTCGCGGGTGACGAGGTCCTCCAGAAGCCTCACGATCCGCCCGTCGTCGGCGGCGGCAACGTAGCGGGCCGCGACGGCTCCTTGTTCCGCGAGCCGGTTCCATTTGCGCAGCTCCGCGGCGGTGCCAACCTTGCTGGCCCCGTTGGCGAAGGTCGCCACGTACAGCCAGTGCGGTTGCATGAGATAGGCCCGCAGCCCCGCCGGCACGCGGCCGCCGCGGTGGAAATCGTGGACCAGCCGGGAATCGTCGACGGCGAAACAGGTGCCGCACTGGTGACCGCGCTCGGCAGCGGCCCGCTCCGCGCAGCGGACGTAGTCGCGCTCCGCCGGACCGTGGACCTTGTGGTGGCCCAGGCAGCGCTTCCCCGGGGCGGTGACGCGGAAGCCGAGCCGGGTTCCGGCGTCGAGCGCTACCTCTCGGATCGCCCCCGCGTCGTCCTGCAGGCGCAGGACGACCCGGGCCTCCCCGGCGGCCGAGGGCGCAGGACCATCCCAAAAGACCCCGTGGACCAGATAACGGGTATCGGTCACGGGGTCTCCTTGCTGGATCGGGGTCGGCTACAGGGCCGGCTGCACCCCAAACGCTACCGCGAGCTTCATGATCTTCTCGGCACGGCCCAGGCGCGGCAGGTCGGAGCCGTCCCGGATGACACGGCCGTTGGCCTCGAAGTCGGCCATGAAGTCGGTGGCCCAGGCGACGTCGGAGGGCGTGGGGCTGATGACCTCGTTGATGACGGGGGTCTGGTCGATGGCGAGGCAGAGCTTGCCGGTCATGCCCATCATCACCGTGATGCCGGTCTGCTCGCGCAGGATCGGGTGGTTGGTGCCCACCGTGGGGCCGTCGACGGGGCCGGGCAGGTTGCCCACGCGGCTGGCCACGACCAGCTTGGCGCGGGGATAGGCCATCGCCTCCGCGGTGGCGGCCATGCCGGTGTCGCGGCGGAAGTCGCCCGAGCCGAAGGCCAGCCGGAAGGCGCCCTGGGCCTTGGCGATGTGGTTGGCCTCCTCGATGCCTACGGCCGACTCGACCAGCGGAATCACGGGGGTCTTGCCGTCCATGCGGTGGAAGCTCTCGGTGACCTGGTCCGCGGACTCGGTCTTGGCGAGCATCACGCCCAGCAGTCCGGGCGTGCCGCGCAGGCCTGCGAGGTCATCCGCCCAGAAGGGGCTGGTGGCGTCGTTGATCCGGACCCAGGCGCTTCCACCGGCGGTCAGCCAGTCGACGACGTGCTCGCGGGCCGCGTCTTTCTGGGAAGGATCCACCGCGTCTTCGATGTCCAGGATGATGGCGTCCGCGCGGGACTCTGCCGACGGTCCGAAAAGTTCCGGCTTCATGGCGTTGACCAGCAGCCAGGAGCGGGCAATTTCGGCCGGGACGTTGCGTTGGGGCCGGACAATCCCGGCGGTGGTCATAGAGGTCATGTCTCTACGCTAGCCGCCCGGGACCGCCCGCCGCCAAGTAAGACCCCCGTTCGGGGCGACCAATACGAACAAAACCGCATCCGACGCCCACCTGCGGGCGGTTGGGGGCGCAGCGGCAGGCGGACGGCTTAGGGGATGTTGCTGCCGCGGGCGGTGATCCATAGCCGGTACCACTCGGCGCGGCTCATGGAGGCCGCCACCCCGACGGCCCCGGCGCAGGCCCGGATCCGCTCCGGCTCGGCGGTTCCGAGCACGGGTGAGATCCGGGCCGGGTGCTTCATCAGCCAGCCCAGCAGGATCGCCTCCCCGGTGGTGCCTTTGGCCGCAGCCATCTCGGCCACCAGGGCTGCCGTGGCCCGCTCCGCCGCGCTCGGCGTTGCCGCCGGTGCCCCGGTGTAGAGCCCCCGGGACAGGGAACCGTAAGCCTGCAGGGTGATGCCGCGGCGCACGCAATGCTCCACGGTGCCGTGCGGGAAGCTGTAGTCCGTGCCCTCGGCGTGGTTGACCAGCACGGTGCTTTCCAGCCATGCCCGGGCGGACAGGCTCATCTCCAGCTGGTTCGCCACCACGGGCACCTCCAGCCGGTCCTGCAACAACTCGATCTGCGGAGCGGACATGTTGGACACGCCCAGGGCGCGGACTTTGCCTTCGGCCATCAACTGCCCGACGGCGCTGGCCACCTCGGCCGGGTCGAGCAACGGATCCGG
This sequence comes from Arthrobacter sp. B3I4, assembly GCF_030816855.1. Taxonomy (NCBI): domain Bacteria; kingdom Bacillati; phylum Actinomycetota; class Actinomycetes; order Micrococcales; family Micrococcaceae; genus Arthrobacter; species Arthrobacter sp. B3I4. The sequence continues at coordinate 1,504,750 of NZ_JAUSYK010000001.1, read as the reverse complement.
CCGGTGCAGCATCAGCACGTCCACGTAGTCGGTCCGAAGCCGCGCAAGGCTCCCGTTGACCCTTTCCAGGATCCCCTCCCGGCTCAGGTCGTAGAACGCGTCCAAGCCTTCCTGGTTGAGCCGGATGCCGCATTTGGTCTGCAGCCGGATCCGCTCACGCAGACCCGGCGTCTGCGCCAGCACCTCGCCAAACACCGCTTCGGCTTTGCCGCTGCGGTAAATGTCCGCATGGTCAAAGAGCGTGATGCCGGCCTCCAGCGCGGCGCCGACGGCGGCGGCCGCCTCGTCCACGTGCGCGGACGAGTACGGTTCCGCCGACCAGCTGCCGCCCAGCCCCATGCAGCCGTAAATCAATTCCTGGGTCGGCATCGGCTCCGCCCCGGAAACCCCGGACGGCAGGGCCGTAGCCGCCCGCTCACCGTGCTGCCCGGTGCGCTCCCCAGACGGTGAAGTCACCGGAGCCAGACGCTCGTGTTGCCCGGCAGCAGGTTCCCGTCCAGCGGGCCGCTGCTGATCAGCACCTCACCGGCGGGCAGTTCGACGGCGTCGTCCCCGAAGTTCGTCACCGACTGCCAGCCGCCGTAGCGGCGGAAGTGCAGCACGTTGGCGTGTTCAGTTTCCAGCCACTCCAGTTCCTCGGAGGTCTGCAGTTCACGCCGCAGCTTCAAAGCCCGGCGGTAGAAC